>NMUI01000169.1 GCA_002221445.1 Phenylobacterium zucineum | reverse complement strand
TCATTCAAGATGTTAGAGTGCGTTTCGGTCCGATAACCGGTTCCCACTTATCGGAACGCACTCTAGCGGGCTTTTTCCCCATCAATCCACCGGTTCACCCTCTGCTCCAGCAAGGACAGAGGCAGGGGACCTGCCAGAAGGACCGCGTCGTGAAAGCGACGAATGTCGAACTTGTCGCCAAGAGCCGCCTTGGCCGTTTGCCGCAAGGCGACAATTTTCATTTCGCCGATCTTGTAAGCCAGGGCCTGGCCCGGCCACGACACATAGCGAGCCAGCTCAACCTCAATGTTCAGGGGCGACAAGGCGGTATTGTCGGCAAAACAGGCCCGGGCCTGATCGAGGCTCCAACCCTTCCAGTGCAGGCCGGTATCGGCAACAAGGCGGCAGGCCCGCCACATTTCGTAGCTTAACCGCCCGAACCGCTCATAGGCGTTGCGGTAAATCCCCATTTCGCCACCCAGTTTCTCGCTATAAAGCCCCCAGCCTTCGGTGAAGGCGGTGATGTCAGCATTTCGGCGAAAATTGGGAACGCTCTGCAATTCCTGACCCAGGGCGATCTGCAGATGGTGGCCGGGGACGGCTTCATGCAGGGTCAGGGCTGGAAGTTCGTAAAGCGGTCGCTGATCGAGTTTGGAGGTATTGACCATATAGCCACCCGAAACCCCCTGCTCGGGACTGCCGCCGAAATAACGACCTGTGGTGTAGGTTTCCTCAATATCAGCGGGCACCGGACGCACGCCGTAGGTCAGACGCGGCAGGGTGGCAAACCAGCTCGGCAGTTCATTGTCGATCCGCTTGGCGATCCGCGAAGCCTTTTCCAACAGGTCTTCCCGGGAGGTGGCGTAGAATTGCGGATCACCGCGCAGATAGGCCTGAAAGGCTCTGAAATCGCCCTTGAACCCGGTCTCGGCGATAACCCCGTCCATCTCCTTGCGGATGCGGGCAACCTCGGCGAGGCCGATCTGGTGGATCTGATCTGGCGTCAAGTCCGTGGTGGTGTGGTCGGCGACCAGCCAGGTGTAATACGCCTCTCCGCCGGGAAGGCTGCGAATGCCCAGGGTCGGGCGTCCGACGGGTAGGTATTCCCGTTCCAGAAAGGTCACAAAGGCCCGCTGGGCCGGGCGGACCTGATCGGTGATCACCGACAGAGCTTCATGCCGCAGGTCTTCGGCATCAGCAATACTGGCTGGTAAATGGGTCAGGGGGATCATCAAGGGATCGGTTTCCACCACTGCTGCGGCCTGGGCTCGGGCGCGGTCCAGGACCTGTCGGTTGGTGGACTCGGGCTGGGTGAAACCGGTGGCGATTCCGCGCCGGGCATTAGCGATATTGTCAGCATAGAATTTCGGCAGGGCCCGCAGTCGGGAGATCCAGGCCTTCGCCTCTGCCATGGTCCGGATTGGCGTTGTGGTCGCCACATAATTCAGGGTCTGATGGAAACCGCCGTCAGAATTGAACGGCATACGGGCCTCATCAAAGGTCAGACCGGCCAGCCGACGGTCCAAGGTCCAGGCCAGGAAGTCGTGATTGAGGCGCGCCGCATCTGACAGGCCCGTTACGGGTATGGCGGCTAGGTTGTGCTTGAAGGTTGAAAGCGCGGCGATCCGCGCCTGGTCTGCAGCGGGGGTGACATCCGGCAAACGCGCCAAGGCGGCAAGGTCGCCTTGTTGCCCGGCCGCGAATGGATCGTCCTTGAGGCTGTAGGCTTCATACTCGGCGACCAGGTGGTTGATCGCCCGGTCATCCGCCAGGGCGGGGGCGGCCAGCCATAACCAGACCATTGCAAACAGAGCTGTGCGCATGGGAAATCCTCATCAGGTGCCGCCAAGCTAACGGACCTTGCCCGGGACGTCGAACCCAGGTCATTCTTAGCTACTGAAATTTTGGGACCGCGCCATGAGTTTCCTCACCCGCCGCAAGGCGATTGCCCCCCATGTCAACGAAGACGGCCAACACCGTCTGAAGGCCACCTTGAGCTGGCCGCATCTGATGGCCCTGGGGGTCGGCGCGATTATCGGGACAGGCATCTACACCCTCACCGGAGTTGCGGCAGGTCTGGCGGGTCCGGCGGTGATCCTGTCCTTCGCTGTGGCGGGTGCGGTCTGCGCCTGCGCCGCCCTCTGTTATGCCGAAATGGCCAGTGTTATGCCGCAATCGGGCAGCGCTTATGCCTATGCCTATGCCGGCCTGGGCGAGATGATGGCCTGGATCGTCGGCTGGAGCCTGATCTTAGAATACACCCTGGTGTGCAGCGCCGTGTCCGTGGGCTGGTCGGGATACGCCGGGGGCCTGATCGAACAGTCCCATTGGGCGATCCCCAAGGCCCTGCTGGCCGGACCCGACACCGGGGGCATTGTCAATCTGCCGGCCGTTTTCATCTCCCTGGCGGTCACCGCCCTGCTGCTGGTGGGTACAAAGGAAAGCGCAACCGTCAATTTCGTTCTAGTTTGCGTTAAACTGGTCGCCTTGGCGGGGTTTGTCGCCCTGACCCTGCCCCACTTCGACGCCAGCCATTTCCACCCCTTCGCCCCTTTCGGCTATGGCGCGCACGAGGTGGCGGGAAAGAAGTTCGGCATGATGGGGGCGGCGGCCATCATCTTCTTCGCCTTCTATGGTTTTGACGCGATCTCGACGGCGGCTGAAGAGGCCAAGAATCCCAGCCGCGACCTGACCATCGGCATTGTCGGGTCCATGGTGCTCTGCACCCTGATCTATATGGTGGTCGCCGCCTGCGCCCTAGGGACGTCACCCTATAACGTTTTCTCAAAAAGCCCGGAGCCCCTGGCCTTTGTCTTACGGGAGTTGGGCCGGCCGGGTCCTGCCGCCATTATCGCCGGAGCCGCCGTGGTCGCCATGCCTACGGTCATCATGGTCTTCATGTTCGGCCAGAGCCGGGTCTTCTTTGCCATGGCCCGGGATGGCCTGCTGCCCCGCTGGCTGGCAACCGTGAATCCTCGGGGCGTACCGGCCCGGGTGACCCTGCTGACCGGCATCATCTCAGCGGTGATCGGCGGGATCATGCCCCTGTCGGAAATCGCCGCCCTGGCCAATGCTGGAACCCTGGCGGCCTTCATGGCCACCATCGCCGCCGTTTTGGTCCTGCGCCGGTCAGCCCCGTCCCTAGAAAGAACCTTCACCACCCCGTGGATAGGGCTGGTCGGTCCGGCTGGGATCGCCGGGTGCCTCTACCTGTTTTCCAGTCTGGCGGGAAAGACCATCACCTTCTTCCTGATCTGGAATGTGATCGGGGTGGCGGTCTATCTGCTGTATGGTCGTGCGCGCAGTCCGTTGGCGGCGCGTTAAGCTGGCGTAGTTTCGGCCCCTGCCAGCCCCAGACGCTCGGACTGGAAGCCCCGGTCACGGATGCCCTGCCACCAGGGGCGATTTTCCACATACCAGCGCACCGTATCCTCCAGCCCCTCCGCCAGGGGGATCTTAGGCTCCCAGCCCAATTCGGCCTTCAGCTTGGAGGCGTCGATGGCATAGCGGAAGTCGTGGCCGGGCCGGTCGGCCACAAAGGTGATGCGCTCGGCATGGGGCCCATTGGCCGGGGCCAGCTTGTCGAGATGGGCGCAGAGAATCTTGATGACGTCGATATTGCGCAGGTTGGAGTTGCCGCCGACACAATAGGTCTCCCCCAGACGGCCTCTTTGCAAGACGGTCAGCAGGGCCTCGGCGTGATCGTCCACATGCAGCCAGTCGCGAACCTGACGTCCATCGCCATAGACCGGGATGGTCTTGCCCTCCATGGCCCGCAGGACCACGGTGGGGATCAGCTTTTCGGGAAACTGGTAAGGTCCGTAATTATTGGCGCAGTTGGTCACCACCACCGGCAAGCCGAAGGTGCGGTGCCAGGCCCGAACCAGATGGTCGGCCCCGGCCTTTGACGCCGAATAGGGGGAGTTGGGATCATAGGGGGTGTCTTCGGTAAAGGCCCCGTC
Source organism: Phenylobacterium zucineum (assembly GCA_002221445.1). GTDB lineage: Bacteria > Pseudomonadota > Alphaproteobacteria > Caulobacterales > Caulobacteraceae > Phenylobacterium > Phenylobacterium zucineum_B. The sequence continues at coordinate 11,717 of NMUI01000169.1, read as the reverse complement.
CTCCCCAAGCGCACCAAAAACTTCATCCGTTGAGACATGATGGAAGCGGAAATCCGCCCTGCGATCGGCGGGCAGGGTGCGCCAATAGGCCCGGGCGACTTCCAGGAGGACGGCCGTACCCATGACATTGGACCGGACGAAATCCAGCGGCCCATCTATGGCGCGGTCGTTGTGGCTCTCCGCCGCCAGGTGCATGATGGCATCGGGTTGATGGCGCGCGAAAATCGCCGTGACGGCGGCCTGATCACAGATGTCGGCCTGTTCGAAAACATAGCGGTCCGAGGTTGAGACCCCAGCGACATTCTCAAGATTGGCCGAATAGGACAGCACGTCCAGATTGACCACCTGATGACCGTCGGTAACCGCCCGGCGGACGACAGCAGACCCGATAAATCCTGCCCCGCCCGTAACAATGAGTTTCATGTCGGTTCCAAAAACCTTCCAAAGGGCGAGCCGCCGTCGTCATTTACGACCTGCCTCCTAGCAGCAGAACGCCCCCGCTGAAATATCCGCCATCCTGACGAGGGTCGCCTTTTTTCGCAAAACACAGCCTTGAGGCCGGGGATGGGCTTGCCTACAGTTGATAACAACCTGCACCGGTGCGCATTTTCGCGGCGGCGGAATCGGCTTCTGAATGTCATCGAAGACGGTCGGCAGGGGCGCGCATCGGCGCCGCTGGGGAATGGCGTGGAGTCACATAAAAATCCGGTCTCGAGCCGGCCATCGGGTCCGCCTGTGGGCGGTTTCGGTCGCAGGCCGGGTATGCCTGATCTGACCTCGGGCCCCATCGGTCCGACCCTGGTCGCCTTCGCCCTGCCTGTCCTGGGCACCAATATCCTGCAGTCTCTCAATGGGACGGCCAATGCAATCTGGGTCAGTCATGCCCTGGGGGCTGCGGCCCTGACGGCGACCACCAATGCCAACACGATCTTCTTCCTGATGCTGGGTTCGGTCTTTGGCATCACCATGGCGGCCAACCTACTGATCGGTCAGGCCATAGGGGCGGGGGATCGGTATCTGGCCAAGCGCGTGGTGGGCACAGCCGTTGTCTTCTTTACCGTGGTGTCCATCCTGGTTGGGCTTGTGGCTATACCTTCACGCCGAATATCCTTGCCGCCATGCAGACCCCGCCGGACGCCAAGGCCGACGCGATCATCTATCTGCGGGTCATTTTTATGGCCATTCCGTTCATGTACTTCTTCTCCTTCGTCCAGATGGGTCAGAGGGGGCCGGAGACTCAAAGACGCCCTTTTATTTTTCCCTCTTCGCCGTGGCGCTCGAGGTCTGCCTTAATCCCGTGCTGATCCTGGGACTTGGGCCGTTTCCGAAGATGGGCATAGCCGGATCAGCCACCGCCACCCTGGTCAGTCAGACCCTGACCCTTGGCCTGATTATCGCCTGGCTCTACCGCACGGACTCGATCCTGGTGCTGAGGCGTTCGGAATGGGGCCTGCTGAAACCCGACTTCGCCATCATGAAAAGTCTGGTGACCAAGGGCTTGCCCATGGGTTTGCAGATGTTCGTCATCTCCGGTGCCGCCGTGATCATGACCCGGTTCGTCAACAGCTATGGCTCGCAGACCGCCGCTGCCTACGGTGCCGCTATCCAGCTTTGGACCTATGTGCAAATGCCGGCCATGGCGCTCGGCATGGCGGTGTCATCCATGGCCGCTCAAAATGTCGGGGCCGGTAAGATGGATCGGGTCGACAAGGTGGCCGGGATCGGCGTGGCCTATGCCGCCCTGTTGAGCGGGGTTCCCATCCTGATCATCTATGCCGTTGAGCCTACGGTCCTGCGTCTGTTCCTGCCAGCGGGCAGTTCCTCAATCCCCATCGCCATCCACATCAATTCGTTTGTGCTGTGGGGCTTCATCCCCTTTGGCATGAGCTTTATTCTGTCCGGCATTGTCCGGGCCACGGGCTCGGTGGTGCCGCCGCTGATTTTTATGGTGATCTCCCTTTGGATCATCCGCATTCCCTTTGCCCTGACGCTCCAACCCCTGCTGGGCGCCGACGCTATCTGGTGGAGCTTCCCCTTAGGCTCCATGACCTCGCTCACCCTGGCGGCTTCCTGGTTCAAATGGGGGCCTTGGCGCAAGTCGAGGCTGCTTGAAACCATTCCCCGTGGCCAAGCCCCGGACACAGGGCACGGCCATCCCGGTGGTGTGGAAGAAACCGAAGCGGCGGAAGCGGCCCTTTAGGCCTGCCCCTCAAAAGGATGAATAACCGGGATCGACCAGGGCCGAATAGACCAAGGTGCGCAGCTCCCGCCGGATCGGATAGGTGCTTGATCCCAACAGCTGGGTCATAAAAACCACCGCCATGTCTTCCACGGGATCAATCCAGAAGGCGGTGGAGGCGGCACCGCCCCAATAATACTCCCCCGGACTGGAGGGCAGCATGGCCTTCACCGGATCGACAGTGACGGCAAAGCCCAGGCCAAAGCCGACCCCTGCATTGGTGGCTTCCGAAAAGAGGGATCGGGACAGCTTGGTCAGATCCTGACCTCCGGGCAGATGGTTCGAGGCCATCAGGGCCAGGGTGCGGGGTGCTACCAGCCTATGGCCGTTGAGTGCCCCGCGATTCGCCAGCATTCGGCAGAATTTCATATAATCATCGGCCGTCGATACCAGCCCGCCGCCCCCGGAATAAAAGACCGGTGCCTGGTGATAGGCGCTGGTCTCCGCATCGTCCTGGAGATCAAGACCGCCCGTCGGCGTTGGCATATAACAACAGGCGAAACGGTCCTTCTGATCCGGACGGACGGAGAACCCCGTCTCGGTCATGCCCAGGGGTTTGAAAATCCGATCCTGCAGGAAGGTCTGGAAGGCTAGACCTGAAATCCGTTGAACCAGAACGCCGAGCACATCAGTGGCCACGGAATAGTTCCAGGCATCGCCGGGAGAAAACTCTATGGGCAGGTGGGCCAGATCATTGATGAAGCCGTCCATATCCGAGGGGCCGGTCATCTCTGCCACTTTCAGCTTGCGATAGGCCGCATCCACATTGGTTCGAGACTGAAAGCCGTAGGTGAGGCCGGAGGTATGCCGCAGCAGGTCGATCATCAGCATGGGCCGGGCCACCGGCGTGGTCATGTAGGGGCCTAAGCCGGCACTATAGACCGCTAGGTCCTTCCACTCCGGAATGAAGCGAGTCACCGGATCTTCAAGGGCCACGAGACCTTCCTCCACCAGCATCATAAAGGCCAGACTGGTGATCGGCTTGGTCATGGAATAGATGCGATAGACGGTATCGCGGGTGGCCGTGATGTTGCGCGCGATGTCGGCCTTGCCCAGCACCGCTTCGTGAACCAGCTCACCCTTTCGCAGAATCTGAATCTGGGCGCAGGGAAGGCGGCCCGCATCCACATATTTCGTCGCCAGAAAGGCATCGAGTTTATTTAGGCGCTCGGTGGAGAAGCCGAGGGTTTCAGCTTTAGACATGGCGACCTTTCCTCCGGTTTGCGGATTTGAAGGGATGGACCCTTCCCGCCGTTGCGTAATTCGAACAAGCGTTTGATACTCTATCTGAACCGACGTTAGGAGCCGCAAGGATTGGCGGCCGGACTCTTTTTCAACTTAAGCCGCGAAACAGCGGCGATTCAGGGAGGCCTGACCATGGCATGGGACTTTGAAACCGATCCAGAATTTCAGAAGAAGCTGGACTGGATTGAGGACTTCATGCGCGACGAGGTCGAGCCGCTCAGCCATTTGGGCATGGCGGTGCATGGGCCCCTGGGCCGGGATAAATTCATCCGGCCCCTTCAGCAAAAGGTCAAGGATCAGGGCCTCTGGGCCTGTCACCTGGGTCCAGAACTTGGTGGTCAGGGTTATGGTCAGCTGAAGCTCGGCCTGATGAACGAGAAGCTGGGCCGCAATGGTCTGGCCCCGACCATTTTCGGCTGTCAGGCCCCTGACACCGGCAATGCCGAGATCATCGCTCACTATGGTACGGAAAAGCAGAAGGAGCAGTATCTCTGGCCCCTGTTGAACGGTGACATCCGCTCGGCGTTTTCCATGTCGGAACCCACCGGTGGATCAGACCCTCTGACCTTCAAACCCGCGCGGTACTGGACGGCAATGAATGGGTCATCAACGGCGAGAAATGGTACTCCACCAACGCTAAGTGGGCCAAGGTGCTGGTGGTCTATGCCATCACCGATCCGGACGCCAAGGACCCCTATCGTCGGACCTCGATCTTCCTGGTGCCTACCGATACCCCAGGCGTTCGGATTATCCGCAATGTGGCGGTTGGGGGTGGCGGCGAAATCGGCAGCGGCAATGAAGGCTATGTGGAATACAAGGACGTCCGCGTCCCCTATGACGCCCTGCTGGGCGAGCGCGGAGCCGCCTTTGTCATCGCTCAGGTCCGCCTGGGCGGCGGCCGGGTTCACCATGCCATGCGGACGGTGGGGGCCTGCAAACACGCCCTGGATCTGATGTGCAAACGCGCCGTATCCCGCAACACCCGGGACGGCAAATTGTCAGACTTGCAAATGGTTCAGGCCGACATCGCCGACAGCTGGATCGCCCTGGAGAGCTTTAGGCTCCTGGTTCTGCGGACGGCTTGGCTGATCGACAAACACAAGGACTACAACATGGTCCGCAAGGACATTGCCGCCATTAAGGTGATGATGCCCAAGGTCTATGGCGACATCGCCACCAAGGCCGCCCACCTGCACGGGGCCCTTGGAGTTTCCAATGAAATGCCCTTCATGCACATGGTCACCAGCGCTCTGGTGATGGGCATAGCCGATGGTCCGACTGAGGTTCACAAGGTCACTCTAGCCAAACAGGTTCTCAAGGACTATCGCCCCGACAACGACCTGTTTCCGGCCTATCACATCCCGAAACTGCGGGAGGAAGCTCAGGAAAAATACGCCGAAGACCTAGCAGAGATGAAGGTCGAATACGCCAAGATGAAGGCCGACAAGGTCAGCGTATAGGCGCGATCGAACCTCCTGCCCATCCCGACCCCGGCGGGCAATGCCCCAAGGGACGGCTCCCGCCGGGGCCGTCCTTTCGTTTTGTAGCCCCAAAGATTTTCAGAGCTGAAGATGATGACCGAATCCTCGCCCACCTGGCCCGTTATGACGATCGCCGAAGCCCACGCGGTGCTGACGGCACCCGGTGCCCGGTTTGAGATGGAAGAGGCCGTGATCCGCGGGATCCCGACCAAGATCTGGAAACATGCCCCACCGACCCTGAGAGACATATTCCTCAACGGTCAGACCTTCCCTGATCGGGAGTTCCTGGTCTACGACGATGATCGGGCCACCTATGCAGCCTATGGAAAGGCCACGCTGAAACTGGCCCACCAATTGCTGGCCGACGGGATAAAAAAGGGCGACCGGATCGCCGTCATCATGCGCAATCTGCCCGAATGGCCTGTTGCTTTTTGGGCAGGTATTCTGGTGGGGGCCATCGTCACCCCGCTGAACGCCTGGTGGACCGGGCCTGAGCTGGAATACGGACTGGCAGATTCTGGAACCCGGATTGCCATTGTCGACGATGAACGACTGGAGCGGATCACCGAATCCTTGGAGGCCCTGCCGCATTTGGAAAAAGTCTATGTGGCTCGGTTTGCCGGTGCCCCCCTGCATCCCCGCGCCCAGCTGCTCGACAGCGTCATCGGCAGGGTCAAGGACTGGGATCGGCTTCCCGACCTGCCGCTTCCGGATGTGACCCTGGACCCCGACGACGACGCCACCATTCTTTATACTTCCGGCACCACCGGCAAACCCAAGGGAGCCCTGGGTACCCATCGCAATATGACTTCAAATGTCATGGCGGGCGGTATTAGCGCGGCGCGCAATTTCTTGCGGGCCGGACAGCCCCTGCCTGAGAGCGATCCGCACAAGCTGCCGCCTCGAGTGGGCCTATTGGTGGTGCCCATGTTCCACGCCACGGGGCTGTCGGCCAATATGGGTCCGACCATGAATTCCGGCGGCAAGATCGTCATCATGCGCCGCTGGGACCCTGAACAGGCCATGCAGCTGATCGAGCGGGAAAAGGTCAGCTCCACCGGCGGTGTGCCGACCATAGCCTGGCAGTTGATCGAGCACCCGGCCCGGGCGAAATATGATCTGTCTTCTCTGGTAGCCGTGGCCTATGGCGGCGCGCCTTCGGCCCCGGAACTGGTCCGCAAGATTGTCGAGGTTTTCCCGGCCTCTCAGCCCGGAAACGGTTGGGGCATGACCGAAACCACCGCCACCTTCACCGGTCATTCCGGCAAGGATTATGAAGCCCGCCCCGACAGCGCCGGCCCCGCCGCACCGGTGGGTGAAATGCAGATTCGCGATCCAGCTGACGGCCGGACCTGTCTGCCGGACGGGGCTGTCGGCGAGCTTTGGGTCAAGGGGCCCCAGGTGGTGAAGCTCTATTGGAACAAACCCGATGCCACAGCCGAAACCTTCCAGGAGGGTTGGCTTCGTACCGGCGACCTCGCCCGTATTGATGCGGAGGGCTTTCTGTTCATCATCGACCGGGCCAAGGACATGCTGATCCGCGGAGGGGAAAACATCTACTGCGTTGAAGTCGAGAACGTGCTTTACGAACATCCTGCGGTGATGGATGCGGCCCTGGTCGGCATTCCGCATAAAACGCTTGGTGAAGAACCGGCGGCGGTCGTGCATCTCAAGCCCGATAGTCAGGCCACCGAGGCCGAACTCCGGGACTGGGTCCGCGCTCGCCTGGCAGCGTTCAAGGTTCCGGTCGAGGTCCGTTTCTGGCCCGAGACCCTGCCGCGAAACGCCAACGGCAAGATTCTCAAGACGGAACTGAAAAAGGTTTTTGAGGCGCGTGGATGATTTCTGAGACAGCAAGGCCCCTGATCGTCGGCATCGGCGGCACGGTGCGCGAAGGATCATCGACGGAAAGGGCCTTGCTCGCGGCGCTGAAGACCGCCGAAGCGGGCGGTGCTCGGACCTTATTCCTGGGGGGCACCTTCCTGGCAAACCTGCCCATCTATAATCCCCAGCCCGGCGGGCCCACAGCCGATCAGATGATTCTGGCTAGGGCTGTCGCTGAGGCTGATGGGGTGATTATCGCAACACCCGGCTATCACGGTTCGCTGTCTGGGGTGATGAAGAATGCCCTCGATACCCTGGAACTGCTGAGGGAAGATTCCCGCCCCTATCTGACCGGCCGTGCTGTCGGGGTCATTGTCACCGCTGAGGGTGCCCAGGCCGGGGGTACCACATTGACCGCCGTCCGATCCATCATACATGCCTTAAGGGGCTGGCCGACCCCCTTTGGGGCCGCCTTGAACATCAATTCCGGCTCTTTTGATGGAGATGGGGCGCTGAAGGACCCAAAAGAGACCCGGCAGTTGAACACCGTCGCCGAACAGGTGCTGGAGTTTACCCAACGGAGAGCCCGCTCATGACGCCTCCCAATCCGCCTACCCCCGGTGAGGTCACAAGGCCGGTCAGCGAGGACTCAAGCTTGAACGCCATTTCACCGATTGAAGACATCATCGAAGATGCCCGTAATGGTCGCCCCTATATTCTGGTGGACGCCGAAGACCGCGAGAACGAAGGCGATGTGATCATTCCCGCCCAGTTCGCGACCCCCGATCAGATCAACTTCATGGCCAGGTTCGCCCGGGGGCTGATCTGTCTGTCCATCACGGCGGAAAGGGCGCGGCAACTGCGCCTTCCACCCATGGCGGCGGAAAATCGCGAAGGCATGGGTACAGCCTTCACGGTTTCAATCGAGGCCAAGGACGGCGTCACCACCGGCATTTCGGCTCATGACCGGTCCCACACCGTCGCCGTCGCCGTCGACCCGACCAAGGGTCCCGATGACATAGTCTCGCCAGGCCATGTTTTTCCTCTGGTAGCCCGGGACGGGGGGGTTCTGGTCAGGGCCGGGCATACCGAAGCGGCGGTGGACATTTCCCGACTGGCCGGGCTCAATCCGGCAGGGGTGATTTGCGAAATCATGAAGGATGACGGGTCCATGGCCCGCCTGCCCGACCTGGTGGCCTTTGCCCAACTGCATGGCCTGAAGATCGGGACCATCGCCGACCTGATCGCCTACCGGCGCCGCACCGAGCGGCAGGTGGAACGGGTCTTGGAAACACCCTTCGAAAGCGGGTTTGGCGGCAAGTTCCGAATGCTCATCTATCGAAACATTCTCGATCGGACGGAGCATGTGGTCCTGACCAAGGGCCGTATTGAGTCCGAAAAACCGACCCTGGTGCGGATGCACAGGGTGGACTTCGCCGCCGACATGCTGGGCGGCGCGGCGGTACGGCGGGACTATGTTCAAAAATCCCTGGCCGCCATTACCAGCTATGATGGCGCAGGGGTGGCGGTATTCATCCGTGATTCCAACCCCTCTTGGCTCTCTGAACGGTACGGGGCACAGGCCGATGCCGACCACGGTGCTAATGTGGTTCGCGACTATGGAGTCGGGGCGCAGATCCTGCTGGATCTCGGTGTGCGGGACATGATCGTGCTCAGCAATAGCGCCACCGTTTTGCCCGGCTATAGCGGCTATGGTCTCAAGATTGTCGGGCGACAGGATCTGGCGTGACCCCCAAGATTGAAGCTGTACCGGCGACCGCAGCGGATTTTTCCAAGGTCGCTCATATGATGCAGCTCTATATCCACGATTTTTCGGAATTCTGGTTCGATCAGCCCCATGGGGACCTTGGTCTCGACGGGCTTTATGCCCTGCCCGACAACCTCAAGACCTATTGGGAAGACGCCGACCGCGCGGCCCTGTTGCTCAAGCGCGGAGAGGTTCTGGTGGGGTTTGCCCTGCTCAATGGCCATGCTCATAGTGGCAGGGCCGTCGATTGGAATATGGGCGAGTTCTTCATCGTCCGAAAGCACCGGCGGACAGGGGTTGGCACGGCGGCGGCTCAGGCGGTGTTTGCGAAATATCCGGGCCGTTGGGAAACGGCTGTCGCCCGGCGCAATGTGGGGGCTCAGACGTTTTGGCGTCGCTTGGCTCAGACTCACCGGGAGTTTGAAGCCTTGGACCTTCAATCGGAAGACTGGAATGGTCCCATTTTCAGGTTCACCGTCGGACTCAATCTGACCCCTTTGGCCTGAAAAGTCGGATTGCCGTTTTCTTGCAGCAAAATTCCGCCTATACAGATCCACGCAGTCTTGCACCGCCCGGCCGAAAGGTCGGGCGCCGTCATTTTAGGAACCTGTCATGACCGACATTCTGATGCCGAAGGCAACCGCCGTCTGGCTGGTGGACAATACCTCTCTGACCTTCGATCAGATCGCGGACTTCTGCGGCCTGCATCCCTTGGAAGTTCGTGGCATAGCCGACGGTGAAGTGGCCCGGGATATTCGCGGGGCAGACCCTATTGCCAACGGTCAGCTGTCCCGGGAAGAGCTGGACGCCGCCCAGAAGAGCGATACCTATCGCATGGTCGCCCAGAAGAGCCGCCATGCCGAACTGCTGAAGCCGGTAAAAAAGGCACCGCGTTATACCCCCGTATCCCGGCGGCAGGATCGCCCGGACGCCATTGCCTGGTTCCTGCGTAATCACCCCGAAGTGACCGATGCTCAGATTTCCCGGCTTTTGGGCACCACCAAGGCCACCATTGATCAGGTCCGCAACCGGGCCCACTGGAACTCCACCAATATCAAGCCGGTTGACCCCGTCACTCTGGGCCTTTCGACTCAGATGGAACTTGATGCCGTCGTGCGCAAGGCCGCCGACAAGCGCGCCAAGGATGACGCCAAGCGCGACATTGTTGAACCCGATGGCCCAACCCTGGAGCCCGCCTCCGAAACGGGGGCCATCACCCATCAGGACGATCACACCGACTCACAGGTCGACCGTCATGATGAAGACGAAGGCGATGAGGCCTGAAAAGCCTCGCCACTCAGGGCGGTGTTCAGCACAAACTGAGGCTTAGAGCATGATCCGATAATTGGGAACCGGTTATCGGAACGCACTCTAGTGGGCGGTGCTCCGCAAGGCCTCGATCTGTTCTTTCAGCTTGAGCTTTTTTCGCTTGAGGTCCTTCAGCTTCGCATCATTGGCAGCAGGACGGGACAATTCGTCGTGTATCGCCTTGTCGAGGCTTTGGTGACGGGTTCCGAGTTCACGAATTCGGGCTTCTACAGCCATGTCGGCGTATCCTTCCAGTGATCGAACCGTCAGAGTGAACACCCGCGGACGCCGTCTGTCAGATCACATATGTTTGCGAGGCTGATCTTATTGTCGGCGCCCAATTTGCAGGCTTAGAGTCCTTTCCCTTTAGGCAGACTGGTCTAATGGGATAAAACGGGCTTTCATTCAAAAAGTTAGAGCGTGTTTCGATCCGATAATCGGGTCTCAACTCACGGAACCCGCTCTGGGGGTCCTATTTGTGACAAATTCCGTTCGCGCCCGTCTCGTTGTGGGTATTTCCGGGGCCAGCGGGGTGGCTTATGGCCTGCGAACCCTGGACGCCTGTCGGGATCTGGGGGTCGAAACCCACCTGGTTCTGTCCAAGGCGGCGGCCCTGACCATTGCCCAGGAAGCCGACCTGACCGTGTCTCAAGTTCAATCCCGAGCCGACGTAAACTATAAGGTGGGTGATGTCGGAGCTGCCATAGCCTCCGGGTCTTTTAGAACGCTCGGTATGATTATCGCGCCCTGTTCGGTCCGGACCATGAGCGAAATTGCCTCCGGGGTCACCTCGTCTCTCCTGACCCGGGCCGCCGACGTCACCTTAAAAGAGCGCCGCCATCTGGCCCTGATGGTTCGGGAAACCCCGCTCCACCTTGGGCATTTAAGAACGATGGTGAAGCTGTCGGAGATGGGGGCCATCATGGCCCCACCCCTGCCGGCCTTTTATGCCAAGCCCACCACCCTTCAGGACATGGTTGATCAATCGGTCGGGCGGGTCCTCGACCTGTTCGGCTTGTCGTGGAACCGGGTTCAACGTTGGGGTGAAGATGTCGGCCCCCTTTCAGGAGAAGGCTGAATGTCCCTCTGGGCATGGACCTTGGAGGCCTACAGCCGACCTGGCGTCTCTCAAGCCTGTCTGAGGCTTCAGGATGAACACGGATTCAATACGCCCTATCTCCTCTGGGCCGTATGGGCGGAGGGGGCGAATGATCAGAGTCTCAATGAGGCAGCGGGTCTGGCGAAGGCTGGATGATGAGGTTCTAAAGCCGATCCGCGCCGTCCGCCGTCGACTAAAGCGGCCTATGATCGGGATTGCCGATGAGGCGCGGGAGGGTCTGCGCCATGATGTGAAGGCGGCAGAATTGCGGGCTGAACGGGTCCTGATGGAAACCCTTGAGCACCTGGCAAAAACGCTGGTGGCGGAATGCCCGCCCTGGACGCCTGATAGCGGCGGCCCGAACCTGGGGGCCCCGGCACCGGAAGACGCCCTTTCAAGTCTGGCGGCGGCCCTGCGATGATACAACCAATCTTGCCCTTACCGCCCCAGGGTTTCATCATGACAGCCATGGGAACCGGGTACTGCAGATGAATGATGATGAAGGCGAGGCCGAGGTCGAAGCCCTAGTCCGGGCGCGGCTCGCCATGGCTCAACAAGATCACGCTGACCTGGATGTCGCCGTTCAGGCTATAGCGGCGGCACCGGTCCCGGACATGATGGTGATCAGCCGCCTGAAGCGGAAAAAGCTGATTCTGAAGGATGAGATCGAGCGCCTGAAAGACCAGCTGACCCCTGACATCATCGCCTGATGATCCTAGAGCCTGTTCCCTTTAGAGTGCGTTTCGATCCGAT
>NMUI01000441.1 GCA_002221445.1 Phenylobacterium zucineum | reverse complement strand
AGCGGGAGGCAGCAAGCTGCCCGGATTGAAATCTATCAAAAGTCGCGGTCGATGGCAAGTAGTTTTATCAATTACCCCAAAATTCCTGCGAGAAATCACTGTCATGGTGCGTAATTTCGCTTTGTGTGCTTTAGCGGACCAACAAGCCGGGTCAGGAAAACGCCCCGCGATGAGGCATGGGCAACTTTAGGGCACAATTTTCCCCATGACACCTTATGCCCCCTACCCTGCGGGTCGGCCCCGCCGCCTGCGCCGTGACCCTTTCACCCGCAACCTGGTCCGCGAGAACACCCTCACGCCCCATGACCTGATTTACCCGGTTTTTGTCGTGGACGGCAAAGGCCAGCGGGTATCGGTGGCTTCGATGCCGGGCGTAGAGCGTCTTAGCCTGGACCTCCTGCTGCCGGTTGCGGAAGAGTGCGTCAAGCTCGAAATTCCGGTCATGGCGCTGTTTCCGGTCATTGACCAATCACTCAAAGACTATCGGGGAAGCGAAGCGCTGAACCCGGATGGCCTGATTCCCCGGGTGGTGCGGGCGCTTAAGAAAGAGTTTCCCGACCTGGGCGTTATGACCGACGTGGCACTGGACCCCTTTACCAGCCACGGCCAGGACGGATTGCCCGACACCCGCCCGGAAACGGAGGGTTACATCCTGAACGACGAAACCGTCGAAGTGCTGGTGCAACAGGCGCTGACCCAGGCGCGTGCCGGCGTGGACATCGTGGCCCCCAGCGACATGATGGACGGCCGCATTGGCGCCATCCGTGCCGCATTCGAAGCCGAAAAGCTGGTTCACACCCGCATCATGGCCTACAGCGCCAAGTACGCCAGCGCCTTTTATGGCCCGTTCCGCGACGCGGTGGGCTCAGCCGCCAACCTGGGCAAGAGCAACAAAAAGGTCTACCAGATGGACCCGGCCAACAGCGACGAAGCCTTGCGCGAAGTGGCCATGGACATTGCCGAGGGCGCCGACATGGTGATGGTGAAACCCGGCATGCCCTA
>NMUI01000168.1 GCA_002221445.1 Phenylobacterium zucineum | reverse complement strand
TGCGCCCATGCGGCTGATGGCCTTTACGCGGCACAGGACGCCGCCATGAGGGCAGGCCGGGGGCGGGGCCGCCGGCTTTGCCGCTACGGGTCAGGCCTATGTGCGGTACGCCTTGGCCAACCCGGCTCTCTTTCGTTTATTGATGACCACCAAGCCCCCGATTGAAAGGCCCAATCCCGACGAGACCTATGTTCACGCCGCCATGGCCCTGCTCAGGCGCAATGTGGCCAACCTGCTTCCACCTAACGCCCCTGCAGATTTGCAGCAGGCGGCCGTGACCCTGGCCTGGTCTCAGGTCCACGGCATGGCTATGTTAATGCTGGATGGTCAGATTCCGGTTGATGAGATGATCATTTCAGCCATTGGCCACGCTATGCCGTTCTGAGGGCTTGGACGGGATTTTTCGCCCCCGGTTCTGCCCAACCGATTGTGGGCTTAAGGCGCTATGATCTCAAACCAAAAATCGAACCGGTCCAGCAGGCCGAGCAAGGTCTCAAAGGCCGCCGTCTCACCGGATATGGAGTCTGATGCCACCGCCTCTTCCATGGTGATTTCGCCGATCAGCAAGGCCACCAGGGTGGCACAGGTGAGGGAGACGGGCAGGGCAGTGACGGGCAGGGCGGTGACGGGCAAGGGCCCCACGGCGTGGTGCATAACCCCATTCTGAACCTTTAAGGCAAACACCTCTCCCGTCTCGGTAAAGGTCAGGTTGAAGGCGAAGGTACGTTCCCCGACCTCATCCCCGTTCAGCCGCACGGCTAGGGCCTCAAGCAACCGGTCTGCGGGCAGGGCGCGCAGCTGACCTGCCGCCCCCTGTCGGGGTTTGTCTGATCTTGGCCGGGGATTGCGCAACTCCTGGGCACCGGTGAGGTAGAAGGCGCGCCAGGGTCCAGACTCGGCCTGATAGCCATCTGCTCCAGGGCGTCGGCCTGCAGGGCCCGGGCGGCGGCATTGTCGGGCTCGGCGAAGACAGATGGTTCACCAGTTCAGCCACCCAGCGATAGTCACCCTGATCGAAGGCTGTCTGGGCCTTGGTCAGCAGGGCGTCTGCGCCGCCGGCCAGGGCCACATAGCGGATGCCGGCTTCGGTAGGCGGATGCTTGTGCAAATTGGCTGGATTGCCATCGAACCAGCCCAGATACCGTTGGTAAACCGCCTTAGCGTTGTGATTGAGCGTCCCGTAATAGCTGCGGGTATGCCATTCCGCCTCCAGACTGGGCGGCAGACGCAGACGTTCGGCAATCTCTGTAGGGGTCAGACCGTGATTGGCCAGGCGCAGGGTCTGATCGTGGATGAACTTGTAGAGGTCTCCCTGCTTGGCCAGGAAATCCCGCGCCCGGTCCTGACCCCAGCGGGGCCAGTGGTGGCTGGCGAACAGGACGTCGGTATCCTCGCAGAACATAGCCGAGGCTTCGTTGATATAGTGGCTCCAGGCCCGGGCATCGCGCACCAGGGCACCGCGCGGCGTGTAGAGATTATGCAGATTACAGGTGCAGTTCTCGGCCATGCACAGGGCCCGGAATTGCGGAAAGAAGAAGTTCATTTCGGCGGGGGCTTCGGTATCTGGGGTCACCTGGAAGATGATGTCCACCCCGTCCACGCTCAGGCGCGATCCGGTGACCGAGACGCTCTCTGTGGGTGGAACCAGGGTGACCTTGCCGGTTGAAACCGTCTTACCGAGGCCGGAATCCACATGGCCGCGCGGACCTTTGGGCAGGGTCGCGCCGTACATATAGGTCGCCCGCCGCCCCATGACATTGCCCAGCAAGACATTCTCGCTGACCGCCTCGGCTAGGAAGCCCTCCGGCGCAATGATCCTCAGGCCATTGCGGATGTCGTCGTCTGACAGCACCCCCATGACCCCGCCGTAATGGTCCACATGGCTGTGGGTGTAGATCACTGCCGTCACCGGTTTGTCGCCGCGATGCTGCCGCAGGAGGGCGAGGGCGGCTCGGGCCGTCTCTTCGGAAATCAGGGGATCAATGACGATATAGCCGGTCTTGCCCTCAATGAAGGTGATGTTGGAGATGTCAAAATTGCGGACCTGATAAATCCCCGGCGTCACCTCAAACAGGCCGTGAATCGCATTCAGCTGCGCCTGTCGCCAGAGACTGGGATTGACCGTGCCGGGTCGCTCACCAGCCAGGAAGTCAAAGGGCTTGAGGCTCCAGACCTGATTGCCTGCCGGGCCAAGAATGGTTGCGTCGGGCAGGGTGCCCAGAAATCCCCGGCGGGCGTCGGCAAAATCCTGGCCATCGTCCACGGGCAGGGTGCGCTCAAGCGCGGTGTGGGCCGCCAGGGTAAAGGCCGTTGCATCCTGCTGTTGCTGTGACATGGGGCCTCCATAGGCGATTTGCTTTGAACCTGGACTCAAGATGCGAATTTGCCGTTCAGCCTCTCGGTGACATCAAGGTCGGGCACGAATGTCAAATTCAAAAGCTCAGGAGTATCTCCGGTGCCCCAAGGGGGCAAATCCATGTCGATGTGCAACCTGACTATTGAGTGACACCTATACAATTTTTACGGGAATGTGGGGTGACGACCGCTCTAAATCTCGCGTTTTCAAGGCTCAATACGCTTTATAGGGGTAATTACAGAGAAATTTCGACCATCTTAGCGTTTTCAACTCGGCATTAAGGACATGGGCTTAGCATGACCCAACCAAGCCTACACTTGGGCTTTAGACTTGGGCTCATCTGTAATGATCATGAATATTCGTTTTCACCAGCGGCTCAAGGCTGGTCTGCGGGCTTTTCGTTCCGGAAAAGGCGGAAATGTCGCGGTATTATTCGCCCTGACTTTTTCGGTCGTTGCAGTGCTGTCTGGCTTCGCCGTGGATTTTCAGCGGACCAGTTCAATCAAGCAGCGCCTGCAGGATATGGCCGACCAGGCGGCACTTGCCGGTGTTGGTTACAATGCTGTTTTTGACGGGACCTCATACAAATACGACGCCGAGAAGTCTAAGCTGGCGGCGCAGTCCATGTTTGAGGCGAATCTGCGATCTGCCGGTTTTGGGCGCGATGTTACGGTCACGCCGACCTATCTCGCTGTCGTGGACGGAGCGAGTGTCAAGACCACTGTGAATTATGCCGCAGAGATCAAAACCATGGTCGCGGGTATGTTTGGTCTTGGCACCATGCAAGTGTCCGGTCAGGCCGTCAGCAATTCTGCGACACCCAACTATATCGATGTGATTTTTGTGGTGGACACCTCGCCGTCCATGCTGATGGGCGCGTCAGAAGCCGATCAACAAAAAATGTTGAGTATGCCGGATAACTGCTACCTCGCCTGTCACGGGGAGGAGGCGAAGTACCATAATGCCGGGGTCGTGTTCCGGCTGGACGTTGTCGCCAATGCCCTTGGGTCCATGATAGACGATCTGAAGGCCAATTCTCGGATGCCGCAACAGTACCGGATCACCATCTACGGCTTTTCGAACACCCTGTACACGATCCTGGACGCCACAACGGATCTGGATCTGGCCAAGTCGACGGCCATCGGTATCCAGGCGGGTGAGCCGGAAGGCACTAACACCACGCGCAGCCTGTACCAACTCGCCCAAACGATTCCGACCGGAGGCGATGGGTCTGACAGCAGTCAGCGGCAACAATTCATGCTTTTATTCACGGACGGCACCACCAATGACCTGCTGCGTGCCTACACCAGCCAAGGGGACTTAACCTTTGAGAATAACCCCGACTACACACCCTTCGCCCCGGTTATGAATCCCACCGGTTCCGGTATGGCAAGGAGATGGCACACCCAAGGCTTTAATCCCCAAGACTGTGCGCCGATCAAAGCTAAGAACACCTCCATCATGACGCTGAATACCCCTTATGTGGTCAGACCTGGCGACCCCGACCCGCGTACTCAGTTCATCAAGAACACCCTGTTGCCCGACATCCAGGCCAACCTCACCGCCTGCGCCAGTCGACCGGAATATGCCTATGTGGCCAGCGATCCCGTGCAGATTCAGGACGCAGCCCGCAAGCTGACCTCGGCCCTGCTATCCTCGGCGCGCATCACGCATTGAATGGCACTATGGATTCTCGTCAATCTACATCGCTTCAGACAGAAATAGCTTAATTCCTGCATCTGAATTTCAAATTCCCTACTGCTTAAACGCTTTTATGAAAAGTATTCAGAGGTATAAAATCTTCATTTGAAGATTGAAAGATTGTCTGATCCTTCGCGCCAAGTCGCGCGAGGGCATGACAATTTGATTGAGCGTCCCCCGACGACACGACATTAGAGTGCGTTTCGATCAGATAACCGGTTCCCACTTATCGGAACGCACTCTAGTCCTCCGTTCCTCGGAGGGCCTGCGTTACCGCCGTAGCCATGTCGAAGCTCACCGGCTCGGGAGAGACCTCGGTCACAGGCTGGCGGCTAGGCTGCGCCCGTCCAACCGGCTCTTGCTCGGCGATGTCCAGCCTCGGGAGAGCGCGGACGATCTTCATGGTCTCCAGGCTGACGGTGATGACGCGCTGGAACAGCTTGAGCGGATAGGCTGGGTCTCCGACCGTCTCGATGGCGTAGCGGTTCGCGTCATTCACGATCCCGCTGGCCTTGTCTGTCTTCACGCACTGGCGCTCCATCACCCATTCCAGGGCGGACCGCCGTTGACGACGTAGTCGTAGGCTTCGAGCGGGATGCCGGTCATCGTGATGTTGGCGTTGTAGACGACGGTGGTCTTATCGAGGTTTGGGCGCTTGCCCGCGAACTTCATCTGCTCGACCCGGTAAAACCTCTCGGGGTTGTCGGGCGGGGCGAGAGAGATTTCACCTCGCAGGAACTGCACCGGATGGGGCGCGACGCTCTCATAGTCGCAATGCAGATCACCCAGTTTGCGCCCGGCCTCGACAAAAGCCCGGAAGTCGGCGGCGGTCTTCACCGCCGGAATGCGCGGCAGCTCCTTGGACAGGTTGTCAGCGTACCGGTCGCGATAATCCTGCGAGTGCAGGAGACCATAGACGTAATAGAACAGATCGTCCTTGGTGACGGTTTCGTCAGGGTAGGCGGCCTGGAAATGGGCGAGGCCGACGTCGGTGATGGCGTCTCGGCGCCCTAGACTACCCTCATTGCTGGCCATAGAGACGAGAAGATCGCCTTGGCTGCTTTCAGCGTTTGCCGTGCGTTCATCATAAAGATAGCGGGGGAAGCATTGCGCCTTTTGGACGGCATCGAAGCTTGGTGCCGCGGCCACCATCAGGACAGAAAAGTCTTTCGCACCGGATCCCGATGCGCAGATTGCGCGATTGTCAGCCGCCGCTCCTCCGGCCGGAAAGATGCGGGGCATCTGATAGACCATCTCATTGAAGGTGCGATTGAAATAGAGCCACTGTCGGGTGAACGGCCGGTATAGGCTGGGGCTAATGCAACTATCCTCAAAAGAGAATTTCTTGCCCTTGGCGAGGTCGCTTTTCAGCGCTCTCGTCCAACTGATCTTCGCAGGATCAGTGTTGATGAACCCCTCCGCTGCCTCGTCCCTCAGCTTCCGGTTTGCCATAGGAAATGCTGCGTCGAGCCGGTCCACTTCAGAGCCATAGAAGTCAATCATAGACTTCATATTTTTGGATAAAGAAGTAAGGCTCGGGTTATAGGCCCAGGTGTCGCGAGCGGTGAGAATGCCCTGCGAGAAATTCTCGAACAATCTCGCTTCAGTACCCCTCTTGTCTCCCAATGCGATGAAGTTACTGAAGTCTCTATCACGTTGATCGAGCCAGTCGCCATAGCAATCGGGCGCGATAGACCGCCACCCTCTCACACCCTCGATGCCGCCGATGCTGCCAAACTTTGCAACGATGGCGAGCTTCTCTTCGCGTGTGAGGTAGTCACCGATGTCATGAAATCGGATGCATCCCTGCTCGGATGCGGTTGGGTTCTTCACGAGGATTGTGATTGCGACCGGCGTGCGGCTCCCGCTGCCGAATATCTTGCCCCCCTCGCGCCTGGATCGCTCGCCCGAGCTCCGCTGATTGCCCCGTAGGTGAAACACGTGGATACTTGCGAACTCGTCAGCCAGACACTTCCGCAAGCCGTCCGCCGTTTTAGCATCCAGCCATCCCGCATTGCTTACGTAGGCTACTACTCCCGCGTCTCCGATGCGATCACTCGCCCAACGGATTGCGCGAATATAGCTGTCGTAAAGCCCTTTTGAGAGGGTCGCAGTCGAGTTTGCCGCGTAGGTTTCGCGAATGCGTGCGTCGAGTTTTGCGTATTGAACGTTGGCGGCGTTGTCGTTGGCGCTCCCTTGCCCGACTGAATACGGCGGGTTGCCCACGATCACGCGGATATCCAGTTCCTTCTGCCGCGTTCGCCGATTGCTGTTGTCCGCCATCAGGTCGCTGATCAGGTCGCGTTCCTGCTCATAGAGCTGGAAGGTGTCGGTCAGGCAGATGCCCTCGAACGGCACATACTCGCCGCCCGCCACGCCGTGATAGGCCGCCTCGATGTTGATGGCCGCGATATAGTAGGCCAGCAGCACGATTTCGTTGGCATGGATTTCGTGGCGGTATTTGTGCTCCAACTCTTCAGGCTTGATCAGTCCCGATTGCAGCAGGCGGGTGATGAAGGTGCCGGTGCCCGTGAAGGGGTCGAGGATATGGACGCCCCTGCTGCCTAGCGTCTGGCCGAATTCCGACCGCAGCACCTCGTCCACTGACTTGATGATGAAATCCACCACCTCGACCGGCGTGTAGACTATGCCCAGTCGTTCGGTCATGCGCGGGAAGGCGTTGCGGAAGAACTTGTCGTAAAGCTCCACGACGATCTTCTGCTTGGCGGCGGCGCTGTCGATCCCGGCTGCCGGCGACGCACGCTGTCGTAGAATTTGCCGAGGCTCTCGGCCTCCTTCTCCAGATTGTGCTCGTCCAGCGCGTCCAGCACCTTCTGCATGGCGACGGACACGGGGTTGGCCTCCGCGAAGCTGTAGCCTTCGAACAAGGCGTCGAAGACCGGCCTGGTGATGAGGTGCTGCGCCAACATCTCGATGGCTTCTGCCTCGGTGATGGCGTCGTTCAGGTCGTCGCGGACCTCAGCCAGGAAGCTCTCAAAGGCGGTGCGCTCGTTGGCGCCAGGCTTCTCGACAAGGGCCGTGATGCGGGTGATGTGGGCCTGGGCGATCTTGGCGATGTCACCCGCCCAGTCCTCCCAATAGTCCCGCCGACCGCACTTCTTGACGATCTTCGCCATGATCGCCTTGGAGAATTCGTCGAAAACGAACTCCATCTGCGTTTCCGCGACACCCGGCCCTTGCGGTGTGTCCTCCCGGTCCTCGTCATCGCCCGCCGCACTGCCGTGACCAATGCCGGCCTTGCCGCCCTTCGGCTTGCGGGTCGGTAGCTTGTTGCTGATCGCGATGACCTCGATGTGGTCGGATACGTCCACGCCGAGGTCGGCCTTATTGATCATCGCGTCGAAGCGCTCGTCGTGGGAGCGCAGGGCGTTTAGGATTTGCCAGACGACGCGGTAACGCTCGTTGTCGTTCAGCGCGTCTTCCGGTTCGACCCCGGCCGGCACGCCGATGGGCAGGATCACATAGCCCATGGCCTTGCCCGGCGCGCGGCGCATTACCCGCCCCACCGACTGCACCACGTCGATCTGCGACTTGCGCGGATGCATGAACAGGATCGCGTCCAGCGCCGGAACGTCCACGCCTTCAGAGAGGCAGCGCGCGTTGGTCAGGATGCGGCAGGCGGCGTCGCCGTGTTCTTCCTTCAGCCAGTCCAGGCAACGGTTGCGGGCCTTGGCATTGAAGGTGCCGTCCACATGCTCAAGCCGGCAGTCCAGGGGCGGCGTATCGCCGACCACCGCCTTGCCTTCGTCGGACGCCAGGTATTCGGAGACGACGGCCCCGAACTCCCGTTGCACCAGTTTGGACGTGGCGATGTCCTTGCAGAACGCCAACCCCCGCTTCATCGGGAGCGGGTCGGTCAGCAGGTCAGCGCGCAGGCCCTGTTTCGTCAGGGCCTTGTAGCAGCCGATGATCTTGGTGGCGTCGTCGAGCTTCAGCTCGGAATGCTCGTCCGCCAGACGGCGCTGGACACCGCCGCTGACAAGCTGCTCGTCCACGGCCAGCACCAGCACCTTGTAGTCCGTCAGTAGGCCGTTCTCGACCGCCCAGCCGAACCCCCGCGTGAACAGGGTTTCGCCGTAGAGGCTCACGTCATCCATGGAACAAAGCACGGCGGACGCCTCGCTGGCCTTGCTCTTCAGCGCGTCCCCGAACACGCGGGGGGTGGCGGTCATGTACAACCGCTTGGCGCCCGCCAGGAAGGCCTGGTCGTGGACCCGGACGAAGTTGCTTTCCTGCTCCCCCTCCAACGTCGCCCCCGTGGTACGGTGGGCCTCGTCACAGATGATCAGGTCGAACTCGGGAAGGCCGTGCTTCTTCTGAGCGTCTGACAGCACCTGGATGGACTGGTAGGTGGCGAAGACCACCGTCATGCGGTCTGATGCAACGCGCGCCACCTTGGCCGCCAGCTTCGCGGCGTTGGTGGTCGCGGGGTAGTCGAGGTCATGGGCCTCGACTTCGGCGACATCGTCTTTGTTCTTTTTGTGCTTGCCGACCTGGGCGTCCGAGCACACCGCGAACGAGGCCAGCGGGACCGCCGCGTCGATGGTCCATTCGCGGATCGTCTGAGACATGAGCGCGAGCGACGGGACGAGGAAGAGCACCTGCTTGCCGGGGCCGGCCAGGTCTTCGGCGATCTTCAGGCCGGTGAAGGTCTTGCCGGTGCCGCAGGCCATGATGAGCTTGCCGCGATCAGCTTCGGCCAACCCGTCGCGCACGGCGGCCAAGGCATCGATCTGGTGGGGCCGCAGCTCTTTCTTCGGCGCAACCTCGACCTTATCGTCTCGCAGATAGGCCGCCCAGTTGATCGGGCTCGCGGACAAGCGGTCAAGGCCGATCCGTGTGGTCTCGATCTGCTGGCCATCAAGCGCGGCGTCGGCGTTCTCGCTCCACGGGGCGTCGGTGGTGTCGATGATCAGCCGCCGCGTGAAGGGACTCTTGCCCGACGCGGTGAAGAAGCTGTCTATGTCGGCCTTCTGCATGCGATGGCCTTCGCGATAAAACTTGCACTGAATGGCGCAGACACCGCCGTCGCGCATCTTGGCGACCACGTCGATACCGGTATCGCGCGCGCTCACCCCCTGGGCGGCGGCCCAGTCCGAGAACAACCAAGCGTCTTCGTATTCCTGCGCCATGCCGGCGTCGTGCTTGATGAACTCGACGGCGATGCGCTCGAAGTAGGTGCCCTTTTCCCGTTCGGTCTTGGCTGCGTCCCGGAAGGACCGGAGAAGCGCTCGGAAATCGGACATGTAACCCCCAACAGGCAGCACACGACCTTGGAGCGCACTCAATCTGCACGCGCTGAGGTCGTCGACGTGACGTGCGATAGATTGGCGTGTGTCGCGGCGCCTGTGAACCCTCAGCGGCGTGTCGGCAGGTGCTCTGCGGTGTCATTGTGTGCATCGGGGCTTCCGAGAATGCGGAAAACTGCCTTGCGGGCAGTGGTTCGCGCTAGTCGAGCAAGCTGTCCAAATCAGCCCGGCGAACCAGCACTCTGCCGCCCAAACCTCTGGTGGGCAGGCGCCCATCGTTGATCATCTTGTCGATGATGGTGTCTCAGAGTTTCGCGCTTCAGGTATCGATTTGGTATCTGGCCAGATTGGAACGGGCCGAGCGCAGGGTCGCTGCGCCTCATCTAATCATTTGAATTAGAATGGGAAAAATATGGTGGATGCGACAGGGATTGAACCTGTGACCCCCTCGGTGTGAACGAGGTGCTCTCCCGCTGAGCTAC
>NMUI01000167.1 GCA_002221445.1 Phenylobacterium zucineum | reverse complement strand
GGTGGACGATTTCGCCGCCAGCTATCGCCGCCCACCCGACATTGACGAGGTATCTTATGACCGATGAGTTTGACGAAATTTCGGTCGCGCCGGACCGGCGCGACCCGGCTTCACCGACCGGCTGAAGCCGAACATCCAGCCGACCCCCTCCGCGACTAATGCGGAGAACGTGGTCGGCAGCACTGCCTACAAGCCCTATGGCTTTCTACCCTCCGGCACCATCGGCGAAGGCTGTGACGTGCGCTGGTGGATGGAGGGCACTGAGACCATCCAGGGGATCGAGTTTCAGTACCGTTTCCTGATGCAGGTCGGCTATGTCGGCGATCAGGAGCTGCGGCTCTTCCTGCCGGACAGCATCGTGGTGATCGAAGGCCAGCGCCTGACCGACCTGCGCAAAAAGCTTGCCCGACGGATGGTGACCTTTATCCAGCAGCATAACCCTCGCGTTTGGGGCCTGCCACCGACAGACGAACCCACCATCGAGCGTGTTCAAATACTGCGCCCCGAGATGTTCAAGAATTCGTAGCGTGAACACGATTTAACTTTAAGTTGTATTTAGTGATGTAATTTATTATTATCGCCCCTGAAGTTGCAATCCGACTTTGGGGTGTGAAGACCTCTTACAGATCGGCGTTGTGCAGCCGTCAAATGCACTCCCTAGCTATGGCTGGGGAGGTTTTGGCGTATGTCCAGGCTGAAAAGCTAAAGGCCAAGGCAAACCTATCTGTAGGTTTCTTCAACTCCCCTGCCACCATGCTTGGGGGATTATGAAGCGCATATTCCGGCGCATTTTAGAAATTGCATCGCTTCGCTATCAGGCGGGCTTCAGTCTCATCGAGCTATCCATTACCATCGCGATTATTGGTCTTTTGGTTGGCGGTGTTTTGGGCGGACAATCGCTCATTCGTTCGGCAGAAACCAAATCGGTCATCAGTGAATATAATCGATATCAATCCGCAGCCTCTCAATTTCGCGACCAATATAGCGGCCTGCCTGGCGACATTGGCAACGCCCAAGGATTTTGGGGCGAAGCGACCAGCGGAAATGCCAATGGCGTAATTGAAGGCGCGCCAGCCGTCGGCGTTAGCGGCGAAGCATTTCAGTTCTGGAAGCAACTCTCGCTAAGCGGTTTGATATCGGGCCAATTTACCGGCACCGCAGGGCCAAACGCAGGTTGGACGGGTATGGACACGATTCCCCAAACCAACACGCCCGCCTCTCGCGCCAACAATGCAGGCTGGGGTGTAGCCAACCGCGCCAACTATCTGGGTGACACAAACAGCTATGCCATCAATTATGAGAACGCATTTATCTTCGGTGCAGCAAGTGCTGGAACCGCGCCATTTGGCGGCGCTTTGAAGCCCGATGAAGCATGGTATATCGACACCAAAATCGATGATGGCAAGCCCGCCAGCGGCTCCATCATTGCCATTGAAGCCGCCGGATTTTCCGCACCAGGATCGTCAAAATGTACTACCTCCACCACCAATAATGACCTTGCCGGAGCCTATAATCTCAGCGTCACATCAAAAACCGCCTGTGCGCTCTATCTCATAAGTGATGCGTTGAATCCGGGCGGGAAACCCCAGAATACTGTTAGCGTACCGTCGTCACCACCACCGCCGGTGACACCGCCGACAGATGGCGGATGGAGCGGGTGGAGCGCGTGCTCGGCCACTGCCTGCGGAACCTATGGCACGATCAGTCGCAGTTGCACAAATCCAGCGCCCGCAAATGGCGGCGCCGATTGTTCGGGCGCCAGCAGCCAGAGCTGCTATGCGGGAGATTGTGCCCCGCCGCCGGTGAATGGCGGATGGAGCGCATGGAGTACCTGTGATGCTAAATGTGACGGCGGTACGCAAACGCGAACCTGCACGAATCCTGCCCCGGCGAACGGCGGCGCCGATTGCATCGGTGACAGCAGTCGGAGCTGCAATACAAAACCGTGTTGCATACCTGACTGCAGCAATGCCGAAAATGTGTGTGCAGGTAAGAAATTTAGCGATGGGTGCGGCGGAACATGTATCGGCGCTATGGCTGATCACTGGGTAAGCTCGTCTCAAGGATCGGGTTGCCCGTGTTGTTACACGATCGAGAACTGGGCATGCTCTGGTAAGCATGATGTTTCTTCGAATGGTTGTCCTAGTTGGTGCGCCGATATGAAGAAGGCTGGTCTGCCAACCTGTCCATGAAATAGAGTGATATAACTTCCGGACGATTTACAGTTGATATTCCGATTAGGCTTTAGCCGCCCCGGATCACACGCTCGCAGTAACGCGGCAGCACGTTGTAGGCGTCCATAATGGTGGGACTGCGACGCGGCATAGGCACCATGACTGACACGAGGTCGCGATCAGCAGCGGGCTTCGCAGGCGCACCTTTCATCTTGGGAAAACGAAATGGTTTGCGTGGCGCTTTAGCGGGCTTGACCTTGCCCGACATCGCATCCCATTCGCGCTTCCACAGGCGGTAAGTCTCTACCCTGCGATTGGACGACCATGCCCACCCGCAGAGCGCGAGCATGCTGAATGCGGCAATCGGCGTTGCACTTCCGCCAATCGCCGCCAAGACCACAAACAGGGTGGCGATCACGATCAACAGCGCGCTGATGGGGTTGCCGACGATGTAGTCGAGCGGGCTTGGCGACTTCATTGGCGGAACCTCACATGCAGGTAATTGCGGGCGCTGTCGTTGAACGTCTTGCCTGCCTGAAACCAGATCCCCGTCACCTGGTTCTGGTTGGCGGGGCCGCCCGTCTTTAGAACACGCCCGAACTCGGCGGGCTCGATCTCGTAGTCCATGGTTTCAGAGAAACCGTCGGACCGTGTTGAGCTGCTGCTCAGGCCACGATTGCGCCCCCAGTTTTCATTGCCGCCCGAGGAGGAGCCATAGCTCGACGAGTGGCTGCCCTGGTTGCCACCGTGCGAATAGCTTAAACTGGAATTGCTGCCCCAGTTGCGCCCCTCGCCGGTGTTCATGCCGTGCGAGTTGCTGGAGCCTTCGCTCTCGCTCCAGTTGGCGCGGCGCTGAAGAGTTCGGCCAATGGTGTCCGCCGCCCAGCGGTTCGTCTCCGGGTCGGCGTTGTTGTGGAACACCTTGGTGACGAAGTTGGCGAGCAGCATGTCGGCCTTATGCTTGGCGTTCTCGCCGCCAAGCTTCGCATAGTAGGTCGGCAGCGACTGGGTGAGGAACACCGTGCAAGCGCGCGCCGACCGGCACGTCGATTGGAAATCGGTGTCGAAGGCGTTGACGAAATACTGGCTCTCATCCGCCCATAGGAACACGGGCCGGTCGCGGTGCTGCGGATCAAGACCGTTGCGGGCGAGCACCGCGCGCTGCCACATGAACTTGAAGAGCTGCTGGGCGATGACGCCGTCCTCGTTCCAAGTCAGCGCGGACATATCCATAATGATGATCGTGCCATGGAAGCACATCTCGGGGACGAGCGTGGTCTTGGTGCAGAAGGCCTCATGCAGGCGACCGCGATTAAAGCGGTCGAGCGCGGTGGAAAGCGAGATCGCAATATTGGAGCGGGTCTTGTGGTCGAGCTGGGCGAACTCGTCGCGCCAATAGCTGGCGGCCTTGTCAAATTCGTCCTCGCGCATGGAGCGCACTGGTTCGCGCCTTGCCTTGGCAAGACAAGCGAACATGAAGGAATTCGCCTGCCAGTCGTCGCTCTTGAGCTGGTCGAGACTTGTCGGCGCACTTTGCACGAAGCGGATGATGTCGGGGATGCGCACCTCACCCTTGGCGGCATAGATCACCGGCACGCAATTGCGCAGCACCTGGCGCGTTGCGTCTTCCCAGAAGGCCTCGCTACCCCGACCGGCGTTGGGGTTGGTCATACGGGCGGCGTCGAGAATGCGCATGAGGCACTCGATCACGCTACCGACGCCACCGTCGCCCTGGCGGGCCAACTCATAGGAAATGAAATTGAAGCCGCCGCCGCGATCTCCGAACAGCAGGGTCGAATTCAGCCTGCCATTGGCGGCGGCGTATTGCAGCCATAGCTCCACTTCGTCGGGTTTGGCACAGAGCACCAATCCGCCGAACCCCGCCCGCAAATAGGCGGAGGCCAAGGCCTTGCCGGAACCCGAAGTTTTGCCGGAGCCAATGCCGCCAAAGACATGCACGCCCTGGACGGCGTCGCGCAGGGTAAAGACATCCTGATGCGATAGCCTGAGAAGCGGCGTGTCGAGATTGGCTATAAATTCAGCCATGCGCTGTAGTTTCCGCTTGGTGCTATTTGAGGTTTTGCATGTTATAGCAAAAAAGCTTAGGGTGTAGGTGCAGCGTTTTTCGCGCAAGAGACGATAAAAGCAAATTGTGGAGTGAACAGTGGGAGTGTTCGCCGATATCGTTGCAGGCATTGGTCAAGCCATTGCCGATACGCGCCAAAAAGTCGTAGAAGAAGGTTGGTTCGGTCGCCAGGTGACAGATGACCAGTCGCCCCCCTTATTAGGCGTTGGCGAACCGGAAATTCATCCTCCATCCGCGCCAGCAGGTTCCTCGTGGGAGCCGCCTCGTCAAAGCTTCGAGGAAGGATGGGCCACAAAGCCCGTTCCTGAGGACCGTAGCCCCACCGCCCATGGCCCTGATGCGCCAGGATTGGATCGGTGAAACCATGAATGCCAGTGCAGAATTTGACGGCAGCTTGATCGCCAAAACACCCGAGGGCCTAGCGTTTGCAACGGTCCGATTGATCGATAAGCCGGGAGAAGATTTCCGTACGGTGGCGATTTTTCTCGGCCTACCTGTCGTGGTTCTATTTTTCTGTTCCTTTAACTACCCGATTGGCTTCGTCGGGATTGGCTTTCTCATTTTCAATGTCTTGTCCGTGGCTCGGAATCTTGCGCGGATAGAGGTCGATGGTGGAGATTGGGGAGATGCAAACCGCTCAACAATGTGGCGGCTGTTTAGGGAGGAGCTCCTTCTACTGGTATATCAAGTCCTCGCGATTGCAACGACGACGATCATCATCTTCGAGGTAGGTTTCACCATCGCTTACGCGTTTCAAGTCTACCGTATCCAGAAACTAGCCAGCAAAAATAATCTGGCTGATTGGGTTCAGAATGCGGTAGCAGGTCTCGAACGGAACTACCTTGAACGAGCCGCCCGCAAAATCGAGCCTATTGCTGAGGTTTCAATCATTCCGTCGGTGACGAGCGAACAGCTTTCTGAGCTCCACGACCAGATGGCCGACGACCTTAGTCGGCTCTCGACCTTGGAGCCTTTCAACACCGAACGCGTTGATCTAGCTGGGGCATGGTACGAAACAAATGTGCGCCAACTAGAACAATTACTGGACGAAGGCGACCGGCAGACACGGAAGGCGTGGAAAGAGTCCATCAAGATATTCAATGCTGCGAAGGAGAATGTCGACACTGCGCGTGGCGGTGTCCGAGTATCGGTTACCGAAGCAGAGGCGGCGCTCGCGGCCTATACAATTAACGAAGCGTCGATAGTCATTGAGCGCAGTGGCACACTTCAAGGTGCAATGGTTGCTGCACAATTGGCACCGAAAACATTTATCCAGCAGCTCCGGTTTGATCGAGGCGTCCCGCTAGCAATGACAAAGTTCACCACTGGCAATATGCCGTGGCAAGTGGCAGCGGCTTTTGCGGCGGGGTCACTGGTAATGATGGCGGTAAATCACAGCA
Organism: Phenylobacterium zucineum; assembly: GCA_002221445.1. Taxonomy (GTDB): domain Bacteria; phylum Pseudomonadota; class Alphaproteobacteria; order Caulobacterales; family Caulobacteraceae; genus Phenylobacterium; species Phenylobacterium zucineum_B. The sequence goes on along the minus strand of NMUI01000167.1, from coordinate 941 downwards.
AGTTAATGCGCCAACTTAAGGAATTGGAAGGGCAGCTTATTGAACAAAGCGAAGCCGTGCGGGGTGACATTAGATTGATCGAGTCCGAGCTTCGCCTGCGACTGATCCCGCAATTTGACGGGCTGACGGCTCTTCTGGATCGCTTGCGCAAAGGGGTTTTAGAATTGAGTGCGGCGGAGGCAACGGTCGGGCGCGGTAACGCTAAGCCGGAGGCCTTCAATCTCGCATGCGCTGTGCGCGAGGCGAATTACCTCCTTGAAATGAAGGCTGGAAACTAATGAACCCGTTTGAACGCACCGCCGCCGAACTGCTTCAATCGGCCCGTGATCGTGGTAGTCAGGTCCTGGAAAACGTTGTCCTGCCGTCGGGCCTAGACCATTTCACGGTCTATTCTGGGCTAATTGGTAACGCGATAGAGCTGGCAAAGCTCATCCGAACAGAAGAGCGCGACCTAAAGGTGATCGAAAGTCACTACCAACTGGCCAAGGCCAATTTGGAAGCGGCCTTTGCCGAAGTCGAGAGAGCCATGCAGGTCGATTTCGAGCGGGACGAGTCGCTGAAGACCAAGACGTTCGAGGCCATCAATCAACTCATTGCGGCAGGGCAATTCGACATCGCCTCGGAATTCCACAAGCGGCTGATCGACGGCTTCAATCGTAGCTCGCTCGACGCCATTCTGGCGCACCGCAACGCCGTGGCTTCGGGGAGCGGCAGCAGGCTCTACACCCGCTGACTTCGGGCAGGTTGCGACCGTTCGGTCGTGATCCAAACATCCTCTTTAGGTTCCAAGCGCGCCCTCTGGCGGCCTGGCTCCGTGATAGCGGCAAGGTCGGTTAGGGCAGCAAGCGCAGGCGCGCTCCTCCTCTGGCGTTGCGGTCGAAGGCGATGCGGCCACCTCCCATGCGCTGGTTCTCCGCCCAAGGCCGCGATGGTCGCGGCTG
>NMUI01000166.1 GCA_002221445.1 Phenylobacterium zucineum | reverse complement strand
TTCGAGATGATCGGCGTCTCGATAATCTCACCGGACGGTTTGGCCATCAGGCCGCGCATACCCCCCAGCTGCTTCATCTGAGCCTGTGAACCCCGAGCCCCGGAGTTGGCCATCATGAAGATCGAGTTGATCTCCAGTTCGCGACCATCGGTTCCCCGCTTCGCGGTGGAGATTTCCGCCATCATTTCATCTGCGACCCGGTCCGTAGCCTTGGCCCAGGCATCGACGACCTTGTTGTACTTCTCGCCCTTGGTGATGAGGCCATCCCCGTATTGCTGCTCGTACTCTTCCACCAGCTTGCGGGTCTCCTGAACGATCGGCTTCTTCTTTTCCGGGATGATGATGTCATCCTTGCCAAAGGAGATGCCAGCCTTGGCTGCCTCGCGGAAGCCCAGACCCATGATCTGGTCGGCAAAGATCACCGTCGCCTTTTGACCGCAGTGGCGGTAGACAATATCTATCAGATTGCCGATTTCCTTCTTGGTCAGGTTCTTCTCAAGCAGGCGGTGACCCACGGCTGGGTGGTGCGGGAACAGGGCCGAGATCTTCATCCGCCCGGGGGTAGTATCGATCAGCTTGGTCCGCAAAACGCCTTCGGCATCCATTTCCGCATGTCGAGCCTTGATCTTCGAGTGCAGGGTCACAACGCCAGCGTCGAGGGCAGCGTCAATTTCCGCCATCTGACCAAAGGCCTTACCCTCACCGGGCTCTCCGTCGCGGGCCAGGGACAGGTAGTAAAGCCCCAGAACAATATCCTGCGACGGCACGATGATCGGGCGACCATTAGCCGGCGAGAGGATGTTGTTGGTGGACATCATCAAAACGCGGGCTTCCAACTGGGCCTCAAGGCTCAGTGGCACGTGAACGGCCATCTGATCGCCGTCGAAGTCGGCGTTGAAGGCGGCGCAGACCAGCGGATGCAGCTGGATGGCCTTGCCTTCGATCAGCATGGGCTCGAAGGCCTGGATGCCCAGACGGTGCAGGGTCGGCGCGCGGTTCAGAAGAACCGGGTGCTCGCGGATGACTTCATCCAGAATATCCCAGACCGCAGGCTGCTCACGCTCCACCATACGTTTGGACTGTTTGACGGTGCCAGACAGGCCCTTGGCGTCCAACCGAGCGTAGATGAACGGCTTGAACAGTTCGAGGGCCATCTTCTTAGGCAGGCCGCACTGATGCAGCTTCAGTTCCGGGCCCACAACGATGACCGAGCGGCCGGAATAGTCGACGCGCTTGCCGAGCAGGTTCTGACGGAACCGGCCCTGCTTGCCCTTCAGCATGTCTGCCAAGGACTTCAGCGGGCGCTTATTGGCCCCGGTAATGACCCGACCGCGACGGCCGTTGTCGAACAGGGCATCCACGGATTCCTGCAGCATCCGCTTTTCATTGCGGATAATGATGTCCGGCGCGCGAAGCTCCATCAGGCGCTTCAGGCGATTGTTCCGGTTTATCACCCGGCGATAGAGATCATTGAGGTCAGAGGTCGCAAAGCGGCCGCCGTCCAGGGGCACCAGGGGGCGTAGTTCCGGTGGAATGACCGGCACGACGGAGAGAACCATCCACTCGGGCTTGTTCTTGCTCTCGATGAAACTCTCGATCAGCTTCAGGCGCTTAGATGCCTTCTTCAGCTTCATTTCGGAGGTGGTCACCAGCAGCTCTTCCCGGAGGCGGTCAGCCTCCTTGGAGAGGTCGATGCCGCGCAGCAGGCCCTGGATCGCCTCCGCGCCGATTTCAGCGGTGAAGCTGTCGTCGCCGAACTCTTCCTGATAGCGCATATAGTCGTCTTCTGAGAGCAGCTGATGCTGCTTCAGCGGCGTGAGGCCCGGCTCGGTGACGATGTAGTATTCGAAATAGAGAACCCGCTCAATGTCCTTGAGCGCCATGTCCAGCATCATGGAGATGCGGCTAGGCAGGGACTTCAGGAACCAGATGTGGGCAACCGGGCTGGCCAGTTCGATGTGGCCCATGCGTTCACGCCGGACCCGGGCCAGCGTGACCTCTACGCCGCACTTCTCGCAGATAATACCCTTATACTTCATGCGCTTATACTTGCCGCAGAGGCATTCGTAGTCCTTGATCGGGCCAAAGATACGGGCGCAGAACAGACCATCCCGCTCGGGCTTGAAGGTCCGGTAGTTGATGGTCTC
>NMUI01000165.1 GCA_002221445.1 Phenylobacterium zucineum | reverse complement strand
CGTCCACACCAATCCACGCCAAAAACCCCTGTGATTGCCGCTGTCCAGGCAGTGAATCACGACGAAATCCGAAAATCAAATTGCAAGAAAACCACCCTCCACTGGGTCCAATCCGGCAATCGCCAAAACCAGAAACGCAGAATTTATCACACCAAATCAGCGAGATGGTCATTCTTCACAGGGGACGAATTAGAGACAGAAACGGCGGGCTATTCAGCAGATCATACAGCTCCGCCAGCGGTTGACGCGTGTCGGTCGGTCGATGACCGGCTTCAATCTCATCGCTGATCCACCAGAGTTCAAAGTCGTATTGGAAGCCCGTTCGCCCGCCCTCGGCAATAGCCTCTGCAACCTGGGTCATGACAGAGGTCGGTGTCTGCGCCTGAGCCGCCAAGTCGATATCATAGCTCTTCCCATTGACGGTAAAGGTTCTGGCCCAACTCATTGGACCCGAAAGCACTTCAAACAGCGCCTGAGCAAGTTCAGGTTTCATAAAATCAGGGATATGCAATCTGCCGGATTGTGCAAACGCTTGGGACAACGCGTCCTCATCTAATGGCCTCCAGAAGGATGACGACTCTGTCATAGGATTCCTGATCTTTGGGCGGGCCCTGTTGTCTGAGTCCGAAATTGGTACAGCTCTTATACGAGAGCCCAGCCAATATCGAACGTTATAAGATCACCTGGACTCTAATGAGTCTTGGGAGCTTTTGACTTTAACATTCAGGCACGGCCTTAACCTCACTCCGCAAGCGAAGGTCAAAACCACGCCAAGTGCATTGCCTGTCCGGCGGAATAGAGCGAGAAAAATCCCATGACTGTGGATACCAAATCTAGGCCATGAGCAAGGCGGATCTTGATCGCGCAGATAACCTTATCGTCTCCAAGCGATATAGGGCTGCGCTGGATATTACTAAATCCCTGATTCGCCGGCCTGACTCTGACCCGCGCGCCTTTGCCCTCCACGCCTTGGCCCTTAAGGCCTTGGGTCGCAAGGAGGAGGCCTTACCCATCGACCGCGAGGCTGTCCGGCGATTTCCACAGGGGCGTATCGGTTGGCATAATTTGGCAGCAACTCTTGGCGATCTCGGTAAGGGAGATGAGGCGGTTCAAGCCGTAGAAACCGCGTTCAGGTTGGGCCTCGATGCCCCGGAAACCTGGCTTGTTTATGCCCGCGCTTTGGTTGCCGTCGGTCGGTTGGATGAGGGCGAGCAGGCATATCGACGTCTCATTAAGCGGCGGCCCGGAGAGGTCGCCTGGGGCCTTGAACTGGCAAACCTGGTTTGGATGCGAACCGGAGATTTCACGGCCGGTGATACTATTCTGCTGGAAATGTCCCAGATGGGAGCCCCTCCCGTTCCGATCTTGCTGGGCCGGGCTGATCTGGCGCGCGCGGCCGGACGGGCAGATCTGGCTTGGGACCTGATGATTCAGGCCCTGCGCATCGCGCCTGATAATGTTCAAGCTCTGTTGGCAACAACCCAGGCCGCCGTGGAAGGCCAACGCCTGGGCGATGCGGAAATCCTGATCCGACAGGCGCTGGGTCGAGCCCCCGCTGAGCCAGCGGTCCTTAATCAGGCGGCGATTGTCGATCTCGCCTTGGAGCGACCTCAACAGGCTCTGGACAAGGTACGTCAAGGCCTTCTAAAAGATCCGAACAATCAATCACTCTGGGCCTGGGCTTCGGTCGCCGCACGGCAAGTCGGTGATCCGCTTTATGACGAAATCTGTGACTACAACACCCTGGTTCGGGTATTTGACCTTCCTCCGCCCAAGGGCTGGCCAGATTTGGCGACCTTTCTGACGGATCTTGATCAAGCCTTGTCTGTTCAGCACAAATATCAGCGCGAGCCGGCCAATCAGTCTGTCCGGGGTGGAAGTCAGCTCTCGCACTTTCTGAAGGGCTCTGATGATCCCGCGATCAAGGCGGCCTTTGAACTTTTTACGGAGGCGGTCAACCGTTTCCTGACAGATCTGCCCGCTGGCACAGATCCGCTAAGGTCGCGGAAAGCCAAGACTTGGCGGTTCCAGGGGGCATGGTCGGTATTGCTGCGACAAGGCGGGTCCCATGCCACACACATGCATATCGAGGGCTGGATTTCGTCAGTCTTCTATGTGGCAACACCCGCGGTATCTGCAGGTGCGCCGGACAAACAGGGATGGCTGGCCATTGGTGAGCCGCCGATCATGTTGAGCCCACCCTGCCCCGCCGTTACATATGTTGAACCTCGGCCCGGGCGACTGGTGCTGTTTCCATCCTATGTCTGGCACGGGGTCATCCCGTTCAAGACAGACGATCGACGTCTAACCATGGCCTTTGACATTGTACCAACCTAGTCCCCCGTGAAGAACCGGT
>NMUI01000164.1 GCA_002221445.1 Phenylobacterium zucineum | reverse complement strand
TTATCGGAACGCACTCTAGCTGACCACATCCCGGAAGCCGTTCACAATAGGATAGCGACGGTCCCGACCAAAGGCCCGTGGCCCGATCTTCACGCCGGGTGCAGCCTGCCTGCGCTTATATTCGGAATTGTAGAGCAGGCGCTGGACCCGCTCGACGGTTTCCGGGGCATGACCGCGAGCGACGATGTCATCAAGGGTGGCTTCCTCTTCCACCAAGCCGTGCAAAATCGCGTCAAGTTCAGCATATTCCGGCAGACTATCCTGATCTTTTTGGTCTGGCCTCAACTCCGCTGAAGGGGGCTTGGTCAGGATACGCTCCGGGATCGGGGTCTGGGCGACACCAAAGGGATCATGGGCATTACGCCACGCGCAAACCTCATAAACCTCGGTCTTATAGACATCCTTCAGGACATTATAGCCGCCGCACATATCGCCATAGAGCGTGGCATAGCCCACCGCCATTTCACTCTTGTTGCCGGTGGTCAGCAACATCAGACCCAGCTTGTTGGAAAGGGCCATAAGTGAGAGACCCCGGATACGCGCCTGAATGTTTTCTTCCGTAAGATCAGGGGCCCTACCCTCGTATAACGGTGTCAGCATGTCACCAAAGGCATCAACCGCCGGGGAAATCGCGATTTCATCCAACCGGACCCCAAGACGCCCTGCGCAGTCCTCAGCATCCTCCAGGCTGTCGCGGCTGGTGTATTTCGAGGGCAGCATAAAACACCGCACCCGATCTGGCCCCAGGGCGTCGGCGGCGACCACAGCCACAAGGGCGGAGTCGACGCCCCCTGACAGCCCCAACAATACCCCTGGAAATCCGGACTTATTCACATAATCCCGAAGACCCAAGACCATGGCATGATAGACCTCGCCCGCTCCGGTCAGCCATTCGGCCATGGGTGCCTTTGTCAGTGACCAGCCGCCTGCATCCCTGGTCCAGTCGGTCAGGCCCAGGGTCTCCTCAAACATGGGAAGGCGCATCACCATCCCGCCCTTGGCCGATACTGCAAAAGACCCCCCGTCGAAGACCAGCTCGTCCTGGCCCCCCACTTGATTGACATAGAGCAGGGGCAGGCCTGTTTCTGCGACTCGGGCCCGGGCGACATCTGTTCGCTCTGCATCAGCCATCCGCCGATAAGGCGACCCGTTGGGCGTCACCAGAATCTCGGCACCATGGGCCTTCAGAGTGGCACAGACATCTGGGGCCCATATATCCTCGCAAATGGGCACACCCAGCCTGACGCCCTTCCAGGTGAAGACACTGGGGGTCTCACCCGGCTCGAAGACGCGCTTTTCATCAAAACACCGTAATTGGGCAGATCACACTTGAAGGCCAGCCCCCTCACCTCGCCCCCCGCCAGGAAGGCTAGAGCGTTGCGTGGCCGCCGACCTGGCGCTTCCGAAGGCCAGATCACGCCAATCAGGGCTGCGAAGTTTTCATCCGTTTCCTTAGACAGACGTTCAACGGCCGCCTTGCCCGCCCCCCAGAAGGCTGGCTTGAGCGACAGGTCCTCAGGCGGATAACCATTGAGGAAGAGTTCGGTAAACACCGCTAGGTCCGCGCCCGCCGCCCTGGCTTCAGCCATGCGCTCTCGCGCCAAGGCTTCATTCTTGGCGATGGCCCCCAGGGTTGGGTTGGCCTGAATGGCGGCAATGACGAGGCGATTAGTCATGACAGGTGTGTAACCCCGCCTAAACCGCCTCGCCAGGGGCAATCGCGCATTTTACGCCGGAGAAAACTCCAATTTGACACAGAAAATGTTTTAATTTCAATATGTTCAAAGAGAAATTGAATTCAAATTCAGGTGATGATCTTCAAGACATGCGAGCAGCAAACCAGGGGCGAAGGCGGGCCAGAGCCTCACGCACCTGATCTGTTGAGATCGCAAAACTCAGACGGATGAATTTGTGACCTTCGACCGGGTCAAAATCAATTCCTGGTGCGGTAGCAACCCCTGTATCTTCAAGAAGTTGTCGGCAAAATGTCATGCTATCATCTGTGAGATGGCCGATGTCGGCATAGACATAAAAAGCCCCATCGGGCGGCGCGATGGCTGCCAGGCCCAGACTGGGCAAGGCATCGAGCACCAGGGCGCGATTTGTGCGATAGACCGCCACATGGCCTTCCAGCTCCTCCCGGCAATCCATAGCCACCAGACCCGCATGTTGGCTGAGCGATGGCGGTGTTAGAAATAGATTGGTCATGAAGGCCCGGGTGCGCTCCACCAGATCTGTGGGCGCGATCACCCAGCCAAGACGCCAGGCCACCATGCTGAAATACTTGGAAAAACTATTGACCACAAAAGCGTTCGGTTCGAACTCCAAGATCGAATGTGCCCGCTCGCCATAGCTGAGACCGTGATAGATTTCATCGGAAATGATACGGATATTCCGTACCCTACAAACCTCGGCAATGGCCGCCATTTCTGCCTTGGGGATGAGGGTTCCCGTGGGGTTGGCGGGACTGGCCAGGATCACCCCCGCCGGTGCCGGATTGGGCCCGGCCAAGTGGGCGGCGTTCAATTGAAATCGATCCGCAGGGCCACAGGGAATTTCCTGAGGTTTAAGGTTTAACGCCTTGATTGTATTTCTATAAGCTACATATCCCGGTCGTGCCAAGGCGATGTGGTCACCTGCCGAAAACTGAGCCGACAAGGCCAGGACGAGGGCCGGAGACGCGCCGCAGGTCAGGATCACCTGCCGGGGATCGAGGGCCACGCCATAGGTTTCTGCATAGTGTCGAACGATACGCTGTTTCAGGGGCTGGCTTTCCCAATAGCCCATGGGATCGGCATCAAGCACACGATGAGCTTCGGCTATGGCCGCAGCGGGTGCGCCTGTAGAGGGTTGGCCAAACTCCATATGCAGAATGGATCGTCCTTCGGCCTTGAGCTTATGAGCCAGACCACTGATGGTCACGGCGTGAAACGGATCAATCTGGACCGTCATGATCCCTCGCCAAGTCAGGTCAGTAAAAAGCGGCCCGATTTTCGGGCATGCCGGAAAGGCATCCTCGCGCTTCTGCCGTTCAGTCGTCCCGGTGAGTGCGCTCACGCCGTTCGTGACGCTCTTGGGCTTCAACACTCAGCGTGGCAATGGGGCGGGCGTCGAGACGTCCAAGGCCGATGGGCTCGCCGGTATCTTCGCAATAGCCGTATGAGCCGTCTTCGATTCGCCGCAGGGCTTCATCAATCTTGGAGATCAGCTTACGCTGCCGATCCCGGGTACGGAGTTCAAGAGACCGATCCGCTTCAGAGGTCGCGCGGTCGGCAAGATCGGGATGATTTTCGGTTTCGGCTTGAAGGTGAACAAGAGTTCCGCGCGCTTCGCGCAGGATTTCTTCTTTCCAATTCAAGAGCTTCTGTTTGAAATACTCAATTTGCCGCGCATTCATGAACGGCTCATCGTCCGAGGGACGATAGTCCGCCTTGTCCGCCAACGCCGAAGCATCAGTCATTTATGACTACGTCCTCTCCAGGACGCCCCCTTGAGGGACGTCTGATCCAAGTGGACCGAATGACCCTCAGACTATTATTAGTTTAGTGCTATTTCTGAGCCGAACCGGTGAGAAGCTCGGTGGAAAACGCACCAGCTTGCGGCGGCTTATATCAAAACATGCCGCCGCTGCAACGGACCTTGCGTCAGGTACGCAATTTGGCCGCCGCGTTCGCGACATCCAGCTTTGCAAGTTCGACTGCGGCTCGGGTTTCGATCTCATTGAGGATCTCTTCCAGCTTCGGATCGTCGGTGTCTTCCCGCTGATCCTTAATCGCCTGCTGAAGGCGGTTTAGGCTGTCGAGGATCGACTCACCCGACAACAGATCAAGCTTCATATCATCCAAGGCATCCAGCATTCGCGCCGCCCGCCTGACGGCCTTACGTTTGCGCTCAGTCGGCGTTCCGACATCCTGCAGAGCCAATAGGGCTCCGACATTCATGACCGGTGAAAGTGAGCTGACGCCGACAGCGGCCTGAGCCGCCCCCGCCCCGGCGATGCTCGGCAGTTGAAAGCCCTGCCCGCTGCCGGGCGCGCGAGCCTTGCCTGCCCCGGTGGCAGCCCCGGTGCCGCTGGTATTGGTAACCTTCATAAAGGCAAAAACTCTCAAACTGAACTCTGCGACTCACTGTCGCCTCCACCTGCTTATGGCATGGTTAATGCCGGGCAAAATCTGCCAGGGCGGCGAAATCGCCGTGCAGTAAAAATCTTTCTTCCTTGAATTAATTGCGTTTTTCCGGGGCTTAAAACTGGCACATCCTTCGCAGTGACCCGACAGATTCCGTTTTTCGGACAACCGGGGCTACATGCGTCGATTTTCAAGTTTCGTTTTTGGTCTGTGTTTTCTGGTGGCCGCCGGTATGGCCGACCCGTGCCTGGCCAAATCCCGGATTAAGGACATTGTTGAATTCGAAGGTGTTCGAAACAACATGCTGGTTGGCTATGGCCTTGTGGTCGGCCTGAACGGTTCCGGGGACTCCCTGCGCAATGCCCCTTTCACCAAGCAGAGCCTCGAAGCCATGCTTGAGCGGCTGGGTGTCAATACCCGAGATGCCAACCTTAATACCAAGAACGTGGCAGCCGTTATGGTCACGGCCAGTTTGCCCGCCTTTGTGGCGACCGGTGCCCCGGTTGATGCCACGGTTTCAGCCCTTGGCGACGCCAAGAGTCTGCAAGGGGGAACCTTGTTGGTGACCCCTCTGTTGGGAGCTGACGGCCAGGCCTATGCGGTCGCCCAAGGTACAGTGCAGACCGGCTCGGTCTCCGCAGGCGGGGCGTCCGGCAGCTCGGTCTCCAAGGGTGTGCCCACAGCGGGGCGGATCGCTTCCGGAGCGATTGTTGAGCGCGAAATTGGCTTCCAGCTGGCTAATATGGGTCAGTTGCGCATGACCTTGCGTAATCCAGACTTCACCACAGCTGCGCGAATTGCCACCGTTATCAATACGAATTTCCCAGGCTGCGCCCGGGCAGACAACCCCACCATCGTCACCATTCAGCCCCCCGCCGGTCAGGACATGGTTCGCTTTCTGTCCCAGGTTGAAAACCTGTCCGTCGATACCGACGAACCTGCCAAGGTGGTCATTGACGAGGTCGCCGGCGTCATTGTCATGGGCGAGAATGTGCGGATCTCCACCGTCGCCATCGCCCAGGGCAATCTGACGATCCGTGTGCAGGAAAATCCAGGCGTGAGCCAACCGGCCCCCTTGAGCCAGGGTCAAACGGTCACCGTGCCCCAAACCAGCATCGCCGTGGATGAAGAAAAGGGCAAACAGCTGGTCACGCTGAAGAGCGGGGCTTCGCTCTCAACCCTGATCGCCGGCCTCAACACCCTTGGGGTCACGCCCCGCGACATGATCTCGATCCTACAGGCCATCAAGGCCGCCGGTGCCCTCCAAGCTGAAATTCAGGTGATGTAATGGCTGATCTCGCCCTTACCCCTCCGCCCTTGCAGACCTCCAAAATTCCGGCGACCCCATCTTTTGGCATTGGAGCGTCAGAAGGCCTGAAGCGCACCCAAATTGCCAAGGCGGCCAAGGACTTCGAGGCCTCTTTTCTGTCGGTGATGATGGGACAGATGTTTCAGGGAGACAGCCTAAAGGGGACCCTCACCGGTGGGGAAGGTGAAGACGCCTTCAAGGCCTTTATGAGCGATGCCATGGCCAAACAGGTGGTTCGCTCGGGGGGCATTGGCTTGGCCGCCACCGTCCAAAAAGAAATGCTGAAGCTGCAGGGCCTTAGCGAGGAGACCAAGACATGACCATATCTGCCACAGACGCTACCGACCGCGTCGAACAGTTGATTACCCTGACCGAACGCCTGACCGAGCTTATCGCCCTGGAGGCTCAGGCCTTTGAACAGCATCGCCCACAGGATGCCGCCGCGCAGATTGAGGAAGTCTCAAAGCTTGCGAATATCTACCGTCATGAGTCCTCCAGGGTCCGGGCCAATCCAGACCTGATTGCCTCGGCACCCCTCGCCCAAAGGACTCGCCTGACCCGTGCCACTGAAGCGTTTGACGCGGTTCTGGCCCGTCAAAGCCGCGCCTTGGGGGCAGCAAAGGCGGTAACCGAGGGTCTGGTTCGAGCTATCGCCGAAGAGGTCGCGACCCAGCGGACCAATGCCTCAAGCTACGGCCCCAGCGCGACCACAAAAAGGCCGGTCAAGCCACCGCCATCACTCTGAACAAGCGTGCCTGACAGCCCTGAAAGATTCTAAACGCTTGTTCGAAGGCCGATCATCGTCCTAATCTGCGGCGTCGCCGGGCTTTTCCGGTGTCGCGCGTTCTCAGGGCGGGGTGAAAGTCCCCACCGGCGGTAAAGGCAAGGCCGTGAGGCCAGGTACGAGCCCGCGGGCGCTCCTTGGACCCCATGTCCGGGGAGGCAGCAGACACCGGTTGGATTCCGGGGCCGACGGTTAGAGTCCGGTTATGAGAACCACTGGATGACGACGCCCTTTCTCAACAGGGGAGTCTGTCGGCTGGTGTCTCCCTGAGTCGTGGTTCCTCAATGGGAGACGACCATGACCCAAGCTCAAATTGCTCAAATTTCAGAATACCGTACGGCCAATGGTGCCTATCGCCCGGCCCGCATCGCCTTTGTTCAAGCCGGTTGGCATCACGACATTGTCGACAAGGCCCGCGAAGGCTTCATCGCCGAAATGGAAAAGCTGGGCTTCCCGGCCACCGCCGTTGAGGTTTTCCAGACGCCGGGTGCCTTCGAGATCCCCCTCCACGCCCAGACCCTAGCCCGCACCGCCAAATATGCCGCTGTGGTCGCCGCCGCCTTCGTGGTGGACGGGGGGATCTATCGCCACGAATTCGTCGCCGAAACCGTGGTCAATGGCCTGATGAAGGTCCAACTCGACGCCGAGATCCCAGTCTTCTCAGTGGTGCTGACGCCCCACCAATTCCAGGAAACCCCGGCCCACCAAGACTTTTTCCAAGCCCACTTCGTCAAGAAGGGCGCGGAGGCGGCGCGAGCCTGCACCCAGACCCTGGAGAGCCTGCACCGCCTGACAGGGAGCGTTGGATGAGCACAGAGCTCCTGCCCTCAGGCTTTGCGCGGCACTATCGCTAAAGCCCCCCTCACTGAACCATGGGAGCCGCTCTACAGCCGGATGGAAGACCGCAAGGTCGTCATCGGCCTGCGGGCCGAGGCGGCCCACACCAACAGTCGCGGCTTTGTCCATGGCGGCTTGATCTCAGCCCTGGCCGACAACGCCATGGGCCTATCCTGCGGCAAGGCCGGCGGCGGCGAGACCAGTTATGTCACGGTCAATCTCAGCGTCGATTTCCTTGGAACCGCCAAGATCGGTCAATGGCTGGAGTTCGATACCACCTATGTGAAGACGGGCTCGACCCTCTGCTTCGCTCAGGCCTTTGTCACGGCCGACGGCTAGGTCTGTGCCAGGGCCAATGCTGTTTTTCGAACGGTGAGGAAAAGCCCCTAACATATAGCAGGTCGCGGATTTCGGACCTGCATGGTCAGATCCTTGGTAACACCCCTTGCGATGTTCGAGGTCTTCGCGAATTTGACCGCAAGGGGCGGAGTTTTCGCCGGTCTGAAGAGACCTATCCATGGTGACAACAAAGGAGTCTCCCATGATGAACGTCACTTTAGGCGACGAAGCGAAATGGTCCGCGATCGTCGCCCGGGACAAGAACCAGGACGGAAAGTTCTATTATTCCGTCGCCAGCACGGGGGTCTATTGCCGTCCCTCCTGTGCGGCACGCCTTGCCCTTCGTCGAAACATAGCCTTTCATGCGACGCCAGCCGACGCAGAGGCCGCCGGTTTCCGCCCCTGTAAACGCTGCAAGCCCTCCGGGCCGCTTCTGGAAGCACACCATTCCCACATCGTGGGCATGGCCTGCAGAGCCATCGAAGCTGCGGAATCGCCACCCCAGCTGGCCGATCTCGCACAGGCCGCTGGCCTGAGTCCCTATCATTTCCACCGCATTTTCAAGGCTGCAACCGGCGTAACCCCAAAAGCCTATGCCGACGCCCATCGTGCGGTGCGGGTTCGTCAGGAGCTCGAAAAGTCAGGCGCAATTACCTCTGCTTTCTACGAGGCGGGTTTCAACTCCAGCGGTCGCTTTTATGAGAAATCGACCCAACTGCTTGGTATGTCTCCGACCCGATACCGCAAAGGTGGTCAAGCCATGATGATCCACTTTGCCGTGGGACAATGCACCCTCGGTGCCATACTGGTCGCCGCGACAGACAAGGGGGTCTGCGCGATTCTGCTCGGGGATGATCCGCAGGCCCTGGTGCAGGATCTGCAAGATCGGTTTTCCCGCGCAGAATTAATCGGTGGTGACGCAGAATTTGAAATCCTGGTGGCCAGAATTGTCGGCATGATTGAACAGCCACCTCAGGTTTTCGACCTACCTTTGGATGTGATGGGAACGGCATTTCAACAAAGGGTATGGCAGGCCCTGCGCGATATCGGGGTTGGAAAGACAGCCAGCTATGCTGACATTGCCAGGGCAATAGGGGCACCAAAGGCTGTTCGTGCTGTGGCTGGGGCCTGTGCGGCGAATACAATCGCAGTGGCCATTCCCTGTCATCGGGTGGTTCGAATGAATGGTTCTCTTTCAGGCTATGCCTGGGGGGTGGAACGTAAGCGCGCCCTCCTTGAGCTTGAGGCGGCAGCATGAAATCCCTTGATACCCTGGACTGGTCCAGCTTAAGCCGAGATTTGGATGCTGAAGGGGCCGCCCTAGCCCCTAGCCTTCTTTCCGTCCAAGAGTGTAAAGCCTTGGCCGCCCTCTATGACGAGGATGCGTCTTTCCGTAGCCATGTCATCATGGCGCGCCATGGCTTTGGGCAAGGCGAATATCGCTATTTCGCCTATCCCTTACCCGATCTGGTTAAGACGCTCAGGAGTAAATTTTATAACGCTCTGGTGCCCATCGCCAATCGCTGGAATGAAAGCCTGGGGACGGCGGCCCGGTTTCCAGCAACTCATGCTGAATATCTTCAGCAATGCCATTCGGCGGGGCAATCTCGGCCAACGCCCTTGCTGCTCGCCTATGGTCCAGGGGACCATAACTGCCTGCACCAGGATGTTTATGGTGACCACATTTTTCCGCTGCAGGTGGCGATCTTGCTATCTGAGCCACAGATCGACTTCACAGGCGGTGAGTTCGTCCTCACCGAACAGAGACCAAGAATGCAGTCCCGTGTCCAGGTTGCAGACCTGACTCAGGGCGACGCCTAATCTTCGCTGTTCATACTCGACCGGTCACTGGTCGCAAAGGGGTCTATCGGGTCAATCTTCGACACGGCGTGAGCAAGCTGCGTGCGGGTCGGCGTCATACCCTTGGCCTCATCTTTCACGACGCCGCTTAACCTTAAGGATATATCATGACTTACGCTATCGTCGGCCTGCCTCTGGCACCGTTCCAAGCCTATTTCGGCCTGTCTGAAGAAGCCCTTAGCGCCCAAAACATTCGTAGGGTTACAGCAACCCGGCAAGGTCGTTATCCCTGCCGCATAACCCTGCAAGACGCGTTGGAGGGCGAAACCCTCTTGCTGTTGAATCATGAATATCAGTCGGCTGAAACACCTTACAGGGGGCGTCATGCCATATTCGTTAATGAAAGGGCGACGGTCCCGGCCCGCTATGTTGACGCACTGCCCCCCGTCCTGGCCAATCGCGAAGCCATTTCGGTGAGAGCTTTCGACCAAGAGGATATGATGCTCGATGCTATGGTCGTCTCAGGGCCCAGGCTTGACGAAGCTATACTGCGCCTGTTCAGCGACCCCAACGCGACTTACCTTCATGCGCACAACGCGGCGCGCGGCTGTTTCGCGGCGCGCATCGATCGCGCTTAGACTTTGGATCGAACACCGCCCCTCTTGCCTAGCGGCCCTGAGGCTGTGACCTTGGCGACCTTAAGATCAAGGATACTGCCGTGCGCCGTCTCGCCCTCCCCCTCGCCCTCTTCCTCACGTCCACGGCACCGCAAGCTCTTGCCGCGAAGGCCAAGCCGCTACCCGCCTGGGCCATCGCCCATCGCGACGCCATCGTGCTGGACACCCACTACGACACCCCCGCCAATTTCCGCGTTCCGGGCTGGGATATGATGGATCGCCACTCGGCCACGGAAGACGGCAGCCAGGTCGACTATCCGCGCATGGTGCAGGGCGGCGTGGACGGCGGCTTCTTCGCCATCTTCACCCGCAGCGCCCGGGGCCTCGAGGCCAACGCCAAGGCCAGGGACTATGGTCTGGTCCGGGCGACGGAAATCCATGAGATGGTCGCCAGGCACAGCGACCGGTTCGCCATCGCCCTGACCGCAGATGATGCGCAGAAGATACTGAACCAGAAGAAGAAGTTCGTTTTCCTCAGCATGGAGAACGGTTCGCCCGTGGCCGGCGACGTCGGCCTGATGAGCGCCTTCTACGCCCTGGGCGTTCGGATGATGGGTCCGGTCCACTTCCTAAATAACGACCTGGCGGATTCCGCTACGGACAAGCCTGAATGGGGCGGCCTCTCGCCGGCGGGCAAGGCCTTTATCGCGGAGGCCAACCGCCTGGGCATTGTGCTCGACGCCAGCCACGCCTCTGATCAGGTGTTGGATCAGATGCTGGCACTCTCCAAGGCGCCGATCATCCTCTCCCATTCAGGCTGCAAGGCGATCTTCGACCACCCCCGCAATATCGATGACGACCATCTGCGGGCCCTGGCGGCCAAGGGCGGGGTCATCCAGATCAACGCCTTTTCCAACTATATGGTCCCCACCCCCAAGATCCCGGAGCGGGAGGCGGCCCTCGCCGCCCTTATGAAATCCATCGGCATGACTGGTCGCGATATGTCCCCCGAGCAGCGCAAGGCCTTCCTAAAAGGCAAGGCCGTCATCGACGCCAAGTGGCCTGTGCCACGCGCCAATCTCGACGACTATATGAGGCATATGCTGCACGCCATTGAGGTGGCGGGCATCGACCATGTGGGTGTCTCGGGCGATTTTGACGGCGGCGGCGGGGTCGATGGCATGAATGATGTCGCCGACTATCCGGCCATCACCCAGCGCCTGATGGCGGCTGGCTATTCCAAGGCCGACGTCGCCAAGATCTGGGGCGGCAACGCCCTGCGGGTCCTGCGCGCCGCTGAAGCCGCCAAGGGCAAATGAGCTATGACCTATGAACATCTGGACGTCGTCGTCGAGAATGAGGTGGCCTGGGCGACCATGAACCGCCCAGAGCGGCTCAACGCCCTTAATCCCAAGATGGTGGATGAACTGCGCGACTTCTTCGTTGGTCTGTACTGGCGGCGAGACGTGCGGGTCGTGGTGCTCCGGGGCGCGGGCCGGGCCTTCTGCGCGGGCCTGGACCTAAAGGACAGGTCCGGGTCCAACGCCCAGGCGGGCGTCGGCGAGAGCCTGACGGGCCAGAGAAAGATCAGCGAGATCGTCATGGCCATGCGCCGATGCCCTCAGCCCATCATCGCCTGCATCGACGGCGCAGCCAGCGGCGGTGGCTTCGCCCTGGCCCTGGCGAGCGACGTGCGGATCGCCACCCCAACCTTGAAGATGAATGCCGCCTTTATTCGCATCGGCCTGTCGGCCTGCGACATCGGAGTGAGCTATTTTCTGCCCCGCATGGTCGGCAGTTCCGTTGCCGCGGAATACATGCTGACGGGCCGTTTCATGGGCGCCGAACGCGCCTATCAACTGGGTCTTATCAGTCGCATAGTCGAACCAGAGGCCTTGGAGTCTGAAGCCCGCGCCTTCGCCGCCGACATGCTCTATGCCACACCATTGGGCCTGCGCCTGACCAAGGAAGCCCTCAACCACGCCATTGACGCCAACGGCCTGGAAGCCGCCATCGCCATGGAAGACCGCAACCAGATCCTCTGCGTTCAAGACGGCGACTTCAGCGAAGGCGTGCGGGCGTTTCTGGAGAAACGGGTGCCGGACTACCGTAGGGGGTGACGCAGCACAGGGGCAATTACCTCGGGTAAATCGGCAAATCCATCTCCCTTAATACTGCATTTGCAAACAGGATGCGCAAATTCAGAGCATCGAACGATTGACTTCGCTCGAATGTCAGAAAGATAGTAGCCCAATAACAAGTCGTCCGCGCTCGGAAGCCGCCACGGCAGTCGGGCACGAGACGGCCATAAGTGCAGTCATTGCTCATAAGGGAGGCTAGGTCTATGAACGCAACGCGCGTATTTAACAGCTTGCTGGCTGGAGGGGTGTCGCTGATCGCGATTAGCCTCGCCGCACCATCAGCATTTGCAGCCGATACCGGACCGTCTGTTATTGAAGAGCTGGTGGTAACCGCTCAAAAGAAGGCGGAAGCAATCCAGGATGTCCCGATTGCGGTATCGGCCTTTAACGGGGACAGCCTCGCCAAATCGAAGATAGATGGCGGCCCGAATCTGGTTCTGGCTGTGCCAAACGTCAATTTTTCCAAGGGCAATTTTACCGGCTACAACTTCCAGATTCGTGGCATCGGCTCGAAACTTGTGGCGGCTTCAGGCGATGCTGGCACGGGCATTCACCTCAATAACGTCCCCCTAATTGCCAACAATCTCTTTGAGACCGAGTTCTTCGACGTGGAACGGGTGGAGGTTCTTCGCGGGCCCCAGGGCACCCTCTATGGCCGCAATGCCACGGGCGGTGTGGTCAATATCATCACCAATCGCCCGGTTGATCACTTCGCCGCCAATCTCAAAGTCGGCTATGGCAATTTCGGAGAAACGAAGATCCGTGGGATGATCAATGTCCCGATCAGCGACACCATCGCCTTCCGGCTGGCGGGTACGACCCTCAAGCGCGGTGGCTACGGCAAAAACACCTATACCGGCAATGATGCGGACGACCGCGACCTCTATGGTGCCCGCGCCGGCGTCAGTTTTGCCCCGACGGACAATTTCAAGGCGGTACTCACCTTCGACAAGTTCCACGAAGATGACCATCGCTCCCGTATCGGCAAACAATACTGCACAAAGGATCCGGGGCCGGCCAATGTGGGGGGCGTGGGCTATTCCACGGCAGCGGGCGGTTTAATCGGTCAGGTGGAACGAGGTCTGTTCAGTCAAGGTTGCGCGTCAACCTCGCTCTATTCCAGCGGCGTGCTGGGTACGGTCAATACCCAGGCGACCCTGGGAGGTTTGTTTGGTGCGCTGGGCGGCTTCCAGACCGGCGACGCCTATGCCGGAAAAATGCAAAGCTCAAATGTGCGTGACATTGAGTCGACCTTTGATCCGATCTATCGGTCGAATACGGAGACGACCATTCTGGATTTGTCCTGGCAAATCACCGACAAGCTGAAGCTGACATCGATCACGTCTGGAACCCGGTACAACCTGTACACCCGGCAGGATTACAACCGCTACACACCTTCGGTGGCGTTTAATTCAGTTCCGAACCCGGTCAATGTTTTCGCGGCCGTTCCGGGTTACGCGACAGCCATTTATTCAAGCCTGTTTCCAGGTGGTGTCGTGAAGGATCCACAGAATGGTCCATTCAACCGGTTTACGACCAGCGATATTTCTGCCGCTCAGACAAAGGAATTCACTCAGGAATTCCGACTGCAATCGGATTTTGATGGTCCATTCAATTTCAACATCGGCGGGCTATATCTAGATTACAAAGCCACCGGTGACTACTATGTTATGTTCAATACAGGCACCGCATATTATCAGGTTAACAATGCTTTGTTAGCTGGTAATGCAAACTGTACAACTGGATCAACTTGTGTTGCCATAGATCCAAAGCAAAATCCTGATCGATCCGGGCATAATTATTACGATAATTATGGACCGTATAATCTGAAATCTACGGGATTGTTCGGTGAGGCCTACTGGAAGGCAAGCGACACGCTCAAGTGGACCCTAGGTCTTCGGTTGAACAAGGACGAAAAACAAGTCGAAAGCCACGCGGTCGCTCTTGGGGCAACTGGCAGCGGTATCCTTGGTCCACCGACTGGTGCGGCGGCCATTCAGTCGGTTAAGTTCAATGAAACCACAGGCCGGTTCGGTTTTGACTGGAAACCGGAAACCGCCTTCACCAGTCAGACCCTGGTCTACGGCTTTTACTCCCGCGGTTACAAAGCCGGAGGGATGAACCCCGCCTGTTCACCGACGGTGGGAACTTGCCCGAAAGCCACTTTTGAACCCGAATTCGTCAACGCGTTTGAGATCGGTGCGAAAAATACTCTGCTGGATGGTCGGATGATCTTGAATATGACCGGTTTTGCCTATGACTATACCGGCTATCAGGTTTCCAAGATCGTCAACCGAACCTCTATCAATGAGAATATTGATGCCAAGATAAAGGGCTTGGAACTCGAATCCATCTGGTCACCGATTGAGCGGTTACGATTCAATGCGTCCCTTGGCTATCTCAATACTGAAATCACCAATGGATCCTCTATCGATACCTTCAATCGAACCCAGGGCGACCCGAATCTGATCGTCGTGAAATCGTCATCAGCCTCCAATTGCGTGACCACCAAGGCCGTGGCGGCAGCGGCCTTGGCTTACGCCAATAGCAGCAATAACCCCTTCGCCCTGCTGGGGGTTTGCAGCAATGCCTTCGGCCCCAGCAATGATGGGGTCGCAGTATCTCTGAAAGGGAAAGAACTACCGAATTCTCCACATTATACCTTCACCCTGGGCGGACAGTACACGTTCGATGTGGGTCACGGCTGGAACGCTGTGGCACGGGCTGACTATTACCGGCAGTCCAAGACCTATGCGCGGATTTACAACTCTGCGGCCGATCAAATTGACAGCTGGCAAAATGTTAATCTCACCCTGACGGTTTCCAATGAGGCAAAGGGGTGGACGGTCGATGCCTTCGTCAAGAATGCAACAGATGAGACAGCGATCACCGATACTTATCTCACCGATGACTCGTCCGGCCTGTTCCGCAATGCCTTCTTCACGGAACCGCGCACCTATGGCATCGCCATCAGCAAACAATGGTGATTTAGGGTGAACCCCAAGGGCGTAATTTGCTTCACTTCAAGCAAATTACGCCCATAATATCCTGAATTTATGATAATTTTTGCGAAAATCGGTGTCGATTTCGGTCGGGACCGTCAGCTTGTATGCAAGGTAACTCGACAACGTCGAGGGGGCGGTCTCGGGTCAGACATAGGGCCGATTAGTCCATGACTGATGCGCTAAAAAATGAGTTGCGCCTCAGATTGTTCATGTTTAGTTCTATCTTTAGTAACAACCGATAACTATGGCTGGGCTTATTTACATAGAGCGCGATCCGATAAGCGAGACCCGATTATCGGATCGAAACATACTCTAGTTTGTTGAGTTAGAACTTTTTTCCTTCGAACGATTCCGTCTGAAGGAAGATGGGGCCAGTTTCATAGGTATCAAACACAACCGAAGGACAAAAACATGACGACTCAAGCTATCGCAGAAAAGCTGGTTTCCCTTTGGAAGGCTGGCAAATTTATGGAATCTGGTGAAACCTACTGGGATGACGCCGTTGTCAGCATAGAGCCCTCACCAGACGCACCCGAAAGCATCGGTAAGGAAGCTGCGCGCGGTAAGGGACAATGGTGGGAAAACGCCCACGATGTGCATTCCGTTCAGGTGGACGGGCCTTGGGTCAATGGCGACCAGTTTACCGTGCGTTTCACCATGGACGTAACAGTCAAAGAGACGGGGGTCCGCCTCACCATGGATGAAATTGGGCTATATACACTTCGGGGCGGACGGATTGTCGAGGAACGCTTCTTCTACAACAGCTAGCCCTTCCCGCCTCGGGCGATCATCGCGTCCACCTCCGCTGCCAGTACCGACAGCGGCACCGCCCCGGTCTTGACCAGGGTGTCATTGAACACCTTAGCGTCGAACCGGGTGCCTAGGGCCGCCTTGGCCTTATCACGCAGACGATTGATTTCAGTGTGTCCGATCTTGTAGCCGCAGGCCTGGCCTGGCGTGGCACAATAGCGGTCGATCTCGCTGGTCATCGCCGCCTGGGTGCGACCGGAATTAGACACCGCCCAGTCAATGGCCTGTTCTCGGGTCCAGCGCTTGGCGTGTAGGCCGGTATCCACCACCAGACGGATGGCCCGGAAACGCTGGCCTTGGAGATAGCCCAACTGGCCAGCCCAGTCATTATCATACATG
This sequence comes from Phenylobacterium zucineum, assembly GCA_002221445.1. Classification (GTDB taxonomy): domain Bacteria; phylum Pseudomonadota; class Alphaproteobacteria; order Caulobacterales; family Caulobacteraceae; genus Phenylobacterium; species Phenylobacterium zucineum_B. The sequence goes on along the minus strand of NMUI01000164.1, from coordinate 3,938 downwards.
CCCATTTCATCGCCCAGTTGCTCGGCATAAAGCGCCCAGCCTTCCACATAGGCGTTGAAGCCAGCCAGAATCTGTCGAACCAAGGGCACATGACCGCTCTCGGTGAGATAGGCCCCCTGCCACGCATGGCCCGGCAAGGTCTCGTGATAGGTCAGGGATGGCAGTGAAAATTTCGGCCAGTTCTTGGTGGACTTTAGATTGATGTAATAGATGGACGGCCGCGAGCCATCCAGAGAGCCGGTATTCATATAGCCCTGTCCCGCGCCGTCCTGAATCTCTACCGGCACCCGCTTGGCGAAGACCGGGGCTTTGAGCTTCAGGTTGAACTGACTGGCCAGGTGCGGGCGCACCCCGCGATAATGCCGTTCAAGTAATTGATGACCTCGACCTTGCCCGCCTCAGTGTCGGGGAAAAGGTGGGTCGGATCGTTGCTCAGCGCGATCATCCGCTCGCTTACCGACCCTTGCGTCAGACCGTGAACCCTCAGCACGCTATCCATCCGCGCCTCGATGGCCCGGTTCTGGTCCAGCCCCATCTGATGGACCTCTTGAGCGGAAAGGGTGGTGTTGGTCCCCTGTTTGAGAAGCCAGGCATAATAGGCCTCGCCATCCTTCAACCGCCAGACGCCGGCATCGTGGACCGCCGAAGCCGCATTGGCCCGCAATACGTCTCGCTGACGGTTCAGGGCCGGATAGATTTCGGTCTCAACGATCTTGGTCGCCAGGGCGGTGTAATCGCCGGCAATCCCCTTGGCTCTCGCCCGTCCCGCCACTGAGGTCACGAACCGCGACTCTGCGGCGGCAACGGCCAACACACCGTCCATCTGGCCCAGCATATTCTGAGCGATAAAGTCCGGTGCCGTAACGCCGAGCCCCGCGTCTCGGCGCAGGCGGTCAGTTTCCTGATCCAGCACCCTGGACATGGCGTGCAGACGGGCCAAATAGGCATCGGCGTCGGCCTTGGTGTTGATCTGGTGCTGACTGTCCAGGAATTCCGCCATGCCGGAATAGGCCCCGTCCTGCTGGCTCACCACATAGGGCCCGGCGCTTTCGTTCATAGCACTGAGCATGGTGTTATCGCCGAAGTTGAAGGGAGCCGCCTCGACCCCCAGTTCCAGGGCATAGACAGCGACCGCCTTGTTGATCTTGGCTTCGTGGCTGAGGGCGGCGTCAGGAATGGCCCGCAGTGCGGTCAATTCTTCTCGACACAGCCGGGTCAGGCTTTCGACCGCAGACCAGGATACATCGCTGAGTTGAGACTTCAGCCCAACATTCGCGCCCTTATCGAGGCCAAGCCCAGTGGCCAGCTCGGGTGAGCGATTTAGCAGAGTCTTGCCCAGTTGGTCTAACCGCGCTGTTAGCTTGGCCTCAGCCGTGCCCGCCTGAGTCGCAGCCCTCGCCCCCCCGGCAACAGCAAAAGCGGTAGCGGACAGCAAGACCTGGCGGCGGTCGATCGACATGAAGGCGCTCCGGGAGAAATCACTTTGCGCCATTCTGCCCCCAAGCCGCCTCTGACGTCCACTCACCTTCCCCAAAAAGGCTGTCGAACCCCGGCGCAAAAGCAGTTACCCCGTCAGGAGAAAAAAGTACGAGATTTGTTCGCATATTGTTCCTATGTTATCCTTGAGTCTGACTGGTAGATTGACGGGCTCCGGCCAGACCGCCGGGCGATCAGGATGTTTTGAGATTTTATGGCCGAACAGCTGAACTTTATCCGGGTCCGCGGGGCGCGGGAGCACAATCTCAAGGACGTCAATATCGACATCCCCCGTGGGGAGTTGGTGGTCCTGACGGGCCTGTCGGGGTCAGGCAAGAGCTCGCTGGCCTTTGATACCATCTATGCGGAGGGTCAGCGCCGCTATGTGGAAAGCCTCTCGGCCTATGCCCGCCAGTTCCTGGAGCTGATGAGCAAGCCGGATGTGGACCTGATTGAGGGGCTATCCCCGGCCATCTCTATTGAACAGAAAACCACCAGCCGCAATCCACGCTCCACGGTTGGTACGGTGACCGAGATCCACGACTATATGCGCCTACTCTGGGCGCGGATCGGCGTGCCCTATTCACCGGCGACGGGCCTGCCCATCGAGAGCCAAACCGTCTCCATGATGGTCGATAAGCTGACAGCCCTGCCGGAGGGTGAGCGCATCTATCTGCTGGCACCGGTCATTCGCGGTCGCAAGGGTGAGTACCGCAAGGAAATCGCCGAGTGGCAGAGGGCCGGGTTCCAGCGCCTGAAGATTGATGGTGTATTCTATCCCATTGAAGATGCACCCGTTCTGGACAAGAAATTCAAGCACGACATTGATATTGTCGTCGACCGGTTAGTGACTAAGCCCGGCCTGGACTCCCGCTATGCGGACTCTCTGGAAACGGCCCTTAAGCTGGCCGATGGCATTGCTGTGGCCGAATGGGCCGGGCTGGCGGAGGGGGAAACAGAGCCTCGAAAACTGCTATTTTCTGAAAAATTTGCCTGCCCGGTCTCCGGCTTTACCATCAGCGAGATCGAGCCCCGACTGTTCTCATTCAACAATCCTTTCGGGGCCTGCCCGGCCTGTGACGGCCTAGGCTCAAAGCTGGCCTTTGACCCAGACATGATCGTCCCGGATAAGGATAAAACCTTGCACAAGGGGGCCGTTGCCCCCTGGGCCAAAGGCCCATCCCCCCTTTACACCCAGACCTTGCAGGCCCTGGCTGCTCACTTTAAGTTTTCCATGGACGAGCCCTGGTTGAAGCTGTCGGAACAAGCCCGCAAGGTGGTGCTCTACGGGTCTGGATCTGAGAAGATCAAGTTCGTCTATGACGACAATGCCCGCAAGTATGAGGTCAATAAGACCTTTGAAGGGGTCATTCCCAATCTCGAACGCCGCTGGCGGGAAACCGACTCTAGCTGGGTCCGCGAGGAACTGGGCCGCTTCCAGTCCGACACCCCGTGTGAGGCCTGCAGTGGCTATCGTCTGAAACCTGAAAGCCTGGCGGTGAAGATCGCCGATCAACACATTGGCGAGATTTCGCGCCTGGCGATCCGCAAGGCTGGCGACTGGTTCACCGCCCTGGAGACCAGCCTTACCGATAAACAGATGGAAATCGCCCGACGTATCCTCAAGGAGATCAATGATCGCCTGCGCTTTCTGGTAAATGTGGGTCTGGACTATCTGAACCTCAGCCGGGCCTCGGGCACCCTATCCGGCGGCGAGAGCCAGCGTATCCGTCTGGCCAGCCAAATCGGCTCAGGCCTGACCGGTGTGCTCTATGTCCTCGATGAACCCTCTATCGGCCTGCACCAGAGGGACAATACCCGCCTGCTGGAAAGCCTGCGCGGCCTGCGGGACTTAGGTAATTCGGTTCTGGTGGTCGAGCATGATGAGGAAGCCATCCTCACCGCTGACTATGTGATCGATATGGGCCCCGCCGCGGGCGTTCATGGCGGCGAGATCGTCAGCCAGGGCAAGCCTGCGGAGATCATGGCTGACCCTAACAGCATTACCGGTCAGTACCTCTCCGGGGTTCGCGAGATTGAGGTGCCCTTAGACCGGCGACCGATCTCGAAGAAAAAAGTCCTGCGCGTGGTGGGGGCCACGGGCAATAATCTGAAAAACGTCACCGCCGAAATCCCGGCGGGCACCTTCACCTGCATTACCGGGGTGTCGGGGGCGGCAAATCCACCTTCACCATCGAGACCCTCTATAAGGCCGCCGCCCGCCGCCTGCACAATGCCTCGGACGCCCCGGCCCCCTATGAGCGCATTGATGGCCTCGAACAGTTCGATAAGGTCATCGACATCGACCAGTCACCGATCGGCCGCACCCCGCGTTCGAATCCGGCCACCTATACCGGGGCCTTTCAGCCCATCCGGGACTGGTTTGCGGGTCTGCCCGAGGCCAAGGCCCGCGGCTATGGACCCGGCCGGTTCAGCTTCAACGTCAAGGGCGGCCGCTGCGA
>NMUI01000440.1 GCA_002221445.1 Phenylobacterium zucineum | reverse complement strand
TAATACCAACCTGCATGGATCATGACCCACGCGCCCATTTTCTGCGGCCGATAGTCATGATGCGCCAGGGCTGATCGACGAGGTTGTTCCAGGCTTCGCAGCAGTGGTCGATGACATTGTCGTAGGAGGTGAAGACCCGGTTCGACAACCAGTTATCGCGCATGAACTGCCAGATGTTCTCGACCGGGTTGAGTTCGGGGCACTTTGCCGGCAGCGCGACGATGCTGATGTTGTCGGGCACCTCGAGCTTGCCGGTTGTGTGCCATCCGGCCTGATCCATCAGGACGACCGCATGAGCGCGGGGCGCGACGGCGAGCGATATCTCGGCAAGGTGCATTGCCATGGTTTCGGTGTTGCAGAAGGGCAGGACGAGCCCTGCGCCCTTGCCGTGTTCCGGGCAGATTGCGCCGAAGATCCAGGCCGATTTCGTCCGCTGGTCTTTCGGCGCCGAAGGCCGGGTCCCGCGCCTCGCCCAACGCCGCGTAATCTTGTTCTTCTGGCCGATGCGGGCTTCGTCCTGGAACCATATTTCTATGGGAGTGCCTTTCGGGAGAGTTGCCCTGACCTTTGCCAGCTCGGCAGCGAAGCCCCTTTTTGAAGGCCTCCATCGCATGCTCGTTCTGGGCATGATGGCGAGGCCGCGCAGTGAGCTTCACGTAACCCAGCTTCTTCAACTCGCGACTGATGGTGGTCTCATCGAGCGAGACCGCAAATTCGTCATGGAGCCACTGGGCCAGATCGATCAGCCGCCAGCGCACCACCCCATGGATCGCCGGGATCGGACCTTGCTCGACAATATCAACCAGGGCCTGGCGCTGCGCATCGTTCAGCCGCGAACGAGGGCCGGGCGCCTTCCCATCCACCAGCCCATCAGGACCGCGGGCATTGAACCGCATCACCCAGTCCCGCACGATCTGAAGCCCAACGCCGCCGATCCGAGCCGCTGCGCTCCGATTGCCGCCGTCGTAAATCTCGGCCAAGGCCAGCAGCCGACGCGCCTGGTTCGCGCTCTTCGTCGTCCGCGACAATCGTCGAAGTGCTGCCCCGTCAAAATCTTCCCGCAAGCCGATCGCTGAACCCATCGCGCCGCACTCCAAAGTCGCAGCACCATAGATTCAGATTTTCGCCCCCTTGGGAATCCCCCGTGAGTCAGAAACCGCGCAGATTGGTAT
>NMUI01000163.1 GCA_002221445.1 Phenylobacterium zucineum | reverse complement strand
AAAAGTTGGTCCCGCACGCGATGAAGATATACATTCGCTGCGCGCGTGAGGCCGTCGTTTATCATACCTCCCCAGTCGAGAGGGGCGAAACGAGGGTGGGCGTCTATTATCAGTGGTTGCCGCCCCCGGGCGGTGAGGGCTTCCGATTGATCGAGGTCTGACCAGACATAAGAGACGTCGTATTGAGGGTTGTTGACGTCAGCGGCCGTGATGTGTTTCCCGGAGTATGTTGCCAGACGAGTTCCTGCCGGGTAATCCCCACGTAAGAACACCCCATAGCCCGCCCCCGGAAGATCGGAGATCGCCAAGCCCAGTTGGACTCCTGGGAGGCTGATCCGCCCCGTCGGGATGTAAGTGCGGGGTATCACGCTCTCCGTGGTGCGCGGTCGCTTGCATGAACGCGGTAGTCGTGTACGGTGGGCTGGGGTTGCAGTGTCGGTCGCTGCAGACTTTCCCGCCGACATGGTCTGCTCCTCCGAGTGTTGTACAAGGTTGCTGGTGAGAGGCCGCTTGGGAGGCCTCGTAAGGTGCATGGGCCCCAAGGCCTCTTGGTCAGAGGGTGGAGTGGGGACGGGCAAATGTGGTCCTGCCGACTGCAAGGTCAGGTCAGGAGGGAGAACGTGCAGAGGCTGAGCCGGGAGGCGAGGGCGAGTGTATCTGCTAAGAAAGAGTTCTGCGCGTAGGCGCTTCCGCCGAGAAAAGGAAAAGCGCGGCGTTTGTGTTGAATCTGCGATGTCTGCTAATTTATTTATTATTTTGGCAGGGAGAGGTGTCGGCAGCCGGGGCAGCCGCACCGCGCCTATACTAACTACTGGGGTACCTAATTTCAAATCAGAATTAACGGAGCTAACTAGTCCTCCTAGCCGATTGGAGGTCTGGAAGGGGGTAGGAGACCCAGCCAGATTCTCAGAGAGGACGTGGGACTCACTCATGGGTAATGTCCATGGAGAGACCCTCGTCGTCAGAGCTGCGGCGTTTATTCGAGGTTTTGAAGTAGGCTGCCGCCTCCGGAGGCAGTGGCATGCCCGCCTCCTGCATCGTATTGTACAGCATTCGCAGGAAGTCCGTGTCTTTGTCCCGCTGCGCCTTGATATCCGTGTTGTGGGCGCTCACCAATGCGATCGCCCCTTGGCCGGCTTTGAGGGCCTTGTCAGCTGCCTCCACCGCCTGGTCCGCTCGAGAGGTGGCCTTGACTGCAGAGGATTCCAAGGCTGCGATCTTTCCCTGGGCTTTCTCTAGCTGAGA
>NMUI01000162.1 GCA_002221445.1 Phenylobacterium zucineum | reverse complement strand
GTGGGGTATCGATTGCTACCGTCAACGCCTCAGGGTCCAATTCCCGTTCCTCGTCGAATGCCCAAGCTGGCAGGTTCGAAACAATGCCGCCATCGGTAAACAAATCACCACGTTCCGTAGCGTCAACTTGGGGCAAGTTAACACGGGGGAGCCGAAAAACCAATGGAATACTGATGGAGGCGACGACGGCATCGACAACCCGAACCTCTCGCGTTGCCTCATTATTGCAAAATAACTGCATTTTGGATTGCGTCAGGTTCGCAGCCACAATCTTCAATAGCGGAAAGCTGACGCCGTCAAAATCTTTCATATAAACCGTTCGATTTGGCTCCTTATGAAACATTTTTCCTGAAGCAGCCGGTTCAGGACCCGCTTGAACCGGGACAGGGATCCTAGCCCCCCAAGCAAGGCCGTTAAGACCAAGAGAGCTGCGATTGCACCGACAATCCAAAGCCAAAGCAGGACCGGGGCAGTAAAGGGATTGCGTCCCACAACCCACAGGGCAAACCCCGGATAGGCCAGTAGGGCAATAACCGCAAGGATTACGAACCCTAGATTTCGTATTGCAAAACGTAGACTCCAGATAAGGGGCCATCTTCCCCAGCCGAAAAAATCTGTAGGTCGGCGAACACCGGGCTCTATTCCGGCGATTTTCTCCATCAAACTCTCATTTGTGTTCGGATTCGCAATTTCATCTGCGGTATACCCGGCGGCTTTCAGGGCCGCGATCACAGAGCCGATTGACGTCCCTGAAAGGCCCTTGAACTGCGCTTTCTGATCTTCGAGGGCCTTAAGAGCACCAATGTGCATAATGCCCTTTGCGCCCCCGCCGCTGAGCGCCACATAGACGCGGGGTCCGACACCACGAGGCAGTGAGGGGGGATGTGCCATCCGGAAACAATGACCTCTGTCAGAGGGCAATCACACCAGACCTAGCGTTTGAACCCTGATTGTATGGGAAAAATACATCTAAAGATGAGAAAGTAAAGAGGGTCACCTTTAGGTAAAATACCTCAACTGTGGTCAGGATGGCCCCTCACCACCGGGGGTAAGGTTTCGGATCAAGCCCTGGATAGGCCGGTGAAAAGCGCGGACTATGTTCGCGCGACTGGAGATTTCAGGCACAATCGTATAGGTGCCCGGGAACTGATTTGTTTAGCACATTCGCACCCGGTTTCCGCGACCGAGCGAAGACACGAGGAAGATCGCCGTGAAAGTTGCCGCTAGCTCCCTACGTAAAGGTTCCGTGGTCGATATGGAGGGTAAGCTTTATGTCGTTCTGACCGCTGAAAACATCCACCCTGGCAAGGGCACCCCGGTGACCCAATTGAACATGCGTCGGATCTCCGACGGTGTGAAGGTGTCGGAACGTTGGCGCACCACCGAGCAGGTCGAGCGGGCCTTCGTGGATGACCGTAATTACAACTTTCTCTATCAGGATGGCGAAGGCTATCACTTCATGAACCCGGAAACCTATGATCAGGTAACGGCGACTGAGGACGTTGTGGGTGACGCCTCCCTTTGGCTGGCGGATGGTATGACCGTGACCCTATCGACCCACGAGGGTGTACCGATCGCTATGCAGTTGCCCCGTCTGGTGACCCTGGAAATCGCTGAGACGGAACCGGCAGTGAAGAATCAGACGGCGTCTTCGTCTTACAAGCCCGCCATACTGACCAATGGCGCGCGTATCATGGTGCCGCCCTATATCGCCGCAGGAACACGGGTTGTGGTGTTGACCGACGACTTCTCCTACCAGGAACGCGCCAAGGACTAGGGACAAGATCAGAGGCGGCGGCGTGGAGACCGTCGACGTTGTCATCATCGGCGCGGGTGCGGCAGGCATGATGTGTGCCATCGAAGCCGGAAAGCGCGGTCGTCGGGTGTTGGTCATTGATCACGCCAAGGCTCCAGGCGAGAAGATCCGCATTTCCGGCGGTGGTCGGTGCAACTTCACCAACCGAAATGTCCGGCCTGAGAATTTCCTGTCGCAAAATCCGCGCTTCGCCATTTCGGCCCTGCGACGGTATCGCCCGGCCGATTTCATCACCTGGGTGGAGCGGCACAGGATCGCCTATCACGAAAAGACCCTGGGGCAGTTGTTCTGCGACGGATCGGCCAGAGAGATCATAGAGGCCTTGCTGACGGATATGCGGGAGGCGGGTGTCAGCCTGCGGCTGTCCTCCACGGTTTCCAACATCGCTACAGCTGAGGGCGGCTTTCGCATGAAGGTGAATGGTGCCGATCTCATCTGTCGGTCCCTCGTCATCGCCACAGGGGGTAAGTCCATTCCCAAGATGGGGGCTACGGGCTTCGGCTATGAGGTGGCACGGCAATTCGGTCTGGCGATCACAAAGATCCGCCCGGCCCTGGTGCCCCTGACCTTCGAGGTTGGCCTACTGGAGCGCCTCAGGGGCCTCACCGGCATAGCCCTGGATGCCCTGGCCAAAGTCGGCAAGGCCCGGTTTTCCGGAGCCATGCTCTTCACCCATCGCGGTCTGTCGGGGCCAGCCATACTTCAGATCTCGTCCTATTGGCGGGAGGGCGAGGAGATTGAGCTAAACATGGCCCCGGGCGTGGATGCCTTTGCCGTCTTACGCGCGGCGCGCACAGACCAGCCCAGGCAATCACCCCAGACAGCCCTGGCGACCCTGGTTCCCAAACGCCTGGCTCAACATATTGTGGAGATCGAGGGTTTGAAGGGTAATCTGGCGGACTGTTCCGATAAGGCGCTGCGCCGGCTGGCCGATGCGGTCAATCACTGGCGGGTCAAGCCTGTGGGCTCGGAAGGCTATCGCACCGCTGAAGTGACCCTGGGTGGGGTGGATACCAGCGGCCTCGACAGCCGGACCTTGGAGGCCAAGGTCGTCCCAGGTCTGTTTTTCATCGGTGAAGTGGTAGACGTCACCGGCTGGCTCGGAGGCTATAATTTCCAGTGGGCCTGGGCCAGCGGCTGGTGTGCCGGACAGTCAGTTTAGCTTCGGCTGGGTGATAAAATTTGCGCTCGCTCGCTGGGTGTCAGCAATCGCCAGCGACCTTCGGGCAGGTCGCCCAGGCTCAGTGGACCAATTCGGATGCGGAGCAGGTCCACGACGTATAGGCCCACCAGATCGCACATGCGCCGGATCTGGCGGTTGCGCCCTTCGGTGAGGATGAAGCGAAGGGTCTGGCCCTCCACCACAGTCACCTTGGCCGGGCGTAACTGGCGTCGGTCCAGCTGCAGGCCGTGGCGCAACATGCCGAGCTTCTGCGGGGTAATGGTTCCGCGTACCTCTACGAGGTATTCCTTATCCAGCTCAGAGTCCGGGCCGATAATCGCCTTGGCCAGGACCCCGTCTTCTGAGAGGATCAGCAGCCCCCGGGACTCCATGTCCAGCCGGCCCAGAGGCGGCAAGCTGATGCCGTGTGTGGATGGGGCTGCGCTGTCACCTCGGTAAGCCTTGCGGGTCAGGAGATCGCTGGCCTGAGTCTGGCCGGGTTCCGGGTGGGCTGAGACGACGCCGGGGGGTTTGTGGATTATCACGGTCAGGCTGGAGGCGAGTTGTGTCTGGGCCTTTTCAGACAGGATCAGGGTCTGGCCCCGGCTGATCTTGCGACCGGGATCGGTAATGGTTTCGCCGTCGAGACTTACCAGACCCTTGGTAATCAAGGCCTCGGCTTCCCGTCGGGAGCAGACACCATTTTGCGCCAACCAGCGATTGACCCTCTGGGGCTCGGCTTCGTCATAGATGCGGGTCCAGGCCATGAGTATCCCTAACGCATCCGCGCTGTTTCGGTCTGGTTTTCCGAGAAATATGCTTCTGACGATGGCTCCCCGAGCAGGACTCGAACCTGCGACAAGTCGGTTAACAGCCGACTGCTCTACCAGCTGAGCTATCGGGGATCATCGTTAGAGGCCGGGCGTATAAACCGCACCGCGAGCGGGCGCAAGCAAAGTTCCGCGTTTGCGGTGTGGAAGGTCGCCCGGAACTACCCCCAACACCCGTCACCCCGGCGAAGGCCGGGGTCCAGATCATAAGGCCGTACATCGGCAAGGGCCCCCAAGAACAGCTTCGCCGGATAGGCCGTGACCTACGACCTGGATACCGGCCTGCGCCGGTATGACCGCGGTAGGAGGGCGTGGTGCGGGTGTCCCAAACACCGGTTACCCCGGCCTCTGCGCTGCCAGGAGAGCAGCTCGCTGCGGGCAGTAATTAGGGTTGGGCCTAAAAGAAGGCCAGGACAGACCCTGGCATCTTGGCTAATCGAATTCCAATCACAGACTTTCAGGCGGACCGAATTTGCGCATTCACTTCACCGGTATAGCGGGGGCGGGCATGAGCGCCGTGGCCCTGATGATGCGCGATGCCGGGCATCAGGTTTCCGGGTCGGATGCAGACGTTTTCCCGCCCATCTCCACCTATGTGGCGGGGCTGGGTTTTCCGGTGACCTACAGGTTCGACGCGACCAATCTGCCGGACGACCTGGATGTTCTGGTCCTGGGGGCCAGCGCCAAGCTGGGGGGCGGGGACAATCCCGAGGTTCTGGCGGCTAAGGCCCGCGGGGTTCAGATCACCAACTTCGCCGAACTGGTCGGCCGTTTCACTCTGGAGCGGACCAATACCGTGGTCGCTGGTTCCTTCGGCAAATCCACCTGCACAGCCCTGATGGCGCACATCCTGCGGCAGGCGGGGGTGGACGCTGGCTGGATGATCGGGGCCATTTCGACCTCCTTGCCCGAGACTGGTCACTGGGGCCATGCCCAGGACATGGTGTTGGAGGGGGATGAGTACATAATCGGCAATGGTGATCTGCGGTCTAAGTTCGCCCTCTACCATCCCCAACACCTGCTGCTGACCTCGCTGATCCACGATCATGTGAATGTCTTTCCCACCTTTGCCGACTATGAAGCCCCGTTTCTGGACCTCTTGCGTGGGTTACCAGCTGAAGGGCTTTGCGTTCTGAGAGCGCATCCGGCGATCCGGGCTGCGGCCAACGAAACCCGCGCTCAGATCCTCTGGTACGACACCAAACCCTGCGAGGGCTGGTTCAGCCGCGATGTCATCTATGGCGAGGTTTCGACCTTCACCCTGGTGGGACCGCAGGGGCAAACCCTGGACCTTAGAACCCGCTTGTTGGGCGCACACAATATCGAGAACATTGTCGGGGTTGGTGCCTATTTGCTGACCCGGGGCTTGGCCGTGCCCCAGGCTTTTGCCGAAGGCGTGGCGAGCTTTGAGGGTATAAGGCGCCGCCTAGATCGCCTGACCACCACCTCCCAGGTGCCGGTGATCGAGGGTTTCGGATCGTCCTACGAGAAGGCCCGCTCTGCCATCGAGGCGGTGCGTCTGCATTTCCCCAAACGCCCCCTGACGGTGGTGTTCGAGCCCCATACCTTCAGCTGGCGCTCGCGCGATGCGTTGAACTGGTACGACACAGTGTTTGAGGGTGCGACCCGGGTGCTGATCTGTCCGCCGCCCGGTCATGGCGCGACGAGCCATCATCAGTCGAGCTTTGCCGAAATCCTGACCCGGACCCGGGCCACGGGCCTTCAGACCCAGGGGGTCGAAACCGCCGAGGCAGCCATGGAGGCGCTCTCAGATCTGACGGGCGATGAGATTGTTCTATTGCTTTCGTCAGGCCCCATTTTGGGCTTGCCCGACATCTTGCCTGAAATCTTCGACCGATTGTACGGTTAGCGGGCTATGACAGAGGAGCTGATCATGCAGTCTGGGGGGTGTCTCTGTGGGGCAGTGAGATTCGAGGTCTCCGGCGAATTGACACCACCCGACGCTTGTCATTGTTCGCAGTGCCGCAAGCAGTCGGGGCATTATTGGGCATCGACGGATGTGAAGCGGGCGGACCTTATGGTTCAGGGGAGCGACCAGGTTACATGGTTCCAGTCGTCACCGAAAGTGCGCCGGGGATTTTGCAAGGTCTGCGGATCTTTCCTGTTCTGGGATCCGCCTCACAGGGACAGCCTAGCGGTCGCCATGGGGGCGTTTGATGGCCCGACCGGGACTCATTTGCACATGCACATCTTCACCGCCGACAAGGGCGACTATTACGACATCGCCGATGGCCTGCCGCAGAATCGGCAATAGGGGAGGCAAGAGTGCGTTCCGATAAGTGGG
>NMUI01000161.1 GCA_002221445.1 Phenylobacterium zucineum | reverse complement strand
TGACTACCGCCCTGTATCGCCGCTACCGGCCCGAAAACTTCGCCGAACTTATCGGTCAAACTCACGTCACTCTGCCGCTCATGGCGGCCCTGCGCGGCGACCGCGTAAACCACGCCTACCTCTTTTCAGGCCCACGTGGATGCGGCAAAACCACCTCGGCACGCATCCTTGCTCGCTGCCTCAACTGTGCAGAAGGCCCAACCGATACCCCTTGCGGAAAGTGCCCGAGCTGCATCGAGCTTTCGCGCGATGGCGGTGGTTCGCTAGACGTTGTCGAGATTGACGCGGCGAGCCACAACGGTGTTGACGATGCTCGCGAACTGCGCGAACGCGCGATCTTTGCGCCAGCTCGTGATCGCTACAAGATCTTCATCTTGGATGAGGCGCACATGGTCACCGCTCAGGGTTTCAACGCGTTGCTCAAGCTAGTCGAAGAGCCACCTGCGCACGTGAAGTTCATCTTTGCGACGACCGAACCAGAAAAGGTCATTCCGACCATTCGTTCGCGCACCCACCACTATCCATTCCGGCTCGTGCCACCCGCCCAGATGCTTGAATACCTCGAGCAACTTTGTGAGTCGGAAGGTGTTGCCGTTGAGCCCGGCGTTTTTGCTCTCGTGGTTCGGTCGGGCGAGGGCTCGGTTCGTGACTCGCTCTCGCTTCTCGACCAGCTGATCGCCGGCAGCGAGGATGCCAAGGTCACCTACGAACGAGCTGTTTCGTTGCTCGGTTACACCCACGAAAATCTGCTCGACGAGGTCGTCGACTCATTCTCGATTGGTGATTCGGCCGGAGTCTTTAAGGTCATCGACAGCGTCATTCAGAGCGGCCAAGACCCACGTCGCTTCGTCGAAGACCTACTCGAGCGCCTTCGCGACCTGATCGTTATTCAGTCGATCGGGCCAGACGCCGGCAAGGTGCTTCGCGGCGTCTCGGTTGAGCAGCTCGAAAAGATGTCGGTTCAGGCGAGTCGGTTTGGTGCGACCGAGCTAACCCACGCGGCCGCTGCCGTAAACGAGGCCCTTGGCAAGATGACTGGCGCTACCAGCCCGAAGCTGCTTCTGGAACTCATGTGCGCCAAGGTATTGGTGCCATCGAGCGACGC
>NMUI01000439.1 GCA_002221445.1 Phenylobacterium zucineum | reverse complement strand
GTGCGTTCCGACAAGTGGGAACCGGTTATCGGATCGAAACGCACTCTAACATCTTGAATGAGAGCCTGTTTTATCCCTCTAGACGTTTCCGTCTAAAGGGAACAGGCTCTAGAACACCGCGTGACCTAAGCGGTCTGAAGCCTCCTAAAAAGTCAGGACAATCTTACCAAAATGCTCGCCGCCGCGCATGGACTCAAACGCGGCTCTAGCCTCGGTCCAAGGAAAAACCTTGTCCACCACAGGCACGATCTTGCAGAGGTCAATCACCCGGCACATGGCCTCAAACATGTCGCGGGACCCCACCGAAAGGCCCTGCATCTTGGCGCTGTTGCCGATCAATACCGCCGGGTTGATCCCCTCAGACCCGCCTGCCACCACGCCGATAATGGCGATATGTCCGCCAATCTTAATGGCACGGAGGGTCTGCTGGATGGTGCCGGCCCCGCCGACCTCCATGACGAAGTCCGCACCGACCCCGTTTGTCACGGCGCGCACAGGCTCCGACCATTCGGGGGTTTCGCGATAGTTGACGGTGTGATCCGCGCCCAGGGCTTTTGCCCGCTCCAGCTTCTCGTTAGACGACGAGGTGATGATGGTGCGCAGGCCCGCCGCCTTGGCAAACTGTAGGCCGAAGATCGACACACCGCCCGTGCCTTGCAGCACAACTGTATCGCCGGGCTCCAGCCGCGCATCCACGAACAAACCGCGCCAAGCGGTGAGGGCGGCGCAGGGCAAGGTCGCCACCTGCTGATCGGTCAGAAAATCAGGAACCCTAGACACCCCCTCCTGGCTGAAGACCTGCAATTCAGCCCCGGCACCCGGAACCGGAAAACCCAGGGCGCTGGACAGCTTGGCTAAGTTCGGCGGACCCGACACCCAATTCTGGAAGAACAGGGTCGAGACCCGGTCGCCTACCGCGACCCGGGTCACCCCAGGACCAACCGCTTCCACCACGCCGCAGGCGTCGGAGAAAGGTGTCACAGCCCCGCCTTGGCTGGGCCCACGACCATAGACCCCGCCGACCATCAGCAGGTCGCGATAATTCAGCGAGATGGCCTTCATTCGCACCAGGACCTGACCGGGCCCCGGGGTCGGCACATCGCGCTCCACAAGGTTCAGTTGGTCCACGCCCCAAGGCTCTTTGACTTCCAGCGCACGCATGAGCGGTCTTCCTGTTTTCCCCATTGTCGCGGTTCAGGCTCGGGAGGCAAGGCTGTCGTTGGGGCAGGTAGACCCTAAACGCTCAAGAGCAGAGACACGCCAGCCGACCCTGCGGCAACGGCCAGGGCCTTGTCTGTCGTCTCTAACGGCAAGCCCAATCGAAGGGCGAGCTCCAGATACGTGGCGTCATACGATGTCAGCCGATAGCGTTCGGCGAGCGCTGCCATTTCATTCCAGGTCCGACTGGCCGTCTCCACATCAATTTCAATCGGAAGCGCCCGCAAAAAGCCGGAGAGACGTCGCCGCAAGACACGGTCTATCCTTTTCCTGCGCTCGGCCATGAGCAGACCGTTTAACGCTTCAACAGGCCAGAGTTGTGGGGCGCTGGCACTTCATCGCAAACCCGATCCAGCAGAGACATGATAGCCTCGGTCTGCTCGTCCTTGAAGCACTAGGCCAGAGCAGAGGAATTATCGACGACGAAACTCACCTGCAGCCTTCACGAATGAGGTCCTTGATTGAGACGCCGCCAAGCGACAGCCCCTTGCTGGCCTCGCGGAGGCCATTCGCCGCAGCCCGGGCCTTGGCGCGATTATGCCCGGACTCAAGGGGTGCGAGCCGCGCAATGGGCTTACCTTTGCGTGTAATTATGACCTCGCCGCCGCCTTCGACCTCGTCCAGCAGGGCTGTAAGGCGGTTCTTGGCTTCAAAAACGCCTACGGTGTGCATGGCTCAATCCCATCTAGCTAGCTAGATGGCTAGCTTAAATACGAAACTCGACCGAAAGCCAGATAAAGTCGAAGGTTCGCAAATCATAAGCCTGTAGATGGGCGGCCTGGAGGTTGGCGACATGCCGCGGCTCAACCCGGATCATAGTCGCGGTGAACCGCACCGCGCTAGAGTGCGTTCCGATAAGTGGGAACCGGTTATCGGATCGAAACGCACTCTAACATCTTGAATGAGAGCCTGTTTTATCCCTCTAGACGTTTCCGTCTAAAGGGAACA
>NMUI01000438.1 GCA_002221445.1 Phenylobacterium zucineum | reverse complement strand
CCGATGCGGCCTCGGCCCGAGCCTTGGCCAGTTGCTGCGGCAGATCGCAGAGCGCCGGGTCTGGCTGGGCTTGCGCCTGGGCGGCCCCCAAGGCGGCTTCCATGTCTGCAAGCTCTGCGGCGAAACGGGAAATGACATCGTCAAGGGACGCCGCCTGAGCCTCCCGACGCGCAGAATCCCGCGCCAGCTTTTCAACAACCCCCCGGGCGGCGGTGACTGCCGCCTCAAGCCGAGGAAGAGTCGGTCGAAGGTCCCGTATCCGACTTTCGGCAATCTGAACCCTTGCGCTGGCCTGGGCCAGCATGTCCCGGGCGGCCTTGGCCTGTGGGTCCAGCGCCTCAATATCGGCTTCGATTTCCGAAAGGCGGTTCCGCTGTTCCATTCGAATCGCGGCCAGCTTTGGCGCGTCCGCTCTGGCGGTAAAACCGTCCCACCGCCAGAGGTCGCCTTCTTTGGACACCAGGCGCATTCCGGGGCTCAATCCCGCTTGGAGCCGATCGCCGTCATCGCGCTCAACCAGGGCCACAAAGGCTAGGCGCGGGGAAAGGACGCCCGGCGCTTTAATCAGGTCTGCCAAGGGCCTTGCCCCCTGTGGCCAGTCCGGCGACAGGGTCTTGCCGCCACCCCAAAAGGCCGGAGCCTGAGAGTCTAGCGCCGCATCGAGATCATCCCCCAGGGCGGCGGCCAGGGCCGCTTCATACCCCTTGACGGGGGATACATGCTCCAGGGCTGGCGTAAAACCACCCCGGCGGGCCTGGGCGACCAGCTGCGCCAGAGCCCGGGCCTCTGCGGTTAAGCGGCCGAGCTGCTCGTCGAGTTTCCGGGATATGTCCCGGGCATCGCCTTCCGCCGCCTGCGCCGCCAGACGGTCTGCCTCCGCCGCTTCGAGGGCCGTGCGCGCGGCCGACAGCGCCTGTTCAGCCGCCTCATAGTCCTCGCGAGCTCCCGGGGCCTGCGGATCTAAAACGGGGCCGAGGTGCTCCCGCTCGGAACGGGCCTGATCTAGCGCCCGCCGGGTCCGTGATACCCTCAAATTTGCGTCATCGACCCGGGCGGTCGCAGCCCGAAATCGTGCATCCTCGGCGGCAATCTGAGCGGCCAGGGCCTCGACCTTGGCCTCAATCGCCGCCCGTTGATCTTCAGCAGCCTCCACCGCCGCCTGCAATTCCGGGGTCCGGACCGGTGCCGCCGCTATGGCCGCCTCCAGGGCCTGAAGGTCGTCGGCCAGCCGTGTCAGGGCCGAGTCGGCGTCATCGACAAATTGGGTTTCCCGGGCGCGATCCTGGTCGATCCGGCTTGCTTCTCGGGTCAAGCGTTCAACCTCAGCGGCTAGGGCTTCCCCCTCCCGCTCGAGCCGGTCCTTGTCGATGGCCAACCGATGCAGCACGGCGGCGGCCACGGTTTCAGCCTCCCGCAGGGGTTTGATTTGAGCTTCTGCATCAACAGCGGTGGTCGTGGCTGCGGCAGCGGCGCGGCTGGCCTGTTCAACGGCCCGGGCGGCGGCGTCTGTCTCATCCTTCAGGCGGTTGGCCGCATCCTGCGCTTCAACCCATCGACCGTGTAGAACGGCGGCCTGCAAGGTGCGAATTTCGGCGGATAGTTTTTTATAGCGGTCGGCCTGCCTGGCCTCCCGGCGCAAGCGTCCGAGGGTAGTCTCCAATTCCTTGGCGACGTCCTCCAATCGCTCCAGATTGGCTTCGGCGGCCTTGAGCCGCAGTTCAGCTTCGTGGCGGCGGGAATGCAGGCCCGAGACTCCTGCGGCTTCTTCCAGAATAAGCCGCCGGTTCTGGGGCTTGGCGGCGATCAATTCCGAAATCTGGCCTTGTCGCACCAGAGCCGGAGAATTCGACCCCGTGGACGCATCGGCAAACAGCAACTGAACATCCCGCGCCCGCACCTCGCGACCATTGACCCGGTAGGTTGAGCCCTCACCCCGATCGATCCGTCGCACAACTTCCAGCACCGGATGATCATTGAATGCCGAAGGTGCCCGACGGTCGGCATTATCGATGGTCAGTGTAACCTCGGCATGGTTGCGGGAAGCGCGCCCGGCAGAGCCTGCAAAGATCACATCGTCCATGCCCCCGGCCCGCATGGCCTTGGCCGAATTTGCCCCCATAACCCAGCGCAGAGCTTCCAGCAGGTTGGATTTGCCGCAGCCGTTTGGGCCGACAATACCCGTGACTCCAGGCTCAATGCGGAACTCTGTCGCATCGACAAAGGACTTGAACCCGGAAAGGCGCAGCCGCTGAAAATGCACGTTAGGCCCTGATCCTTCCTATTTGGAGGCTTCGACCACGGCGGCGTCCAGCTGTTGCAGGCTGACCTCGCCTGAAGCTACCTGCTTACCATTGATGATAAAGGTCGGGGTGCCGGAAATCTTGTCGATCTTGGTGGCCTTATCGACCCGTTCATTCAAGGCTTTCAGCGCCGTTTCGTCGGTAATGCAGCTGTTGAAGCTGGCCTCCGTCATACCGGCGGACTGGGCGATACGCAGCAGCACGCCGCGCATGTCGCCGGTTTGGAACATTTCGGTTTGAGCATGAAAAATGGCATCAATAACGCTGAAATACTTGTCTTTTCCAGCACAGCGAGCGGTCAGAAATCCAGCAGCGGCCACTTCGACCGGCGGGGTCAAAAACTCCTTGAAGGTGTAGTGAACCTTACCTGTATCAATGTACTTTGCCTTGAAAGCTGGGAAGACACTATTGTTAAAATTGGCACAATGAACACAGCTGGCCGAAGCGTATTCGATCATCTCAATCTTGGCCTTAGGGTCGCCCAGGCTCATATCGGCGGCGTCAATCTTGGGTGATTTATCACACCCGGCCAGGGCCATGACCCCCACCAGGGCGGCGATGAAAAGCGTGCGGCTGAATGTCGGCATGGGGTCCCCTGCGCAAATTCGAATGAAAGATTAAAGCGCGATTCCCGCGCCGGGTCGTGAGAGTCAAGGTTTTGATCGTTCGCGAAGCACCCCGCGCCCCAGACGAAGCAGGGCGGCCTTCAGCGGGCCCTCGGGGGCTTTTGCAAGACTTTCCTGCAATTCCGCCTCGGCCGCAGCATCCAAGGGAGGCGATTTGCGCGGCAAGACCCGGCTTGCGCTGACCAGCCCCCGCAAAGGCCCTTGAACGATCCGCAGCTTGTCCACGGCACCCGCCCCCAGGAACAGATTGACCCGGGCAATGATCTCTGGAGCCTGATGCTGAATTAGGGCCGCCGCCGGTCCGGCCACACGAATTTCGAGGGCTGCCGGGCCGCCGCCCCGGGGCTTGGTCAATTTTACCGGTTCAGTACGTCGGGCGATGTCGGGGCCGACGACCTCCTTCCAGCGGGCTTGCAGGGCACCTGGGCCCTTGCCGAACTTGTCGTCGAGCGCCTTCAGCGCCGTGTTGAGACTTCGGCCGGCCGGGGGCAGGACCCGGGGCGGCGGGCGTGACCGTTTACGCGCCAGGATTTCGGCGGCTTCGGCAAGGGTGGGCAGGCTCCGGCGGCGCATGGGGCATTCTAACCCCCAAACAAGAAAACCACCACGGACCCGTCGCATCGGGCGCACACTTCGGGCATGAAGCGGCTGTGACTTCCATCCGCGAAAAATTATTGGCCTGGTATGACGCCCAGGGGCGGGATCTGCCCTGGCGTGTCCGACCTGTTGAGCGCGCTGCAGGAGGTCGCGCTGACCCTTATCGAGTGTGGCTGTCTGAGGTCATGCTCCAGCAGACCACAGTGCCCCATGCCGCACCCTACTTCCTGAAATTCATTGCCCGCTGGCCGACGGTTGTGGATCTGGCGGCGGAGGCGGACGGTGAAGTCATGGCCGCCTGGGCGGGACTTGGCTATTATGCCCGCGCCCGCAACCTTTTGGCCTGCGCCCGGGTTGTGGCACGGGATCACGGCGGGGTCTTTCCCGATACTGAGGAAGGCCTTCGCAGCCTGCCAGGCTAGGCCCCTATACAGCGGCGGCCGTGGCTGCCATCGCCTTTGACCGCCCGACCAATGTCGTGGACGGCAATGTGGAACGGGTCATGTCCCGGCTGTTCGCGGTGGAGGCACCCTTGCCCACGGCAAAGCCTGAGCTCAAAACCCTGGCGGCTGGGCTGGTCACCGATCATCGCCCTGGAGACTGGGCCCAGGCCCTGATGGATCTTGGGGCCACGCTCTGCAAACCTAAATCCCCAGCCTGCCAAGTCTGCCCCCTGGCGGCGGCGTGTCGGGCCAGGGCGGTTGGCGCGCCGGACACCTATCCCCGCAAAACACCCAAGGCAGCCCGGCCCCATCGCTTTGGTGTCGCCTATGTGATCACCCAGGGAGATTTGGTGGGGCTGGTGCGACGACCGCCGAAGGGGCTGCTGGGCGGAATGCTCGCCCTGCCGACGACCGCCTGGCGGGATCGAGGTTTCAACCCTGCCGAAGCCCAGGCGCTGGCCCCTCGGGGACCGGCTGGCGCGAGATGGGCGAGGTGGAACATGTCTTTACGCACTTTGCCCTGACTCTGACCATATGGCGGGGCGAGGGTTCAGGCGGGGACCTGATCTGGTCACCGCGCGGTGACCTTGCCGCCCTTCCCAGCGTTTTCCTCAAAGCGGCACGGGCCGGGTTGGGCGTGGAGCTAAGCCCGGATGAGGCGGGGCGGAAATCCTGACGCCTTCAATTCTCGCCTGTTTCGGTAGTGGGTCAGTTTGAAATCTGACCCTGCTTTTTGTATGTCGTAGGCCGTTTTGGGGGCACGTCAGCGGCCTCCACGATGGCGACCAGATCGGCCATTTCCCAAAGCCTATCAGTAACGCCAGCGGCCATCGCGGGTGTGACCCGAAGCGTCTGGTGGATGCGGACGAAATTGTAGTAGGCGAAATGCAGAGCGATGGCGTTGGCGTGGTTTTCGACCTTCTTTGAAAAGCCGTTTGTCAGGCGGGTGAACCGCCGCATGTGCATCCGCATGGTCAGGTTCTGCCGCTCTACGTAGGACGTGCTGACGTGCTTCATTTCGGGGTTGCCTGTCATTCGCTTTGGCTTGGCGCCAAGGCACGCGGCTGGGCTGTATTTTCCAGCGTTTGAGCCGGGACCTGGGCCGTAGATTTTGACCAATGGAGCGTAATCGACGTCGCCCTGGAAAGTCCAACGCACCGCACTTGTGTAAGCCTTATGGCCGTCTGAAGTCAGCTGAACACGTCCTGGGAGCCGTGCCTTCACGTCCAGCAAAAACTCGTATGCCCAATCGGAGTCGCGCCCGCCAACCAAGTGCGAGAATACGAGCTTCGTGTC
>NMUI01000160.1 GCA_002221445.1 Phenylobacterium zucineum | reverse complement strand
ATGATCATGGGCGAGATCTGCACCCGGGCGTGCGCCTTCTGTAATGTTGCCACCGGAAAGCCAAATCCCCTGGATCCCACCGAGCCTGAGCGTGTGGCCTACGCTGTCTTGAAAATGGGTCTAAAGCATGTGGTTATCACTTCGGTGGATCGCGATGACCTAGCTGACGGTGGGGCGGCCCATTTCTCGGCGGTAGTACACGCCATACGACGGACGGCACCACACACCACTATTGAGATCCTGACGCCGGATTTTATGCGCAAGCCGGTTCAGGCGGCGGAGTTGGTGATCGACGCCAAGCCTGATGTCTTCAACCATAATCTTGAAACAGTCCCGCGCCTCTATCTGTCGATCCGACCCGGTGCCCGCTACTTCCACTCCCTGCGCCTGCTAGAGCGGGTGAAGGAGCGTGATCCCTTACAGTTCACCAAGTCGGGCCTGATGGTTGGTCTTGGAGAGGCGAGGGAAGAAGTGATGCAGGTCATGGATGACATGCGATCAGCAGGCATCGATTTCCTGACCATTGGGCAGTACCTCCAGCCGACCCGCAAACACGCAGCGGTGGATCGGTTCGTAACCCCCGATGAATTCAGGGCCTATGAGGAAATCGCCTACTCCAAGGGTTTCCTCATGGTTTCCGCCAGCCCGCTAACCCGATCTTCTCATCATGCAGGGGAAGACTTCGCCCGGCTGAGAGCCGCACGCCTAGCCAAGTCCAGCCAATAGCGGCGGGCGCGTTGCGACATCACGTCACCAAACATCTGCCCTACGCGCCGGACCAGTTGTTCGCCCTGGTGGGCGATGTGGAATGCTATCCGGACTTTGTGCCCTGGATAACCGGAATGCGGATCTGGAACCTACGTCAGGACCCGACGGGTGTTTCCTGGCTGGATGCCGAGGCACAGGTCGGATTCACCTTTCTTAGGGAACGCTTTTCAACCCGGGTTCGTCGAGACCCTGGTATTCTGCAGATTGATGTCGCGCTTATCTCTGGACCTTTTCAAAGATTGCGAAACCGGTGGATTTTTGTCCCCGAGGACGAGGGATCGGGTGTCCGGTTCGATATCGACTTTGCATTCAAATCGAGCGTGCTCGACAGTCTGCTGCAAAACAATTTCGAGACCGCCGTGGATCGGCTGATGACCTGTTTCGAGGATCGGGCGAAGAGGCTTTACGGTCAGGATTGAGCGATCCGCTCCCGAAGGGCTTCCAATGCGGCCTGTACCGCAGCCAGCTGTATTTCTGACCGGGTTTCCAGCTGGAAGAATTCCTCCCGATGGTGCAGGCCGTAATTAGTTCGGGCCGTAGCGATATGCACCGTGCCCACGGGTTTCATGCGTGTGCCGCCTCCCGGACCGGCAACACCGGTAATGGCCACTGAGATATGGGCATTGGAATTTTCTAAGGCCCCCTCGGCCATCATCCGCGACACAGGTTCTGAGACGGCCCCAAGATCGGCGATGAGTTCTCCCGGCACATCCAGCAGTTCCTGCTTGGCCCGGTTATTGTAGGTGATGAAGCCCCGTTCAAAGACATCAGACGCACCCGGTATGGCGCAGATGGCCGCCGCCACCAGCCCCCCGTGCAGCTCTCGGCTGTGACGATTCTGAGAGACTTGTTCCGGGCTTCATCAATCAGCAGCCGGGCCAGGGTTTCAATTTCGAGGGAAAACATGGCGAGAACTCCGATCAAGGCCAGCAGATATGAGATAGCACCTGAAAACGCTATCACATCCGACACAAGCTGAGTCGAGCCGATAGCCCAGGTGCCAGGAGAAACAACTGTCCGACCTGTCGTCTTGGGAACAGAATCAACGACGGACAAACCGTCCTAAGCCCCCATGCTTCTGGCGGCTGACAACAGACATATCCTAAACCGGCATATCCTAAACCGGAAGGTCCAGGGTCGCGATGGCTTGGGCCACCAAACCTTCGCCCCGCCCGGTAAATCCCATGCCTTCCGTCGTCGTGGCTTTCACGCTGACCTGGGTAATGGCAATCCCGAGAATGTCCGCGAGGCTCTGCCGCATAGCATCACGATGAGGCCTGATCTTCGGTTGTTCGCAGACCAGAGTTACGTCGACATTGAGGATCCGACCGCCCCGCTGTCTTACCCGGTCTGCCGCATAGGCCAGAAACTGATCTGACGACGCGCCCTTCCATTGCGGATCTGAAGGGGGGAAGTGCTCACCTATATCGCCGTCACCAAGGGCCCCAAGCAGGGCATCGGTCAGGGCATGAAGCCCGGCATCGGCATCTGAGTGGCCGATGAGGGTCTGATCATGTGCAATCTTAACACCGCATAACCAAACCGCCTCGCCGGGGCCCCAGCGATGGGCGTCCAGACCCGTCCCGACACGGGTTGTCCGCGTGTTTA
The DNA here is from genome assembly GCA_002221445.1 of Phenylobacterium zucineum. Lineage (GTDB taxonomy): Bacteria > Pseudomonadota > Alphaproteobacteria > Caulobacterales > Caulobacteraceae > Phenylobacterium > Phenylobacterium zucineum_B. The sequence continues at coordinate 10,704 of NMUI01000160.1, read as the reverse complement.
GGACCAGAGCTTCAGCCATTTCGAAATCCTCGGGATAGGTCAATTTCAAGAGTTTGGGATCGCCTGGAACCAGGGCAATCACGCCGCCCGCCCGCTCGATTACCGCCGCATCGTCGGTTGGTTCGTCATCTGTTGGCCAGTCAAGATAGGCCCTACGGAGAGGATCGAGCCGAAAGGCCTGTGGGGTCTGAGCGCGCCAAAGCCCCTCTCGAGACACCGTTTCCAACCGGGTGGCCGTTTTGCGCTTAAGGGTGTCTGCCACGGCCAGGGCGGGCAGGGCCCCATCGGCATCCTTCAGAGCTCGATCAGTGCTGATATGTGAAGATGGCTCACCAGGGGGCGCGCCGCATCATGGATCATCACAATCTGATCGCCCGGTGCATTGAGCACGGCCAAGCCTGCCTGAACCGAGCGCGCGCGGGTAGCCCCGCCGGTAACGCACCGCCAGCCGCTCATATGCCCTAAAACGTCCGCCGCCGCAGACTCCCAGCCCTCGGCGACCACGACGATAATGTCATCCACACCCCAGGAGGCGAAGGCTTCCACAGACCACAGCAGGACGGTTCGCCCGGCTAATTGCCGCCAGGCTTTTGGTACCCCGGGACCAGCGCGTGTGCCGCTACCTGCCGCAACAATGATGGCCGAAACAGTCATGTGCGCTGTTTAGGCCGCTGATGGGCCATGTCCAGCCCAATGGCCATGCAATACAAGAACTGGGGCTTTACCTCTGGGTGAAAGGTGCCTAAAAAGACAGCGAATGAGGTGATTATTTTATGAGCAATACGCTCAAGATCGGTGAGGCTGTGGTTGGTGGTCGGGTATGGATCGCCCCAATGACCGGCATTTCAGATCTTCCGTTTCGTCGGGCGGCAAGCCGTCTTGGCGCGACCTATGTTGCCACAGAAATGGTCGCGGGCGCTGATTTTGCACGCGGACGGCCCGATGTGTTGCGACGCGCGGCGGTGGGAAGCGGTTTGCCGCTGATGGTTGTCCAACTGGTCGGGCGCGAACCCGAGCATATCGCAATGGCGGCCAAGCTGGCGGTCGATGCCGGAGCCCAGATCATCGACCTGAATTTTGGCTGTCCGGCTAAAGAAGTTACTCGAGGGGCAGCAGCAGGGTCGGCCCTGATGCGCGAGCCCGACCTGGCCGGACGACTTATGGCCGCTGCGGTGCAAGCGGTGGATATTCCCGTGACGGTTAAGATGCGGCTGGGCTGGGATATGGCCTCAATGAATGCCCCCGAGCTGGCCAGGACTGCCGAAGCACTTGGGGTCAAGGCGGTGACTGTCCACGGTCGAACCCGATGCCAGTTCTATACAGGTGCTGCTGACTGGGCGGCGATCGCTGAGGTCAAGACCTCCGTGAGCATACCGGTCATTGCCAATGGCGACATATGTGATGCCGAAAGCGCGAGACGGGCTCTGGATCAGTCCGGTGCCGATGGCGTCATGATCGGGCGTGCTGTTTGTGGTCGCCCTTGGATCGCGGCTGAGATTGAGGCGGAATTGAGCGGCACGGGGTACAAGCCCCCTGATCTTACTGAACGTCTGACCATCGTGCTTGATCACTTCGACGATTGTTTGAGGTTCTACGGCGACCGGATCGGGCTGAAGGTTTTCAGGAAACATCTCGCAGCTTATGTGGATCAAGCCCCCGGTCCATGGGATAAGGACGGGCTAAAATTCGCCCGCCAGAGTCTTTGTCGGCTTGATGAACCAGCCCAGGTCATAGCCGGGCTTACGGCGTTCTGGCAGACGCCTTCGGAGAAATTAGCCGCATGACGTCCCGGTTTCAGACGACGGCCCTGGGGCCTGATTTGAGTGCCCTAAAAGCGGCGGCCTTTGATTTCTCGCCGGAACCAGCCCTTGTGGTCAGTGCTGATGGGGCCTTGGTGGCAGCCAATGAGGCCGCCGAGCGCCTGTTCGGGCAGGGCCTTAGCCTATTGTCGCGCGGTCGGTTTGGCGCGGCCTTGCCCCATGGCTCTGCCCTGGTGTCGCTGCTTAATCGCGCGTTGGAGGAAAATGCGCCGGTGCGCGAGCGTGAGGTGGAGATTTCCCTTTTCGGCCTGCCGTCCTTTGAGGCCGATGGGGCCGCCGTGCCCTTGGGCGACGGATCGGTCTTGCTGACCTTGCATGTTAAGGGCGGACACCTGGCGGTCGAGCGGGGCGGGGCAGAAGCCGCTGGCCTGCGTACGATTGTGGGTCTGGGTCGTATGTTGGCGCATGAGATCAAAAATCCCCTGGCCGGCATTCGGGGTGCGGCTCAACTGTTGAAAGCCGGTGCTCGATCTGAGGATACACCCCTGGCACAGTTGATCGTCGATGAGACGGATCGTGTCCGGCGTTTGGTGGATCGTATGGAGGCCTTCTCCGACGATGCCCTTCCCGACTGTAAGCCCATCAATATTCACGAGGTGCTGGATCGGGTGCGCGCCCTAGCTACCAACGGTGTGGCCGATGGGTTGGTTCTGCGTGAACGCTATGATCCATCCTTGCCTTTGACACCTGGAGATGAAGACCAACTCATACAAGTCTTCCTGAATCTGGTGAAAAATGCCGCAGAGGCTGCCCATTCCCGCGGGGATAATCGGGGCGAAATCGTTATTCAGACGGCTTTCAGGCATGGGGTGCGGGTTCGCGCGACCCAGGGCCAAAATCTGCGGGGCGCGCCCTTAGAGATCCGCATTCAGGACAACGGCCCGGGTGTGCCAGCCCATCTGCGCGAAAGCCTTTTCCAGCCCTTCGTAACGACCAAGGCCAACGGTGCTGGTCTGGGTCTTGCCCTGGTGTCGAAACTTGTGTCGGCCCACGGCGGTCTCATCGACTTTGACTCCGAACCCGGCCGCACGACCTTTCGCGTCCTGCTGCCGATTGTGACTGACGAGGACATCCCGGCATGACCGCGAGCAACGCCAACAAGAAGATCCTCATCGCCGATGATGACAGCTCGATCCGTCTGGTCCTGAGCCAGGCCTTCACCCGGCTCGGCTATCAGGTCCGAGCCACTGGAAACGCGACCACCCTGTTGAAGTGGGTCTCAGAAGGTGAAGGCGATCTGGTGATTACCGACGTTATGATGCCAGACGAGAATGTTTTCGACGTCCTGCCCCGTATCCGGAAGGAACGCCCTAAACTGCCGGTTATCGTTATGAGTGCCCAGAACACGCTGTTGACAGCCGTCAGTGCTGCGGAGGTCGGGGCCTTTGACTATGTGGCAAAGCCCTTCGATCTCGATGACATGACATCTGTGGCCCGGCGGGCCTTGTCGCGTCCGGCCGATAGCGAAGCCTCCAAGGCGCAAGCCCGGGCGGTACGGGATGAACGGCTCCCGCTCATTGGGCGGTCAGGGCCCATGCAGGATGTCTATAGGACTATTGCCCGGCTTGTGGGCGCGGATCTAACCGTCCTGATCACGGGTGAAAGCGGAACTGGCAAGGAATTGGTCGCCCGCGCCCTGCATGATATGGGACGCCGCAAGGACGGAAAGTTTGTGGTCATAAACCTAGCAGCCGTTCCTCGGGAACGGGTCGAGGTTGAGCTGTTCGGTCGAGAAGACGGTGATTTCGGTAAGCTGGTAGAGGCCGATGGCGGCACACTCTTCCTGGATGAAATTGGGGATATGCCGCTGGACGCCCAGACCCGTCTGCTGCGGGTTATCGACGGCACCGAAGCGGCAATCAATCCGAAGACCGGTCGACGACCGAATGCGCGGATCATTGCGGCGACCAACCGGGATCTGCGGGGACTTATCCAACAGGGGCTATTCCGAGAGGATTTATTCTTCCGGTTGAATGTTGCGCCCCTGCGTCTGCCGCCCCTGCGGGATCGGACCGAGGATATTCCTGATCTGCGCGCGCCTTCCTGCTGAGGGCCAATCGTGAAGGATTGCCCTCAAAGACCATTGATGGCGGAGCACTGGACCGCCTGAAATCCTACGCCTGGCCGGGCAATGTCCGCGAACTTGAAAATCTGATCCGTCGGGTGTGCGCCCTCTACGGTGAAGACCTGATCACGGCGCGTATCGTTGACAAGGAACTTGCGGAACACCAGGCACCGGTCCTTGGTCAGGAAGGTCCTGCGACTCTGGCCCAATTGGTGGAACGCCACCTATCGGGCTATTTTGCGGAACAGCCGGACGGTATACCTCCGGTTGGTCTTTATGATCGTATCCTAGAGGAAATTGAACGTCCCCTAATTCACCTGACCCTGGGAGCGACCCGGGGAAATCAGGTTCGCGCCGCCGAAATACTTGGTCTGAACCGGAATACCCTGAGGAAGAAGATTCAAGACCTAGGTGTCGAGATGCGATCTGGACGTCGCTGATACCTAGCGCGATCGCCATATTGGTGTTGTGTTTGAGGTACAGGTGCGGCTAATATGCTACGCTCATGATCCCTGCTGTCCGCCCCTTTGAGGTACATTTCTCTCGAGCGGCCCGTGTTTGGCAGTTGGTGAGGGCGCGATATGCCTTGGCCGGGGCTTATAGTCTTGCCTTGGTCCTGACGGCGATTGCGATCCTGTTGGCGGCATCTCCCCCTGGAACAGGACCCTTGGCCCCGGCCAGTCGCAATATCCTTGTCATCCTGGGACTGAATCTGGTCCTGATTTTCTTCCTGGCGGCGACCGTTGGTATTCGGTTGCTAGAGCTTCTGGACGCGCAATCCAGGGACGCTGGCGCACGATTGCATCTGCGCTTTGTCACCACCTTTGCTTTTGCAGCCATGGCCCCCGCGCTGGTAGTGTTTTTCTTCTCAGGGGTGCTGGTTAACCGGGGGGTGGACGACTGGTTCTCTACTCGGGTGCAAACTGTGGTTGAAAACTCTGCAACCGTCTTCCGATCCTACATGGATGAACAAAAGCGTTATGTGAGCGACCATGTGGCGCTGATGTCCGAAGAGCTTAATCGGGCATCGGGCGCGCTTCAAACCAGCCCAGTAACCTTCAGCCATTTCCTGGCCCAGCAGGCCACCGACCAGGGGTTTCAGGCCGCCTATCTGATTGATCGGGAAGGCCGCATTCTGGCACGGGCAGAGATCGGCAAGGCCCCTGCCTATGCGGTCCCACCGGAATCCGGCTTCAAAGCCGCCGATGAGGGCGACATTTTTGTTTCTTCCGATCTGAGCCGCAGTCTCTATCGATTGAGATCCTATGCAAACGCCTACCTCTATCTGTCGCGTCCCATCGAAAATGGCATTGTCGAGAACCTAACCGAAGCCGAAGCATCCCTTGGATCTTATCGAGAAGCTGCCTTAAGCCGACAACGTATCCAGACTGTCTTCGCCCTGTCCTATGCCGAGACGGCCTTATTGGTCCTGGTCGGGGCTGTTTGGCTGGGGATGACGGCGGCAAACGCCATTTCCGGGCCCGTCAGCCGTCTGGTTCAGGCCGCCGGGAAGGTTGCGGGGGGCGACCTGTCGGCTCGGGTCGATGCTGACAATGATCCCGAAGAAATCGCCGTCTTATCCCATGCCTTCAACAATATGACCCGCGATCTTGAGCATCAGCAGCACGCCCTCACCCTGGCAAGTGACGAGGCTCAACAACGCAGTCGTTTTATTGAAACCGTGCTTTCGGAAGTTTCGGCGGGGGTTCTGGCCACGGACAGCGCGGGAAATATATCGGCGGCAAATCGTCAGGCTGTCACACTCCTGGATCTGCCGGGAGACCGGGGACATGGGCTAGGCTTGGAACACGTCGCACCGGAATTGGTGTCGATTGCCCGGGATGCCCGTCTGGCGGGAATTGCCGAAGGGGAAGTCGATGTTTCCCGGTCCAAGGAAACCCGGCGTTTGCGGGTTCGTGCCAGCCGTAGCGAAGAAGGTCTGGTTCTGACCTTTGACGATATTACGCGGTTAGTCTCGGCGCAGCGGAATGCGGCTTGGCGCGACGTCGCACGTCGTATCGCTCACGAGATCAAAAACCCCCTAACCCCCATCCAGCTTTCCGCTGAGCGCATCCGACGGAAATTCCGGGGTGGCATTCAGCCGGGTGACTTGGAGACCTTTGATCGTTGCACGGAGACCATCGTGCGGCAGGTGGGTGATATCGGTCGGATGGTCGATGAGTTTTCGTCCTTCGCGCGAATGCCGACCCCAAATTTTGCACGCCATGATCTTACCGAACTTGTCCGCGAAGCGGTGTTTGCTCAGCGTGTCGCCAATCCCGACATCGACATTGCTCTAATCGAACCCGTGAGGACCTATGAGGTGCAGGCTGATGGTCGAATGATCGCCCAGGCTCTAACCAATGTGCTCAAAAATGCTGCGGAAGCAGTCATGGCGCGCACCTCAAAAATGCCTGAGCCGCCAGGTCGGATAACGGTTGTCATTGCCCGGTCTCAACGGAATATCACGGTCACGATTGAGGACAATGGACTGGGTCTGCCCATTAAGGACCGAGACCGACTGACCGAACCTTATGTCACCACGCGGGAAAAGGGGACGGGACTTGGTCTAGCCATCGTAAAACGAATTCTCGAGGATCATGGTGGAGAACTCGTGCTTATGGACGCGGTGAACAGCCCCGGTGCCCGGGCTATTCTGACAATCCCATCGAGTCCTGGCGACCTGGGTGAAGCCCTGATCGCCGGTTCAAATTTAGAGGTGCCCCATGGCGGCTGATGTGCTTGTGGTCGATGATGAAGCCGACATCCGCGACCTCGTGGCCGGTATTTTGTCGGATGAGGGGTATGCGGTTCGGACCGCGAATGACTCCGAGGCCGCCCTGGCCGCCATTCGGGCGCGTAAGCCGGCAATTCTGGTCCTCGACATTTGGATGCAGGGCGGGGGAATGGATGGCCTGGAACTTCTGGATCTCGTGCGGACATTGGACGTTGATCTGCCGGTCATCATGATTTCAGGTCACGGCAATATCGAAACCGCTGTCAGCGCCATCAAGCGCGGGGCCTATGAGTTTTTGGAAAAACCTTTCAAGTCTGATCGCCTGTTGTTGGCGGTAGAGCGCGCGTTGGAGTCTTCAACTCTTAAACGCGAAAATCGTCGGCTTAGGGCCCAGACCATTGCTCCGGACGGCCTTATCGGCAAGTCCATGGCGACCCAACAGCTTAGGGGTCTGATCGCTAAACTCGCCAATGCCAATAGTCGCGTTCTGATTTCGGGTCCGCCCGGTGCCGGTAAGGAAACGGTGGCCCGTTTAATTCACGGGGCTAGTCCCAGGGCGAAGAGTGAGTTTTTGGTGATCAGCGCCTCCGGCATGACCCCTGAACGGGTGGATGTCGAGTTGTTCGGCGAGGAAGGCGAGGGGGGGCGTCCCGCCAAGATTGGGGTGTTTGAACGGGCTCATGGCGGTACGCTCTATCTCGATGAAGTCGCAGATATGCCCCGGGAGACCCAAAGCCGCATTCTGCGGGTTCTGGTGGAACAGCGGTTCAGGCGGGTTGGCGGGGTGTCAGATGTTCAGGTTGATGTCCGCGTCGTGTCGTCCACCTGTCGCGACCTGCGAGATGAAATCGCCTCGGGTCGGTTCCGCGAAGATTTGTTCCATCGGCTGAACGTCGTTCCGATCTCTGTGCCAGGCCTGGCTGAGCGTCGTGAGGACATTCCTGAACTCGTGGACTTTTTTATTCGAAAAATCTGTGAGGCAACGGGTATGACCCGGCGGCGATTGGCCGATGATGCGTTGGCCGCTCTACAGGTCCGCCCTTGGCCTGGTAATCTCAGCCAGCTTCGTAACAATATCGAACGTATGCTAATTCTGGCGGCGGGGGATCCGGTCGATCCGATCACCGCAGACATGATGCCCGGCGATGTGTCCCCCCTGACGTCGGGTGGGGCCATCGGGTCGGAGCGGATTATTTCGCTCCCGCTCAGAGACGCGCGGGAGCTGTTTGAGCGAGAATATCTGCACGCTCAGATGCTGCGTTTTTCCGGCAATATTTCACGGACCGCAGCGTTTATCGGCATGGAGCGCTCAGCGCTTCATCGCAAGCTGAAATCGTTGGGGCTATCCAATGGGCGAGCCGGCGAAACCGGAGACGAATAGATGGGACGTATCGCCTATGTGAACGGTCGCTTTGAGCGGCACGCCGAAGCCTTCGTCCATATCGAAGACCGCGGTTATCAGCTGGCCGACGCGGTCTATGAGGTCTGGGCCCTGTTCGACGGGAAACTGGCCGATCTCGAGGGGCATTTCGCACGATTGGAGCGGAGCCTTTCCGAGCTTCAGATCGCTATGCCTATGAGCCGCAAGGCTTTGACCTTGGTACTTCGTGAAACCGTGAGGCAGAACCGCATTCGCGATGGCTTGCTCTATCTGCAGGTCAGTCGAGGTGTCGCGCCCCGGGATCATGCCTTCCCCACAAATCCCGTCCCCCCTGCGGTTGTGATAACCGCAAAGGCGATTGACCGGACCGAGGCCGAAGCTAAGGCCGCCAAAGGCGTGTCGGTGATAACCGTCCCTGAAAATCGCTGGGGTCGTTGCGACATCAAGACCGTCGGTCTGCTACCCAATGCCATGGCCAAACAGGCGGCAAGACTTCAGGGCGCAGCGGAGGCCTGGTTTGTGGACGACTTGGGCTTTGTGACAGAGGGGGCGTCATCCAATGCCTGGATCGTGAAGGCCGATGGTACGGTCAAGACTCGCGATACCAACGCCAACATCCTGCGAGGGGTAACCCGACATACCTTGCTGGACATACTTCAGGCTGAAGGCATCGCCATAGACCAGAGTCCCTTTACCCCCGAGGAAGCCCTCACGGCGCGCGAGGCCTTCATCACCGGTGCCGGCGCTCTGGTGCTGCCGGTGATCGCTGTTGATGGAAAGCCTATCGGAAGCGGCACGGTCGGGCCTATGACAAGCCTTTTGAGGCGCCTATATATTGAACAAGCTCAGGCTTCGGCACTGTAGCCGGTCGGCGAAGATTGCGTCTGTCACAATCGCCGACCTAACTGGACTTGCGTGTGTGGGGCGGTTTTCGCCCTCGAAAACAAAAAGAGGCGAAAAGCCATGTCAAACGACAAGAAACAAAATCTGCAGGACACCTTTCTCAATAGCGTCCGTAAAACAAAAACGCCCCTGACGATCTACCTCGTAAACGGCGTGAAGTTGCAAGGTGTGGTGAGCTGGTTCGATAATTTCTGCGTCCTGCTTCGTCGGGACGGGCAGTCGCAACTGGTTTACAAACACGCAATCTCCACCATCATGCCTGCGGCCCCTGTTCAGCTCTATGAACCGTCGGAAGATGAGGACGATTGACTTCGAAATTGATTGATCGCGAAGCCCCGGTTCAAGGAGCGATTGTCGTTCATCCGGATCGGGATAACCGAGGGACCGGTCGCAGTGGGACAGCGCGGCTCCAGGAAGCTATCGGCCTGGCCTTGGCCCTGGATCTGGAAATCTGCGATGCCCTGATCGCGCCGCTCCGGAAACCGACACCGGCCACGCTTTTCGGGTCCGGTAAGGTCATCGAGATCGGGCAACTCTGTGAGGCGCTGGACATTGATGTGGCCATTGTGGATGACGCCCTGACCCCGGTCCAGCAGCGGAATCTCGAAAAAGCCTGGGGTGTTAAGGTCATTGATCGGACGGGGCTTATTCTTGAAATCTTCGCACGAAGGGCGAGGACCAGGGAGGGTCGGCTCCAGGTCGAACTGGCGCGCCTGTCCTATGAGCGTTCCAGGCTGGTACGCACCTGGACCCATCTTGAGCGCCAGCGCGGTGGCTTCGGCGTTATGGGTGGCCCGGGGGAGACCCAGATTGAAACCGACCGGCGGCTGATCGCCGAAAAGATAGCCAAGCTGAAACGGGACCTGGTTGAGGTCCGGCGCACACGCACCCTGCAACGCGCCGCCCGTCAGCGGGCCCCGGCACCTTCCGTCGCCCTGGTCGGATACACAAATGCTGGAAAGTCGACCCTGTTTAATCGGCTGACCCGGTCTGACGTGGTGGCGCAGGATATGTTGTTCGCCACCCTTGATCCCACCCTGCGAACCCTGAATCTGCCAGATGGCCGCCCCGCTGTTCTGTCTGACACGGTGGGCTTCATTTCAGATCTACCGCATGAACTGGTCGAGGCCTTCCGTGCCACCTTGGAAGAGGTCAAGGAGGCTGATGTGATCTTGCATGTGCGGGACATATCCAGCGAGGAGACGGACGCTCAGGCACAGGATGTCCGCAAGGTTCTGACCCGGCTGGGCGTCGAAATGAGCGAGCGGCGGGTCATAGAGGTCTGGAACAAGCTGGACCTTACCGAGGCGGCGGATCGCGAAATCCTGCGCGGTGATGCCCTGCGCGCTTCACCTGCTGCGGTTCCGGTCTCTGCCGTGAGCGGGGAGGGATGCGACATCCTTCTGGCTATGATCGCAGATCTGGTGGACGAGGCTGCGCCGGTAGGTATCGATATTCCGGCGGGGGAGGGGGCGGCCCTGGCCTGGCTCTATCGACATGGGCGTATTCTCAGCCGCAGCGACGGGACTAGCGGTGAGATTTTGTTGGCTGTGAGCCTGAGCACCCAGGCGCTGGGACAGTTTGAACAGACCTTTCCGGGGCTCGATCTCCGGACGATCTAGAGTGCGTTCCGATAAGTGGGAACTGGTCATCGGATCGAAACGCACTCTAACATCTTGAATGAGAGCCTGTTTTATCCCTCCAGACGTTTCCGTCTAAAGGGAACAGGCTCTAGGGCCTATTCTTCCTTGACCCGGCGCTTGCGGAAGCTGGGGTTCAGCACTTGCTTGCGCAGACG
>NMUI01000159.1 GCA_002221445.1 Phenylobacterium zucineum | reverse complement strand
CACGCGATTCAATCAATCTGAAAGCGAGTCTAGTTGTCCAGATCCACCGTCGGCATGGCATCGAACTCAGCCTTGGTGATCGGCGCGGTTAGGCCCTCTGGTGATTCGGTAAGGCTCTTGATCGCCAGACTGTGGAGCGCCGGGGTCCGCACGCCCTTGGGCTGGACGAGGACTTGGGTCGGTCGACCTGCGCGGTCATTGACCACCTGTTGGACCTGACCAAGCACAGTCCCATCTGTGGCCCGCACCGGCTCACCCTCCACTGGTCTGATCTGGGCCAGGCTTGCCGTCGCACTGAAAAGTGTGACCAGGAAGACGGTTATGGACAGGCGCGATGTCATGGCAACCATATGATGCAGGAAATGTGGCGGTGCCAAGGCCCGCGGGTGAAATTCCGCGATCAGGCCGCGAGGCGGAAGCCCGGATTGCGGGCATAAAGACCGGGTCGGTCAGCGACCGCATGGAAAGCCCCGCCCAGGGCCTGGGTGCTCTCGCCTTCACCCAGGAACAGAAAGCCGTCTGAACTGAGCGCGTGGGCCAAGCCCGCCAGGGTCTTCTGCCGGGCGACGGGGGTCATGTTGCAAAGGACATTGCGGCAGAAAATAACATCAAACCCGCCAGCTGCGGCCTGATCGACCATCAGATTCAGCCGCCGCCACCGGACCATGGTCCGGATATGGGGACCCAGTACCCACATGTCATCGGATTTCTGGAAGTGCCGGACCAGTTGACGGATCGGCAAGCCCCGTTGAACCTCGAAGTGGGTGTAGATGCCGCTTTGTGCCTTTTCCATCGCACGATCAGAGAGATCCGAACCGAAGAGCTGAATTTGGGTATCGACCGGAAGCTCGGCCAAGCTATCCTGAACAACCATAGCCAGGGAGTAGATTTCCTGCCCTGCGCCGCATCCGGCACTCCAAACCCGCAGGGGACTGGTCCCACGAACGTGAGTCAGGGTCGGCAGGATCTCATTTCGGAAGCATTCAAACGGCACCCGGTCGCGAAAGAAGCTTGATTCGCCGGCGGCCATTGCCTCAATCACTGCCCATTCCAGGCGATCATCGCCATTGCCCCGTACCGAGCTGACCAACTCGTCAACGGACGGAAACCGCTCCCGCCGCGCCACAGGGCCAAGACGGCTCTCGATCAGATAGGTCTTTTCCGGATCGACCTTCAGGCCGACCCGTGCCGCGCAAATCCCGGCCACCCAACCGCAGTCCTCAGGGGTCATGCGAGGCCCGCCTCCATGAATTTCCGGGCGATAATGTCGCTGTCGAAGGGCTTCATGATGTATTCACGGGCCCCGGCTTCCAAGGCTTCCTGAATCTTTTCAATGTCCGTTTCGACAGTGCAGAACACGACGGTTGGCTTATCGCCGCCCGGCTCCAAACGGAGCCGCCGCAAAAATTCAATGCCGTTCATGACCGGCATATTCCAGTCCAACAAAATAGCTTCAGGCATGGCGGAGCGACACCAGGTGAGGGCTTCCACACCATCGGACGCCTCGGCAATACCAAAGCCGATGTCCTCAAGTATGCGGCGAGCCACCTTGCGGATCACCCGACTGTCATCGACCACCAAACAGGTCTTCACGAAATAACGCCTCCAAGACCCACCGAATTTGGAACAGCGATGGTTAAGGACAGGTATGGGTTCGGCGATTTGTCGGAAACAATTTGAATCTAAGGCAAGGGCAGGGTCGCGGCGAAGACCACGCTGTCCTCATCGACCTTCGAAAATACCTTTCCACCGGCGTCTTGAACGAACAGGTGAATATAATAAGCCTGGACCCAGTGGCCGTGCAGTCCATCACCCATGGGCTTCCCATCTAATCCAGCCATGACTTCCGGACGCAGACGGGGTTTAACCCCTTTGGCTTTGACGGCTATGGCCAGATGTCCGGCTTCTTCCACCGCGGCAACACTCGCGACTCCGCCTAAGGGCAGGGCCGCGCCCGCCAGTTGGGCCAAATTCAGAATGGTTCGGGTTGCAGGCTTGTTGAGGCTGGCCGCCTCAATCCGCCAGTCCAACTCCGCCCGCATGTGCCCAAACAGGCCCGTCAACAGTTTGTGCAGGTCCCGGGGATCGAAGGTTTCCGACGATGCCGACGCGCCGAACGCCACCCGGGTAAAGGCTAACAGATCAGCGAGTTTGCGCGCTGACCCGGCGATCAGACTCATAGCGTCCTCTCGCATGTCCTCTGCGGTGGGATCTTCGAGCAGGTCGAGACCAGAGACGATGGCGCTGGCGGGGCTGATGAAATCGTGACACATGCGCGCCGCTAAATAGGCGGCGACCTCTGCGGTGCGCGGCTTAGGGACGATCGGGAGGTCCGGCGGAGCTTGGATTGGAGATGTCTCATCGGTCATGGCTTGGAATCTGACCTGATTTGCCGCTTTGGCAAACGCGCCCGGGCGGGTAAATCCAGGAAATCCGGGGTCATGCCGAGACGGTGAGATCTGACAGTTCGGCCTTGTGCCGCGCGTCCTATGTCGGATAAGTCTTAAGCAAAGGATGGCCATGCCTATCGACCTGACCGACGTGGGGCCAATCCTCGCCGACATCTGTGAAGACGCTGGGCGTCTGATCCTGCCGCTCTGGAAGTCGGGCTTGACGGTTCACACCAAGGCCGATGAGAGCCCGGTGACGGAGGCCGATCAACGCGGTGAGGCCTTGATTCTCGACCGTCTCAGCACGGCCTTTCCGGGCATCCCGATCATTTCGGAAGAAGACGCCAGCGAATTCGGAACCCCTGACGCCATTGGCCGACAGTTTTTTCTGGTCGATCCGGTAGACGGGACCAAGGCTTTTGTCCGGGGCGATCCCAACTTCACCGTGAATATCGCTCTCATCGAAGATGGCCGCCCGATCGCAGGTGCCGTAACCGCCCCCGCTACCGACGAGACCTGGTTCACCAAGGAATCAAGCGCCTGGAAGCGGGCGTCTGGTGGTGCCGCGAAGAAGATTGCGGCGAGGGCTTGGCCCGATGGCGCGGCCATCGCCTTGGTCAGCCATACCATGAAGCCTGAAACCGTCCAGGCTCTAGCCGACACGTACGGCTTTGCGACGTCCATGCCCATGGATTCCTCCATCAAGTTCTGCCGACTCGCCGAAGGCTCCGCCGACATTTATCCCCGCCACGGCCCGACCATGGAGTGGGACATTGCCGCCGGCCATGCGGTCTTGATCTCGGCGGGTGGCGAACTGGTGTCCGAGGACGGGTCCGCCTTTGTCTACGGCAAGGCCGACAAGGGATTCCGCAATGGCTGGTTTGTGGCCCGGGGGGCGTAGTTTGATTGGCTGGGGGCTCCGTCCGGGCGCAGCAGGCGGACGCGCCGATGGATGGAGACCCTGCAGACTCGGGATTTATTCCTCTTTTCTTGAGAGTGTTCAAAGAATTTGCGGCTTCTTTCATCGAGACGCGCAAAGGCCTCTACACGGGACGCTGATTTGCGATCATAAGGCCCCAAAGTCCTGAAGGAGTTACGGCCATGGCCTCCGCCCAAGACACCAAGACCTTTGACTGGGTTGATCCCCTCGACATGGCATCGCGCCTCTCTGAGGATGAGCGGATGATCTGGGATGCAGCCCGGACCTATGCCCGGGAAAAACTGCTGCCCCGGGTGGTGTCTGCATATGCCGAAGAGCGGTTTGACCGTGAAATTATGACAGAGATGGGAGCCTTGGGCTTTCTTGGTCCGACTCTGCCAGAAGACTATGGCTGCGCTGGGGTCAACCATGTGGCCTATGGCCTCATCGCCCGGGAGATCGAAGCCATCGACAGTGGCTATCGCTCGGCCATGAGCGTGCAGTCCTCTCTGGTCATGTACCCGATCTATGCCTTCGGTTCAGAGGCACAGAAGCAGGCCTATCTGCCCGGCATGGCGAAGGGTGACATCATTGGTTGCTTTGGCCTCACAGAGGCGGATGGCGGCTCTGACCCGGCCAGTATGCGAACCATCGCCCGTAAGGCACCCGGCGGTTATACCCTCTCGGGTGCCAAGATGTGGATCACCAATGCGCCGATTTCCGATGTGGCCCTGGTCTGGGCCAAGCTGGACGGCGTGATCCGGGGCTTCCTGGTGGATCGCGGCTCTAAGGGTTTTGAAACCCCGCAGATCAAGAACAAGCTGTCCCTGCGCGCTTCCATCACCGGCGAGATCGCCCTGGACGAGGTGTTTGTTCCCGAAGCCAGATTCTGCCCAATGTCTCGGGCCTGCGAGGCCCGTTCTCCTGCCTCAACAAGGCCCGCTACGGCATAGCCTGGGGTGCCATGGGGGCGGCTGAATTCTGTCTGCACGCCAGCCGGGACTATACCAAGACCCGCTCTGTGTTCGGTAAGCCCCTGGCGGCCCGGCAGCTGATTCAGAAAAAGCTGGCCGACATGCAGACCGAGATCGCCCTGGGCTTTGAAGGGGCCCTGGCCCTGGGTCGGTTGATTGATCAGGGGGCCTGGGTTCCTGAAGCCATCAGCCTGATGAAGCGCAATAACTGTGGTAAGGCCCTGGCCATCGCTCGGGAGGCCCGGGACATTCATGGCGGCAACGGTATCAGCGGCGACTATCACGTCATGCGCCATGCCGCGAACCTGGAAACCGTCAACACGTATGAAGGGGCGCACGACGTCCATGCCCTGATCCTGGGGCGGGCGATCACCGGCGAAAACGCGTTCTAAACTTGGCGGGATCGGGGTCGGCCCTTCCGCCGCCCCCGTCGCCAATGCTAAACCTTCCCCAAATTCCGGGAGGCAACAGCATGACCACCACCGCGACAGACCAGGATTCAGCGTCCTTGCCCGGGGCCTCTCTGCGCACCGTCGTGGCCGCCTCGGCGGCCGGCACCACCTTCGAGTGGTATGATTTCTTTGTTTTCGGCAGTTTAACCACGGTCATTTCCAAGACCTTTTTCACGGGCCTGACCGATACGGCGGGCTATATCGCCGCCCTGGCCCTGTTCGGTGCAGGCTTTGCCTTCCGGCCCATCGGGGCCCTGGTCTTCGGTCGCATTGGTGACAAGGCCGGGCGCAAGGGGGCGTTCCTGGTAACTGTCATGCTGATGGGCGGTGCCACGGTGGCCATCGGCCTCCTGCCCACCTATTCCCAAGCGGGGCTCATCTCTCCGGCCCTGTTGGTCCTGATGCGGATCGTGCAGGGCTTTGCCTTGGGTGGCGAATATGGTGGGGCGGCAATCTATGTGGCCGAGCACGCGCCGGTCGATGCCCGAGGCCGGTCTACCAGCTGGGTCCAGACCTCAGCGGCCTTTGGTCTGTTTGGTGCCCTGCTGGTCATCCTGGCAACTCGCCTGGTGTTGAAACAGTATTTCGGCCCCGACGCCTTCGACGCATGGGGCTGGCGGATACCCTTCCTGTTTTCCGCAGGCCTGCTGCTGGTCTCGATTTTCATGCGCATGAAACTTACCGAAAGCCCGGCCTTCGCCAAGATGAAAGCCGAGGGCGGCGGGTCGGCGGCCCCCTATACCGAGGCCTTTGGTCAGTGGAAGAACCTGAAGCTGGTCCTGCTGGCCCTGGCGGCGATCATGTCGGCCCAGGGAGCGGTCTGGTACACGGCCTTTTTCTATACCCAGACCTTCCTGGACAAGTTTCTAAAGGTCGCCCCCGAAACCATCAATCTGGTGATGATGGCGGCGACCGCGGTCAGCGCTGTTTTCTATGTGGTGTTCGGCGCACTCTCTGATCGCCTGGGGCGAAAGCCGGTCATGCTGTTTGGTATGACCCTGATGCTGGTGGCCTATTTTCCAGGTTTCCACATGCTGACCAAGATGGCCAATCCTGCCCTGGCAGAGGCGCAGGCCCGCACACCGGTGGTGGTCATGGCCGATCCTGCCGATTGCGCCTTGCAGTTCGACCCTGTGGGTAAGGCGAGCTTCGTCACCTCCTGCGACATAGCTAAAAGCGTCCTGGCCAATGCCGGGGTGTCCTATGACAATAAAGCCGGTCCGGCGGGATCGCCCGCCCTGGTCAAGATCGGCGGGGTTGCCGTAGGTTCAAGATCCGCCGTGGGCCTGGACAAGGCGGCGGCTAAGGCGCTGAAAGCCGGCGTGGAGGGCCAGATCAAAGCCACCCTGGCGGCGGCGGGTTACCCGGCCAAGGCGGATCCCGCCCGGATCAATTTTCCTGGGTTGGCCGCCATCCTGTTCGTTTTCGTGATCGCGGCTACCGCCCTGTTTGGCCCTATTGCCGCTTGCCTGGTAGAGTTGTTCCCCACCCGCATCCGCTATACGGCCATGTCCTTGCCCTATCATATCGGCACAGGCTGGATCGGGGGTTTCGTGCCCTTCACCGCGTTTGCCATCGTGGCGGCGGTGGGCAATATCTATTCCGGTCTTTGGTATCCCTTCGCCTTCACCGCCCTGTCGGTGGTGACCTGTCTGGTCTTCTTGCCGGAGACCAAGGATCGCAGTCTGCATTAAACCTGCGGGTGGGGCAGGATTTCGACCTTGACCCCTGCGGCGGTCAGTGCGGCGATCTCCGCCTGTGGGTCGCCGCAGACCAGCCGGACAAGGGTCAGACCCTCCGCCGCCCACTGGGCGAGTCGCTCTGCCGACACGGTCTCAGGGGGCGGACGCTCGGCATCCCGGCGAACCATGCCTGTTATGCCGGGATCGACCCCTGGATCGGCAACCACAAGGTCTGCCGCCGCCAGGGCGCGGGCGGCCCGCAGGGTCAGGAGATCCGAAGGCCCCTCAGCGCGGATGATCTGAACCTTGCCCACCCGGGGTGAGCCGGGATCGGCAAGCTCACCCTCGAACAAGGATCGCGCCAAGGCCATGTCGCCGTCCAGGGCCGCCTTGACCGCCGGACCGTCCAGGGCTTGACGCAGGAAGCGGCGACGTTCGCCAAGGTCAGGAAATCTGGCCTTCACCTGGGCCTGAACGCTCGCCAGCAGGTCCGCCGCCCAGCCTGCGCCTTCGGGAATCTTCTGCTCTATGTCATTGCGCAGGCGGGCGGCCAGGGTGGGCGAGCTGCCACCGGTGCCCACCGCTGCCACCACCCGTCCGCGATCAATCACCGCCGGGGTGGTGAAATCACAGAGGGCCGGGCGGTCGGTCACATTGACCAGGGCTCCGGCCGAACGGGCGATCTCTGCGGCCGCCTGCAGGACATGGTCCTCGCCGTCGGCAATGAAGGCGAATAGAGCCCCCTGATAGGTCTCGACTTGCAGGGCGACCGCCCCGGAGACCCGGCGAATGTCGGCGGGCGAGCCCATAAACAGCCGGGCCTTGGCCTCTGCACCCTCACCGTCACCGACAATGACCACCACCGCCCCCTTGAGCGGGAAAAAGGCTGGAAAGGCGTCCAAGGCTTAGTCCTTTGGTTTCCGTTCAAGGTCTTAGAGGGTGTTCTGAGCGTTGAGAACCGGTTATCGGATCGGAACACCCTCTAGCCATGATCGACTGAACACCGTTAGGATTACCCAAATCAGGGATTCCGGGAGGGACGACACCATGGCAACCACACTGGACATCAACGGAAAATCGGTGGCGGTGAACGCCGCGCCGGACACCCCTCTACTTTGGGTTCTGCGCGATGAGGTGGGCCTGACGGGTCCAAAGTTCGGTTGCGGTATCGGCCAATGCGGGGCCTGCACGGTTCTGGCCGATGGTTCGCCCATCCGGTCCTGCTCGGTCCCCATCGTCAGCTTGACCGGGGTGAAGATCGCCACCATCGAAAGCCTTGGCGGCGCACATCCCTTGCAACAGGCCTGGGTCAAGCATGATGTGCCCCAGTGCGGTTATTGCCAGTCTGGCCAGTTGATGAGCGCTGCTGCCCTATTGGCGAAAACGCCCAAGCCTACCGATGCCGACATCGACGCGGCCATGGATGGTAATATCTGCCGCTGCGGGGCCTATCAGCGCATCCGTGCCGCCATCAAGGACGTCGCCGACCTCGGCGATACCGCAAAAGCCGCCAAGGCCTAGGGGAGGGTATTATGAACGCACCTGTAAATTCCGAGGACCTGAAGTCCGGCACCACCCGTCGCGAACTGGTGGTCGGTGCCACCCTGGTGGGCGGCGCTCTGCTGGTGGGGTGCTCCCCCGGTGATATTCTGGCCATGGGGGCCAAGTCCGATTTCGGCGCCTTTGGGCCCTTCATCAAGATCGCTGCCGACGGGGCCGTCACGGTGATTTCCAAACACATCGAATTTGGTCAGGGCAATCATGCGGGCCTCGCCGCCATTGTTGCCGAGGAGCTGGACGCCGACTGGAGCCGAGTGAAGGTCGAGCAGGCCGCCGCCAATGCCAAGGTTTACGCCAATCTCGGCATGGGCGTGCAGGGCACCGGGGGCTCCACCGCCATTGCCAACAGCTGGATGCAGCTACGTACCGCCGGGGCCTCGGCCCGGGCCATGTTCGTCGACGCCGCTGCCGCCAAATGGGGCGTTCCCGTCGCTGAGATCACCGTCAAGGATAGTGTGGTCGCCCACCCCAAGTCAGGTAAGTCTGCCGGCTTTGGCGACCTGCTGGCCGAGGCCGCCAAGGTTGCGCCGCCCAAGACCCCGACCTTGAAGGACCCCAAGACCTTCACCCTGATTGGCACGGACCGGGTCCGCCGCAAGGACTCCCGGGCCAAGAGCGACGGCACTGCCCGCTTCACCCAGGATGTTCACCTGCCCAACATGCTTACCGCCATGGTGGCCCACGCCCCCAAGTTCGGCGCGACGGTGGCGAGCTTTGATGCGACAGAGGCCAAGGCGGTCGCGGGCGTTGTCGATGTCTTCCAAATCCCCACCGGCGTGGCCGTGGTCGCCGAGACCACCTATGCCGCCAAGGCGGGCCGCGAGGCGCTCAAGGTCACCTGGGATGACTCCAAGGCTCAGAAGCACAGCTCAGACAAGCTGACGGCCGACTATACCGATTGGGCCAGCGGCAAGGGCACCCTGCCCGACAAGACTCCCTGGCAGGTCTTCCAGACCCAGGGCGATGCCGCCAAGCCTGCCCAGGGCCAGATTTTCGAATCGGCTTATGACTTCCCTTTCCTAGCCCACGCCACCATGGAGCCCATGAACTGCGTGGCCGAGATCGGCGGCGGGAAAAACAAGCTGACCTTCGGGTCGCAAATTCCCACGGTAGATCAGCTCAACACCGCTAAGATCGTCATGACCCTCCCGGGCAAGGTGGAGATCGAGACCCTGTTCGCCGGGGGCTCCTTCGGGCGGCGAGCCAATTTCCAGTCCGACTATGTGGTGGAGTGCGTCCATATCGCCAAGCAGGTGGGCGGCGGGCGACCGGTCAAGCTGGTCTGGACCCGGGAAGACGACATGACGGCGGGTTATTTCCGACCCCTTACCCATCACCGTGTCAAGATCGTCACCGACAAGGACGGCTATCCGCTCTCCTGGACCCATCGCATCGTCACCCAGTCCCTGATGAAGGGCTCGCCCATGCCCACCAAAGGGGTGGATGAAACCACGGTGGAAGGAACCAAGGGTTCGCCCTATCTCAAGGCCACCCCGGTGGTGGACGGCCAGGTCCTCATGCCAGATCTCGACGTGCCGGTTCTCTGGTGGCGGTCGGTGGGGGCGACCCATACGGCCTTTGTTATGGAGCACACTATTGACCAGCTGGCCCGCAAGGCCGGCAAGGATCCGGTGGCCTATCGCCTAGCCCTGTTTGAAAAGGCGGGCGCTAAGCGTCACATCGCGGCCCTCAACCTTGCCCTGGAAAAGGCTGGTGCCGTGACCCCGGGTTGGACCCGGGGCGTCGCGGTTCATGAGAGCTTCGGCACGGTGGTGGCCCAGGTGGCGGAGGTTCAGCTGGTGGACGGGGTGCCCAAGGTCGGCCGGGTGGTGGCCGCCGTCGACTGCGGCGTCGCCATCGCCCCCAACCAGATCGCCGCCCAGATGGAGGGCGGGATTTGTTATGGCCTCTCGGCTGGCCTATTCGGCAAGGTCACCCTGAAGAACGGCGCGGTCGAGCAGACCAATTTCGACACCTACCGCGTCCTGCGCAATTCCGAAGCGCCTCATGTGGAGACTCACATCGTCCCGTCCGGCAATGCACCGTCGGGCGTGGGCGAGCCCGGGGTTCCGGTGATCGCGCCCGCCGTGGCCAATGCGATCTTGGCGCTGAACGGTCAGGCGACGAATAGCTTGCCGATGGTCAAGGGGTAGGGTTGGGATTCCTAAAACTCTCCATGCGGACCTTTGCGAATGTCGGCAATCTTGATAAGATCATTTATCGGGGTGTGACTCGCATTGTGCTTAGAGCCTGTTCCCTTTAG
>NMUI01000158.1 GCA_002221445.1 Phenylobacterium zucineum | reverse complement strand
AGAGTGCGTTCCGATAAGTGGGAACCGGTTATCGGATCGAAACGCACTCTAACATCTTGAATTAGAGCCTGTTTTATCCCTCTAGACGTTTCCGTCTAAAGGGAACAGGCTCTAGAAAATCAGACTGACCGGTATTGGGGCGGACATGACGACAGGTTCCAGGGGCGCTTGCCTTGTGGTCGGGGTTGGCGAAGGGGTTGGCGGGGCCATAGCCAAGGCCTTTGCCGCTGAGGGCCATGCGGTCTGCATGACACGGCGCGCCCGCAATCTCGACCAGCTGGATGGGCTGGCTCAAGAGATCCGCGCCGCCGGCGGGATCGCCCACGCCTTCGGGGTGGATGCCCGGGAGGAGGACGAGGTCATCGCCCTGTTCGACAAGATCGAAGCCGAGGTCGGCCCCCTGGAGGTGGTGGTCTTCAACATCGGGGCCAATGTCCGGTTCGGCATTGTCGAGACAACCTCGCGGGTCTTCACCAAGGTCTGGGAAATGGCCTGTTTCGCCGGCTTCCTGGCGGGACGGGAAGCGGCTCGGGTCATGGGGCCAAGGGGCCGGGGCTCTATTTTGTTTACCGGGGCTACGGCGTCGATTCGGGGCCGGGACGGTTTTGCAGCCTTCGCCGCCGCCAAGGCCGGTCTTCGCGCGCTCGCCCAGAGCATGTCCCGAGAGCTGGGCCCCAAGGGTATTCATGTGGCTCATGTGGTGGTGGACGGTGCCATTGACGGCAACTTCACCCGCGCCAACCGCGCCAATGTGGAGAGCCTGCTGGAAAAGGACCTGATCCTCAAGCCCGAACAGATCGCCGCCAACTATGTCTGGCTGCACAACCAACAACGTTCGGCCTGGACCCATGAGCTGGATCTGCGGCCCTGGTCAGAAACCTGGTGAGGAGACACCCCATGACGCGCACCATCGACTTCATCTTCGATTTCGGCAGCCCCAACGCCTATCTGTCCTGGAAGGTCCTGCCCCAGATCGCCGAGCGGACCGGGGCGAAGATCAACCTGATCCCCTGCCTGCTGGGGGGTATTTTCAAGATCACCGGCAACCAAGCCCCCAATCTCGCCTTCGGCAATATCCAGGGCAAGCTGGCCTATGAGAACCTAGAGACCCGCCGGTTCATCGCCAAGCACGGCTTGAGTAAGTTCGCCTTCAATCCCCACTTTCCGGTCAACACCCTGTTGATCATGCGCGGCTTGATCGCCGCGCAAAGGCTGGGTGTGGGCGAGGCCTATCTGGAGGCCGTGCTCAAGGCCATGTGGGAAGACGGCCAGAAGATGGATGATCCCGGGGTGGCCGCTGCCGTCCTGACCGCCGCCGGTCTCGACGCCCGGGCCATTCTGGCGGCCACCCAGGACCCCGAGGTCAAGGCTGAGCTGGCCGCCAATACCGACGCGGCGGCGGCCCGAGGAACCTTCGGTATTCCGACCTTTTTCGTGGGCGATGAAATCTTCTTCGGCAAGGAACGCTTAGGGCAGGTGGAGGAAGAGGTGCTGAAGGGCTAGGTTGACGAGAACCGGTCCCTTCGAGAGTACCTCATGCTTCGCCCCGTCGTCCTTTCCCTGACCCTATTGATAGCCAGCGCGGCCCATGCCGCCACCGATCCCGCCCGCCTGTCGGCCACGGTCAAGGTTCTGGCCTCAGACGATTTTGAAGGCCGAACGCCCGGATCGGCGGGAGAGATCAAAACCCTGGACTATCTGACGGCCCGGTTCAAAGCCCTGGGCCTGGAACCCGGCGGTCCTAAGGGCAGTTTCCTGCAGGACGTGCCTCTGCTGAAGACTCAGGTCGACCCCAAAGGAACCTTCAGCCTGACCTCTGGCGATGCCAAGTCGCCCCTGGTCCTGGGCCAAGATATAGCCGGCATCTCCCTCCTGCCCGTCGATCGGGTGAGCATTGACAACGCCCCCCTGGTCTTTGTGGGCTATGGGGTCAGCGCGCCTGAGCGGGGCTGGGATGATTTCAAGGGCGTTGACCTGACGGGCAAGGTTGCCGTCATCCTGATCAATGACCCGGACTTTGAAGCCGCCCCAAGTGAGGCCGTGGCGGGCAAGTTCGGTGGTCAGGCCGAGACCTATTACGGACGCTGGACCTATAAATATGACGAGGCCGTCCGTCGGGGCGCGGCGGCGGCCCTGATCGTGCATGAGACCCCCGGCGCAGGCTATGGCTGGTCCACGGTGATGGCGGCAGGGGGAGAGGGCTTCGATATCGTCCGCGCCGATCCCGACAAGGCGCGGCTGAAGTTCCAAGCCTGGATCTCCGGCGAGGCGGCGCGGCGCCTGCTGGCCAAGGATGGTCTTGAGTTCGACGCTCTAAAGGCCAAGGCCCGGCGGGCGGACTTCCAGCCCGTGACACTGTCGAGCACCTTCAGTGCCGACTTCAAACTCGCCCACACCCAGGTGGTCAGCCACAATGTCATCGGCAAGCTGACCGGGGCCAAGCGCCCGGCGGAGTCGGTCATGTTCGCTGCACACTGGGACGCCTATGGCGTTGGCGCGCCGGACGCCGACGGCAGGACCATCCGCGCCGGTGCCGCCGACGATGCCATCGGTGTGGCCGGGGTTCTGGAACTGGCCAGGGCCTTCAAGGCCGCACCCCGCACCGACCGCAGCCTCTATTTCGCCGCCTGGACCGCCGAGGAGCGCGGCCTGCTGGGCTCAGAATTCTATGGGGTCAATCCCACCACCGACCTCACCAAGATGGCCGCTAACCTGACCATGGACGTTCTGCAGACCGCTGGCCCCTCCAAAGACGTGGTGCTGGTGGGTTATGGCCAGAGCCAGCTGGACGATGAGCTGATCGCTGCGGCGAGGGCGACCGGTCGGACGGTCACCCCCGACGCGCATCCGGAAAAGGGCCTGGCCTTCCGCGCCGACCATTTCTCCCTGGCCAAGAAGGGGGTGCCGGCCCTGCTGATGATGGGTCTGGGGGCGGACCTGACCTCGTCACCGGGGGGCGGGCTGCCGGGGACAGGTGGGTCAATGACTATACCGCCAACTGCTATCACAAGGCCTGCGACGCCTGGAGCCCTGACTGGGACCTGCGGGGCGCGGCGGCGGATGTCGACCTGCTCTATGTGATCGGCCGCAGGATCGCCATGTCCAGGACCTGGCCGGAATGGAGGCCGGGCAATGAATTCAAGACGGCCAGGGATGTTTCGGCGGCGGCGCGGAAGTAGGCATTATCGAGAGACTAGCGCGACACCACGCTATGGGGGAGCCATTGGCCGATGCAATTTCCTATGGTGCGAGCATAAAGCCTCGCTGCTAAGCACGCGATGCAGACAGGGCTGAAAGGGCTATAGAATGCGATATGCCGTGAAGATGCTGACGAGCAGCGATCTAACCCTGTTTGCAGGCTATTTTCGTCTCAACTCCACCAGCAAGCAAAAGGGAATAAATCTCGATAGCGATATATTGGCCGCTCGCCTTTTCCCGGCGCTCCCGAACGCGATCTCCGGTACCTCTGAACATCATGTGCTGGTGGATATCTACGGCCCGTCCGCAGCATCTCTTCACCGGGTTCCTCGGAAAATCATTAAGCCAGAGGGCGGCAAGAACTGGCGCTTAAACGGGAAACTAATTTACGGCCCAGACCTGGATCCCAGTCGCTTCGACGATATGCAGCCTGGAGATATTGCAGTCTTCGGGTTTGACGGAGAGCCGCTACCAACTTCGGTAAGCATGGTTTTGCTCTCGGCCAATTCCCCTTCCGACAAGCCGATCCTCGACTACCTATCTTCCGAATTCAGACTTGTCCCCCGCAATCACCCCATGGCCGAAATGAGCAATACAGACTTGGCCGCCGTGCCAATGCCTATTGGCCATCCATTAAGTCTCCTCCTGCCTGATCCGACGAGAACCGCCGACCTGAGGGCTATCGCGGATGACGATGAAGAGGCTAGGAGCCGCCTGAACGACCGGGCACGGTCTGGAAGGGCGAGGCCCGTTAACGCCATTGAGCTTGCTGCCGCCAAGGCGCGTGCGCAAGAAATCGGCCGGGCAGGTGAAGCTGTATTCTGTAGCCACCTCGAACGAGAGCTTGAAGTGGGCCGTATCGCAGGCTTCACATGGACTGCGGATCAGAACGCGACCAGTCCCTATGACTTTGAAGTTACGGAGACTAGCGGAGCAAGGGTGCTGATCGATGTAAAAAGTACAACATCCTCCTTTGATGGAAATGTACACATTTCTGCTGCGGAGTTGGAATTTGCCGCGACTGACTGCATTTACCGCATCGCACGAGTTTTCGATCTCGAAGGCGCTGGCGGCCCATTACTCAGAATGTCCGACCCGATCGGCGTACTTGCAAAATCTGTCAGATCGCAGCTTGCGGTGCTCCCAGAAGGGATACGCGCCTCAAAACTTGAGATTCATACCCGCAAATTCACATGGGGCGACGCTCAACCACTTCCCTCCATCGAGGATTAGGCCGCCAACTCATTTGAGGTGGCGGCTTCTCCTAGGAGTGCTTTTAGATGCTGGGCCAATGCAAAAGCCAGCAGCGGAGGAACTGCATTTCCGATCTGTCGAAACGCCGGATTCATCGTGCCTTTAAATACAAACCCGTCGGGAAAACTTTGGAGTCTGGCCGCCTCGCGGACGCTAATCGTACGAGCCTGTTGGCTGTCATAGTGAATGTGCGAATAGGTATCTTTGCCCATATGAGCCAGCAAGGTCCGGCTTGGTTGGTCCTTGCGTAGCTTCCACCACCGGTTTGGGAAACTCGTCACCGGATATGGCGGCACCATCTTCTTGAAAAGCGCCTCACGACTATCTTTTGAGAGCGCCTTGGTCGCAGATTTCAACTCTGCCAGAGCGTCTTCGAAAAGTCGAACAGCAGTGGCATGGGCAGCAGGATACTCACCACCGTTGGGCATTTCCCGGAAGATAAAAGTGTCCCGGGGCAAGTACCTAATAACGTGATCTGAAACACCCTTCGAACTTTCAAAACCCGGCCACGCACGAAGATCGGCTGCGTAATCGGACACCTTCCTCTTTTCGTCGTAGGGAGACAGTTTATCGAACCGCCTTGCCCCGCGCTTCAGCTTGCCTTCGAGGTGAAGTGTGATCGGTGGAAGGTCTCCGATCGCTTCTTCAGCAGTAACGGCGTATGGTAACGCCGAAGACCCAATCGGCTCCTTGATGAACAATCCAAAGCCAAACATGTCGATGTTCTTGAAGGCGACAGCTCGGGTTCCGCTATAGCCCGGTGGCAGGTCGACGTGTCGGGTCGGAGTAGGAAAGGAAGGAGTGACCCCTAGACTTTCATGAAATGCCAGCAGGATTACCCGATCACGCATTTGAGGAACGCCAAACCGGGATGCATTCAGGAGTGTGTAGCGTGCGACATAGCCCATGTCGGCAAGAGCTTCGGCAATCTCGCCTACTACATTATGGCCGCCATAGTTCATGATGTCGGGGACATTTTCCATTAGCAGGGCTAGCGGTTTCGTCTCCCTAACATAGTGGAGATAGCGGAGATAAAGATTGCCTCTCGCGTCTATCCGAAACGCCTCAGGGTGTTTCGCCACTTCACGCAGCTTCGCTCTCCCAACTCGAGCATATGCTTGGCAAGGAGGCCCCCCTACTAAAACGTCAAATGCATCCGGCGCAGGCCCAAGGCTTAGGTCCGCAACTAGGTCGGACGGTTCAACGGCAGTTATGTCTCGCGCAAAAGCATGCCTTTCAAACAATCCAGACTCTGCAGACCCATGGAAGTTGGTTGCATGAGAAAGTGCGGCCAGCGGGTCCCATTCAATTGCAGCCTCAATCTGAAAGCCAGCCCGCTGAAACCCTAGCGAAATTCCTCCGCATCCTGAAAATAAATCGAGAACCCGCAGCGGTTCACCCCTGGAGAGTCGCTCCAGCTTTCTCGCGATAGAAGTGTCAGTCATATTGCAGCTGGCCTAATACGCGGCGGCTCGAGAAACTCGACCAAACGCTCTGAATGCCTTGTACCATTGACTGTTTCGTTGTTCCCGACAACACGGTCGGACCAACCTAAAATCTGTGTTGCGAGGCTAAGCTTACATAGTCGGTCTGAACGGCGCGGGGGGGAATGACGTTCATTGCAACTCGCTAAGTGCGTGGTGGTGCAGGCGCGACTAAGCCTTACGCCATGCAGAATATAACAAGAACATTCTAACGTCCAGTTTGCGGCTTTGTATTTGCAATATGAATAGAAAGCATATGTTAATCAGTATGTTGAGGTGTCGCAGATGCAACGGGAACCATTTAAAATGGAGCTCAACACCTCCCCTTCCATCGACACCCTGAAGGCCGCCATCCGCGCTGATCTCACCGCCGCCATGAAGGCCCGGGACGGCACCCAGGCCAGTCTGCTGCGGGTGCTGTTGGCGGCCCTGGATAATGCGGAGGCCGTTCCCGTCGGGACGGGGCATGATCGCTATGTGTTGCGGGAATTCGGCGATCCTGCGGCGGAGGTTCCGCGCCAGGTCCTGTCGGCGGAGACCCTGAACGCCATGCTGGCGCGGGAGCGGGACGAGCGCGAGGTGGCGGCGGCCGAGTTCGACCGGCTGGGGCGCCCGCAGGATGCCGAACGCCTGCGGCGGGAGGCGGCCTTTGTGGCGCGCTACATCCCTGCCGCATCATGAATACGCGGTAAGGAAATACG
>NMUI01000157.1 GCA_002221445.1 Phenylobacterium zucineum | reverse complement strand
GCGCGGCCGGCCGCGCTGGCTGCGGGCGCTTTGTCGGCGGCGGTGGTCCAGATCCCGGACTATCTGCCCAAGGGCTGGGATTTGGCGGATGACTGGCCCCCTGCCTTTTCCGCGGCGGATGCAGTGGCCCTGATTCGTGAAGCACAGGACCGCGCCCAACCCGGGGGCGTGGTCTGGCCGTGGGGCTACCGCATGGACGCTGACGGCCTCTGGTACGATCAGCCAGCCCAGGGCGGCGGTAAGCCGACCCCAACAAAGATCTCCGCGCCATTCGAGGTTATTGGCGAGGCCCGCGATCCGGAGGGCGGCGGCTGGGCGGTAGTGATACGATTCCGCGACCGCGACGGTCGGGAAAAGACAATCCCGGTCTCAAAGGGTCGCCTTGCCGGCGGTGGTGCGGAGGTCCGGTCCGAGCTGGCGGACGCTGGCCTCATGATCAGCCCGGCCCGGGGCAAGGCTGACAAGTTTGGCATTGCCTGATGGAGGTCGAGGCCGCCCGTCGCCTAGTCCTGGTCGGCGCTACAGGGTGGTGTGATGGCCGCTTCGTCCTGCCTCGGCAGTCTGTGGGGCCTGGTCGCGGCGAGGACGTGATTTTCACCGGCGAGACCGGTGCCCTGCACTATCGCCGGGCCGGATCCCTGGACGCTTGGCGGACCACCGTGGCGGCCTTCGCGCCTGGGAATGACCTTCTGGTCTTGGCCCTTTCCCTCGGCTTTCTCGGTCCCCTCCTAAGGCCCCTCGAGCTCGAAGGCGGCGGGGTGCATTTCCGGGGCTCTAGCAGCTGCGGGAAGACAACTCTCGCCTATGCGGCGGGGTCCATCTGGGGCGGTGGTGGTCCTCTAGGCTTTCGCCAGACCTGGCGGGCCACGGCGAACGCTCGGGAAATGGTCGCCTATGGTCACAATGACGGCCTAGACGTGTTCGATGAACTTGCCTTGGTCGCCCCGGAAGAGGCGGGCGCGGCGGCCTATTCCCTGTCGTCTGGTCAGTCAAAGGCCAGATCCCGGGCGGACGGTTCTTTGCGGCGGCGTTCGGAGTGGCGGGTTGCGATCTTGTCTACCGGCGAAATCGGGCTGGCCGATCATATCCGGTCAGGCAAACGCGGTGAGCGGCCCATGGCCGGGCAAGAGCTGCGGCTCTTGGACATTGCGGCGGATGCTGGCCAGCGCCTGGGCGTCTGGGAAGACCTTCACGGCCTGCCGGGACCTGCGGCCCTGTCCGACGCCCTCAAGGCCGCCAGCGGCAAGAATTTCGGGCTTGCTGGTCCTGCCTTCGTTGACGCCTTCATCGCCCGGCGCGGTGACGCCTTGTCGGCTGCGAAGGCCTTGATCGCTGATTTCGTCCGGACGGTCGCTCGGGATGGCGACTCCGGCCAAGCCCAGAGGGCGGCCCATCGGTTCGCAGCGATTGCAGCGGCGGGTGAAATGGCGACGGTCTTCGGGGTGACAGGATGGCCGCCGATGACGGCGTTTGAGGCCGCCGTAAGGCTTTACCACCGCTGGGCGGCGAATTTCGGTCGCGATAGGTCCCATGAGGCGAGCGCGATCATTCGCCGGGTAAAGAACATCATCGAAAGCACCGTGGCAAACTTCGCGCCCTGGGATGAGTTCGAAGCGGAGGCGTCCCAAGAGCCTTCGCGAGCTGGGCGCGATGAACAAGCCCGGAGCATGATCTGCTGGGGATACCGCGCCAAGTTTACCAGCGGGGTGGAATACCGGTTCAATGGTGCGGGCTGGGAACATGCGACACAGGGTTTCGGGCAAAAAGAGGCTGCCAAGGTGCTGTTTGAAGCTGGGTTCCTCGAGCGTGGCGACCGTGACCACTGGGCGAAGAAGCACAAGCGCAAGGGCCAGAGTCTGCGCCTTTGGACCGTCAAGGGTTCGATCCTCGAGGCTGACCTTGGTGACTGACGGCGACGCCCGGGCCGCCGTGCTGGCCTTTCACGCCAAGTTGTCGGGTTCGCCCCTGTCGGTGGCAAAGGTATCAGCATCCGATCCGCCATCGCGGCGACCTGGCGTCGATCCTGACGCCCCTGGCCAGCCTGAGACGGCCCTAGATCCGGAAGCGTTGGCGGAGTGGGAAGAGAGGGCCGCGATCTTGGAATATGACGGTGGTTTTAGTCGGGCTGAGGCGGAGCGGTGGGCAAAGCTGGAATTGTGGGTTAGACTCGGCACCCAAGATCGACGCCTCTGAGATTGCGGGTAGTGTGATGCTGGTTGACGTTCCGAAAGCAAGGCCGGGCAAGCGCGGCCGCTATAAGGCTCGGAGCAATTGAACCTCTCTCAGCTTAACCTATTTCTGACTATGCATCCCTATCTCTGTGGGATAGGAGTTTCGGTGGAATGGAGGAACGAATGACTGAGTTTCTGAAAAAGCTCATAAATCCAACCTATTCGACTGACCGTGGACAAGTGCCGGAAGGGAAGCGCGGTGTCACTAGCATGATCGAGGTGACCCGAGGAAAAAGCTTCAAAGTTGTGCGCGAAGACATTTTGCAGAAGGGCTTGGGCCACAAGAGAGCCAAGCAGGTTGCTTAATTGGCGGCCAGCGAAAACGCTACGGAGCATTACCAAGCGCCATATAGCAGGGCATTTGATAACATCGTCCAAGATGAGGAAGATGTAGTCGGATTGCTTGCCTATGCGCTTTACAAGCGCGCCATTCGTGAAGACGCGCAACAAGGTCAACGTTCCAGTGGAGATACACGCAATCCCTCCCGAACAGTTGTCGAAACATATCGACAGGCCGCCGAGCGCACACTCTCGCAAGTGATCGCTGGCAGCCTTGAGGCAGCTCGCCCAGAACTTCAGATTTCCGCTGCATCGGATGCCGTAGAAAATGCTGAGATCCGGATAATCAGCCACGTGAATAGCCGAACATCATTCGGCCAAGCGCTCCTCACGAATATCGTGGCTTGGGGGTTCACTCTGTTTGTCACAGTTCTCATCCTCACGGCCGCAAGAGGCCCTGGGCCAGAGCAAGTTCTGTCAAGAGCTGCAACAAAATTGCTGGGTCCAGAACCAGCGCCTGCGGCGTCAAATTCAAGCCGACCAACTATCAGAAATTAGGGCTCTACTAGGCATCATTGAAGATGTCTTTTTGGTTCCCACTTGTTTCCAGGTGGGAACCACACTTTCCGAAAGTGGGAACCGCCTTCGCTCAATTAAATCAAACTATTAAGGGGTCCGGTTCCCAGGTTCCCAGCAAAAACAGTATATGTCGCAACACATATGTCAGGGCGGGGGCCGGGAAGGCTCGAGCGGGCCATTTCAGGCCCGCAGCTGGACCACGTTTGACGGTGGTGTGATCGCCTTCACCACCGGCCCTGAGGGCTTGCCCTATACAAGGCCTAGATTTGCCCCGTCGCGACCATTCTGACGAGCAGCGCGTTTATACGGGTCTGCCATCCGGGGCCGCTGTTGCGCAGATGCTCGACGGTGGCGGCGTCGAGGCGAATCTTGACCTCGACCTTGGCGTTTTCCGACTTTGGCCGTCCGCGCTTGCGGCCCATGGCGCGATCGACCCAATCCTTGCCATGAACTTCGCGGGCCGACCGCATCTTGCTGAGCAGGTCGTCTGTCAGGGGCGGCGGGTCGCCATGAATCTCCGGATCATACTTAGGCTTCATATCGCTTCACCTCGCTAGGTGTGGAGAGCCGAAGGCTGATCACCCGGATAGAGTCGTCGTGTGAGCCGTCGGCATAGATCAGTGTGTGGAGCCGATTGCCAATATAGCCCACGGCGTAAAATCGCATTTCGCCATAGTCGAAACGATCATCTTCAACCACGAGGGCGCTATCCCAATCGAACCCTTCCGCAGCCTGTAACGACACACCATGCTTGACGACATTGGCGCTATCCTTGGCTGGGTTGAACTCAAGCTCCATTGAAATCGTGTACACCCATTAAATGCTCCGGACAATAGGGCGCACCCGCAAGGGGTGGAAAAGACACAGCCGCTCAATTTGAAACGCGGTAAACGCTAGTCCTATGCCGGCCAACAATCGCGGTTCCCACTTATTTTCAGGTGGGAACCGTTTTTCGCAAAAGTGGGAACCGTTAAGCTGTTGTTTTAATTTATCAAAGAGGGTCCGGTTCCCAGGTTCCCACGGTTCCCAGCAAAAACAGTATATATCGCAACGCACATGTCAGGGCGGGGGCCGGGAAGGCTCGAGCGGGCCATTTCAGGCCCGTAGCTGGACCACGTTTGACGGTGGTGTGATCGCCTTCACCACCGCGTCAACATGAACACCCCAGGCGGTGAGGGCGGCCTTCCGTTCGGGCCGGTACTCATGGCGCTGATAGACGCCCACTAGGCCGCTCTGCGTCCCGGACACGTGGTTTAGGACGCGCTCGGCCACATGAGGCGGAAAGGACAAGGCCGCCATTCCCGTCGCCGCACTCCGGCGCAAGTCGTGAAGCCGCCATGGCCTTAGGACCACCGCTTCGCCCTTGGCCTCCTTGTCGGCGATCTTCTGCATGATTTCGTCCAGGCGGCGCTTTGTGGCTGAGAAGCCCCGGACGGCCCCCTCATTGCGGGCCGGAAAGACCAGCCCCTTGCTCTTGGGGATAGCCTCGAGCACTGCCACGGCCTGGGGGCTCAAATCGACCTCATGGGCCTTGCCGTTCTTTGAGCGGTTCGCCGGAATCTGCCAAATGCCCGCCTCTCGATCCAGCTCGCTCCAGCTCATGCCCGCGACTTCCGCCCGCCGTTGGCCGGTCAGCATGAGAAGCTGCACCACCGGGCCGAAGGGATAGCCCAGCTGGTCGCTGGCCAGCCAGATCAGCCGCAATTCGTCGTCGCCGAGTACGCGGTCCCGTGCGGTGGGGCGGGGTGGCGCGGTCAGGCCGTCGCAAGGCGACCTGGCTATAAGGTCTCGTTCCAGACACCACGAAAACAGGCCCCGCAAGGCGGCATAGGTCGCCCTGGCGACAGCGGGCGAACGCTTCTTGATGGCGTCCAGGAGGTCGGCGACGTCAGAGCGGCGGATCTCTGGGATATGGCGCTCGCCCCAAGCCTTCATGGGTCCGGCGACTGTTGAAGGCTTGGTCTTGTGGCCGCTCCGGCGCTTCGCGGGTTTGCCGGTGGTGTCGCCGAACCTCAAAAGGCGCTCGGTTTCGGTCCAGGTCCGGTTTTTCTTTCCGGCAAGGTCGATATAGCGGGCGGTGACAGCCCTATAGGTCTCAAGCTCCCGGGCCTCGGCTTCCCGCTTCGCCCTGGCTTCAGCCTCCGCAGCCGCCGCCTTTGCGGCGGCCTCGGCCTGGCGCTTGGCCTCGGCCTCTGCAAAGGGGTCGTGGCCTAGATCTACCGGGGCAAGGAGCCGCCGGGCTGCCGCTCGAGCCTTTGTGACGTTCCACAGATCTCCGTCATGCTTTCCGATAGGGATGCGGCGAGTCTTCGAGCCCTCGCCTGGCGCCCCCTTGGCGCGGTACTGGACCAGATAGACCTTAGATCCTGCCGGCGTCACGCGGACCCCGAACCTGGGTAGCGCCGTATCCCAGACCATGACCTCCCGCCCGCTCGCTGTGAGGGCGTCAACATATCCGTCTGTGAGCTTTTCCTGAGGCATTTGCCGCGCCTGTGAATTTGAGCCCAAGAGGGCTTCCGTAAGCAGTGCGTAAGCAGCAAATCAAGTCAAAGGCCATGCCAAGGGAAGACACGTCAGGCGACAAAATGACACCTCAATCACCACAATACATTGATTTAACATCACTAACGGAGAACCTGCATCCAATGCAGGGAAACGGGCTGAAAGTCGGAAAGGATCAAGTTCTCTGTAGTCATATCAGCGGTTCGAACGCGGCTTTTCCGGAGATCATGCCTCGGCTTTGAGCGCCCTGCTCCCCACCAAGCCCAGCCAATACATCCCGACCAGGGCGATGTTGGGAATGAGGTTCAACCCAAAGCCCGTGAGGACCGATAGGGTGGAATCCAGAACGAACCAGCTGACCATGCCCGCCGTAACGGCGTTCCATAGACTGCGCCCGGCGGCACCCCGCGCTATGGCTTCCTTGACCACCAGATGCAGCATAACCGACCAGCCGATAGAGACGGCACCCATGACTCCTAGACTGAACCTTAAGGGGGCATCGAACAGGGCGGGACCGGGGCCTTGCAAGGCGGTGAGGACCAACCTGGCCGGGCCGTCGGTGGCCGCCAAGGCTCCGCCTGCCAGCACCACACCGAACAGACCTATAGACAGGCACCAGATAAAAACCAAGCGCGCCAGACCTGAGACATGCCGAACTCCTTGCTTTGAAGCTTGTGTCACGCGATCGACGGCATGACGTCAATTACCTCTGAGGTCATTGACCGAAGTGCAGGCTCATCGACACCTTTTCTGAAACTGCGGGAGTCTTTATGTCCCTCTCCACCCCGGAAACCCGTCCCGAGGCCGACTTCGGCTTTCCCCGCCACCTGCGGGACTGGCGCCGGAAACGCCGCCTATCCCAGCTGGATCTGGCCCTGGCGTCGGGCGTATCCCAACGGCATGTGAGCTTTCTGGAATCCGGCCGGGCCAATCCCAGCCGCAATATGATCCTGCAACTGAGCGAGACCCTCGACGTGCCTCTACGGGACCGCAACGCCTGGCTGACCGCCGCTGGCTTTGCGCCGGTCTTCCGCACCCGTCCGCTGGATGACCCTCAGATGGGGCAGGTGCTGGCCGCTGTGCAGATGATGTTGTCGGCCCATGAGCCCTTTCCAGCCATCGCCCTGGATCGGGCCTGGAATGTCACCCTGTCCAACCGGCCCTTTGATCTGCTGGGTGCCATGCTGGGTGACGACATCTGGGCGCGGATCGGGGGCGGTCCGCGCAATCTCATGCGGCTGATGTTCCATCCCCAGGGCATCAGACCCTTCGTCACCAACTGGTCAGCGGTGGGCCCCCTTATGTGGCGTCGCGCCTGCCGGGAGGCTGAGGCCCTGGGTGGTCTCGAAATGCAGGCGGTGCTGGATGATCTGGCACCCCATCAGGATTTCGACGTCCTCTGGTCCGCCGCCGACGCCGCCCTGGTGCCGGTCATGCCCTTTCAGATGGAGGTGGGGGATCTGAAGATTTCCATGTTCGCGGTCGTTGCGACCTTCGGCACGGCTCAAGACGTCACCGCCGACGAACT
Organism: Phenylobacterium zucineum; assembly: GCA_002221445.1. Lineage (GTDB taxonomy): Bacteria > Pseudomonadota > Alphaproteobacteria > Caulobacterales > Caulobacteraceae > Phenylobacterium > Phenylobacterium zucineum_B. The sequence continues at coordinate 14,884 of NMUI01000157.1, read as the reverse complement.
GCGGATTGAAACCCTGTTCCCGGCGGATGCCGAGACCGAGGCCCTGTTTCGCAGGGCAACCAAGCCTTCCTGATAACCTCTGGGGTAATTGCGGTGCGCCATAGAGGTCACCACCATAGGCGTGGTATTTTCAGGAGAACCCCATGTCCATTTCACCCCTCGAAGTCACCCGCAGGTTCATGACGCTCATGGAACCGCTGAACTATGACGAGGCCCTGAAGCTGATCTCCGAGACCTGTGAGTATATCAATCCCGCCCCCTTTGGCACGGTGATTGGCCCGGCTGGCGTCCGTGCCGTGCTGGAGCCCTTCTTTGCGCCGACTAAGGAAAATGAATTCCGGGTCCTGCGGGAATCTACCGTCGGACCGATCGTCTTCCTTGAGCGCTTGGACCGTCACCTGTTTGGCGATAAGTGGGTCGAGCTGCCCGTGACCGGGGTCTATGAGGTCCATGACGGCCTCATCACCTATTGGCGGGACTATTTCGACGTGGCGACCATCATGTCGCAAATGCCCACGGCCTGAGCCAGCTTGATAAGCGACGGGGGACTGCGCCCCGCCGCCCGATCTGGGATCAGCCCAGAAACATCTGCCGAATGCCAGCCCTGAACTTATCAATGCCCACGGCCAGACGCTGGGCATAGTTGGCCTTGGCGTCTTCGCCAGCCACATAGGTGATCTTGTCGGCACTATCCATTACCGCGTCATACACCGCCTGGGCCACCTGTTCGGCGGTGGACCCGTTGGACCTGCGGCCGGGATCGGAGAAGGCGCTCATGGTCTTGCCAATGGCCTCCAGGTAGGCCGGATGCGGGGTGAAGACGAGGGAGCGGCCAGCAAAGTCGGTGGCAATGCCGCCTGGCGCGATGGTCTTCACCTTGATGCCAAAGGGTTCCAGCTCGAAGGCGAGACTCTCGCTCCAGCCCTCCAGGCCCCATTTGGTCGCGTGATAAACCGAGTTGAACGGAAAGGTCACCAAACCGCCAATAGACGTGGTGGTGAGGATGGTTCCGTGCCCTTGATCCCGCAGGGCGGGCAGGAAGGCCTGGGTCACCCGCATCACCCCCAGGAGGTTGGTGTTGATCTGGTTGACCAATTGGTCATCGGTAGCCCCCTCAAAAGCCCCGGCCAAGCCGTAACCGGCATTGTTGAACAGGACATCGACCGGACCGAGCGCCAGCGCCGCCTTGGCGGTTGCCGCGATCTGAGCGGGGTCGGTCACGTCAAGGCCCATAATGGTAATACCGGGGACCTTGCCCAGTTCGGTTTCCTTGTCAGGGCTGCGTAGGGTGGCGATGACCTTCCAGCCCTTTTGCGCAAATAGCAGGGCGGTTGCGCGGCCAAGGCCTGTGGACGCGCCGGTGATGAAGATGGTCTGGGTCATGGAAGTCTCCATTTCTGACTTTTGCTAAAGTTCAGGCGATAAGTAATCGGGGCATTGCCCAGGCCTTCCGGCATCCCGGCGCGGCGCTCTGAGTCTCAATCCTGTCCTGATTGAACGGGATCACAACGACTGTCCACCATCCATCACTCTAACAGCTGTCGAGGATGTCGGTCGCTTGGCAGGTCCGGGGCATGATTTATTCCGGTTTAGGAGGGTTTGTAGACCTACTGCGGCATTGACCCTGCGCCAGTTGAAAGACCCTAGAGCCTGTTCCCTTTAGCCGGAAACATCAGTGTTGGATCCGCTGTTCTGGGGGTTTGTGGGGTTGGGCCCGAACGGCAGGGATTTGAATCACGTCCGCTTTACCAACGCTCTTGATCCGCCACTGCCTGAAGAATTCTATCTCCAGATCCCATAGCCGTCGCACAAACAGCGCATTCATGGTGGATATACAGTTCGCGGGTTTTTGAGGGCCGATTCGCTCGTGACATCTATGGAAGACTGGAACCGAAAGCTCGCGGCCTATCGACAATCAGACCTGGGCCGCAGCCTGTTCGAGCTGGTCCTAACCGCAGGGGCTCTGGCCATGTGTTGGGGGTTGGGCTGGTTGACCTGGAATTTCGGGCATCCCGCCCTGGCTCTGATTTTTAGCTTACCAGCCGGGGTCTTCCTCGTGCGTCTGTTTATGATCCAGCATGATTGCGGTCACGGGGCCTTCTTTGAAGCCAAGGCGGCGAATGACTGGGTGGGCCGGACCATCGGCGTTCTAACCCTGACTCCCTACAGTTATTGGCGTCAGACCCATGCCATCCACCACGCCACCTCGGGTAATCTCGACCGGCGCGGCCTGGGCATTATCGAAATGCTGACTGTGCAGGAATATGAGGCCCTGTCGCCCCTCCGCAAGCTGGGTTATCGGCTCTATCGCAACCCCCTGGTGATGTTCGGCTTGGGCCCTATCTTTGTGTTCTTCCTCCAGCAGCGCCTGCCCATTGGCTTGATGACACAGGGCTGGCGACCCTGGCGCTCAACCCTGGGCAATGCCGCCGGGGTTGCGGGCGGTCTGGCCCTGCTCATCTGGTGGGTGGGCATGGCACCCGTCCTCGTCATCAACTTCCTGACCATGGTGGTGGCAGCGACGATCGGGGTCTGGCTGTTCTATGTGCAGCACCAATTCGAAGGCGTGACCTGGACCCGCAATGACGACTGGAACCGAGAGGATGCGGCCCTGCGTGGCAGTTCCTATTATGACCTGCCACCGATCTTGCGCTGGTTGACGGCCAATATCGGCATCCATCATGTCCACCACCTGTCCAGCCGCATTCCGTTCTATCGCCTATCGGAGATCTTGAAGGATCATCCAGAACTGAGGTCTGTCAGCCGGATCGGTCTGCGGGAAAGTTTCAGGACGGTGCGCTTGGCCCTGTGGGATGAAGCCGCCCAGAGGCTGGTTTCCTTCCGAGAAGCTGATCTCACCGCGCGCTCCCGCCGTGGCAAGGTCTAAGATGTCTACCCTGCATCTTTCCACCATAGCATTGGTTCTTACCCTTTCCTGCAGCCCGGCTCAGGCCGCAGATCCGGCCAAGACGGTTGAGAAAATTTTGGCCGGCAAGGACTATCAGGCAGCGGTCCAGTCCCTGTCAGATACCCACGATCAGACCGTGGCCGATATTATCACCCTGACCGAAATCCCCGCGCCGCCGTTCCGCGAAGCCGAGCGTGGCAAGGCCTTTCTGGCCCGGCTCCAGGCGGCCGGTCTTAGGGATATAGAGACCGATGCTGAGGGCAATGTCATGGGCCTGCGCCCCGGGCGCGCCCATGTGGAGGGTGGCCCGGTGGTGGTTTTTGCAGCTCACTTGGACACCGTCTTCCCAGCCGGTACGGAGGTTAAGGTCCGGCGAGAGGGCACCCGGCTTATGGCTCCAGGGGTTGGTGATGATACCCGGTCGCTGGCAACGCTCCTGGCCTATTTGCGCGCCATGAATGCCGCTAGAATTAAGACGAGGCCGACATTCTTTTCGTGGGCAATGTGGGCGAGGAGGGAGCCGGTGATCTGCGTGGGGTCCGCTATTTATTCAGCAAGGGCAAGTATGCAGGCCGGATCAAGGCCTTCATCTCCATGGACGGTGCCGACCCGCGTTATGTGATCAATCAGGGTGTGGGGTCCAAGCGTTATCACATCACCTACCACGGCCCGGGCGGCCACAGTTATGGGGCCTATGGTATGGTCAATCCTATGGCAGCCATGGGCAGGACCATAACCGACCTCTATGCCATTACGCCCCCGACCGAGCCAAAGACCACCTATGCCGCCAGCGTGGTGGGGGGCGGCACGTCAGTGAACGCCATACCGCACGATGTCTTCCTTGAGGTTGATCTGCGCTCGGAAAGCGCCGCCGAGTTGGCTAGGCTGGATAAACAGCTGAATGACATCATCGCCAATGCCGTGGCACTTGAGAACAAGGCCCGCTCCATCCAGTATGGGCCCGTGACCTATGAAGCCAAGGTGATCGGTGAACGTCCCACAGGCCGCACCGACCAAGCCGCTGATATTATCCAGATCACCCAAGCCGCCGCCCGCGCTCTAGGCTTTGAGCCGACCTATGAGGCCTCCTCCACCGATTCCAATGTGCCCATGAGTTTAGGCATTCCTGCCGTGACCCTCGGCTCCGGCGGCGCAGCTGGCCGCGCTCACGCCCTGGATGAATGGGTGGATGTGGAAAAGGCGGAGACTCTTAAGGGTATGCAGGTGGGTTTGGTAACCCTGCTGGCTCTTGCCGAAGGTCATTAAGCAAGAGGTACCTCGATACCCCGCGCTAAGCCCTGGATGATGGCCTGCGGCGATATGATTGAGGGGGAGACAACACTGGCCAATCCGACAGAGGTTGAGGCCAATTGTGCAAAACGGCGTCCCACGACTCTGGTTTACGAGTTCGTAGGTGGTGGTCAGGACCGGTGTGCGAAGCACCGCCGGTCCTTCCCGAGGTATTTAGAAGGTGTGTTCATAGGTCAGGGTGAAGCCCGCGTCGGCAAGCTTGCCAAAGCGGGTGACATCGAACCGGACAGCATCTTCGGGGGAGAAGTGATAGCGTGTCCCTATGCCGTAGGTGGCTTCCGACTTGGAAGCTGAATACCATTTATTGTTGGTATCCTTAACCGTAACACTCAATGATCCGTAACCGACCCGTCCAAACACATCGAAATCGCCGAGAGGTGCTGTCGCGACAACATAACCAGCAAAGGTATTGCCCAAACGCGGGTTACCGCTGGTACCATGCTCATAGTCCGCCTCAAGGCCGACATAGGGGTTGATTTGGACACCGGCCCGAGCCTGGAACAGGCCAAGCGATTCTTTTTTAGACTTGGTGACACCGCCACCAATGCCAGCATACACATGCACGCCGTCTGATTCTTGTGCCAAGGCCGAAACACTCGAAAGCGCCAGGGCTGCGGTCGCCAGGGCCGCACTCATCAAAATACGCATAAATAGTCCTCCAGAGATCACAAGCTTGAAATCGTTATAGACTCTGATTGATTCTCGAAACTACGTGATCTCTCGGAGAGATCCCAAACTCCGATAAAAGATGTCATGTGTTGTGAATTTGCCACATCTGATACCAGCTTCGGCAGATAATAAACAACTGCATATTGTCTTGGTATGTTTGAATGCGGCACCTGAATTCCATAGGTAATCCTGAATTTGGCCGCTTGATCAGTTAATCGGCGGTGCCGGAAACTCCAGCTTATCTGTGTCATAGCCCAAAGCCTTGGCCCGTCCCATTAAGGCCTTGAGCAGGATCGGAGACGGCACGGTGCGGGTATAGATCCAGAGATTTTTCAGATTTGGGTCGGCGGAGATGAACCAGCTGTAGTCATCGGCCCGATCCAACACCCAATAGTCCCAGGTGATCAAGGCATTATAGCGAACCCGAAGCTTGGCATTGGTTCCAGGGTCCATGATGGTCCCCTGGCCCGCGAGGGTTACAGGCTTGCCGGCGGGGGTGTCCCGGTGACAGCCATCGACCACCGTGACGGTCAAATCCCCGGTCCGGCGATAGTCTGTTGTCCCAGCGACACATCGGTTGGTGATGAACATGGGGCGCCGCCCGATCTCTATCCAACGTCCATTATAGAAGATGGCCGGGTCTATGGTTTTTGCAGGCTCGGGGGCCTTGGCAAAGGCCGTTGTGGAGAGGGTTGCCAAAACTAGGGTCAAGGTCAGGGCGGGGATCACAGGTTGGCGCATGGGGTATCCTTAAGCTGTCATGCCCCGCCCGCGACGCTGTGGCTGGGAGGCGAGGATATGTGACCTTTACCCGACCGCCCGCGCAAGCTCTCGTGCCAGATCGCCCTCAGGCAGAACCTTAACCCCGCCCAACCCCAGCCACCCGGCCATGAGGTGCAGCTCGCTCGCGAGCAGATCGGCCGTTCTATCGTTGGACCAGGGTTCTGCGTGGGCGCTACAGACGGTCAGATAACCAGCCTTGCGTTCAGCCTTTAGATCCACCCGTGCGGTGATGGCCTCGCCCTGAAGGAAGGGCAGGACATAATAGCCATGCAAACGCTGGTGAGCGGGGGTGTAGATTTCCAATCTAACCCTGACTCCAAAGATTCGCTCGGTCCGTGCCCGGAACCAGATCAGGTTATCAAAGGGTGACAGCAAGGCATTTGCGGTGATCTTGCGCGGGCGTCGGGCCTCAGCGGTGGTCAAGGCGGGTTGGTCCCATCCGCTCACCTCAATCGGGATCAAATCACCCAGGTCTTGCAACTCGGCAATTCGGGTCCTGGTATCAGCAAGGCTCATACGGAAATAATCACGCAGGTCCCGCTCCGTCGCTACTCCCATGGCGCGGGCAGCGATGCGGAGCAGTTCGCGCTGGGCGGCGTCCCGAGGGGGCGTCTCCGCCGACCGAATATGTTTTGGATATACATTTTGCGGTAGATCATAGACCCGCTCAAACGTCCCTCGCCGAGTGGCCGTGGCGAGTTCACCGGACCAGAACAGACATTCCAGGGCGCGTTTTGCCTCACTCCAGCCCCACCAGCCGCCCTTACCCTTGGCTCCCAAGGCCAGCTCTGAGGCCGGCATAGGACCTCGCGTGGCAATTTCAGAGCGCACCTTGTCCACAAAATCCCGATGGTGGCGCAGAAAGCGGGCGACGCCCTTCCAGGTTCCGACCCCTTCGCCAGCCTCCGCCATGCGCCAGCGTATCAAGGCCTGCATCGCCCACGGGGCCAGGGACGCCTCGTGCATCCAGTATTCGAACAGCTCAGGCCTCTCACCCCAGGCCAAATCTTCGAGCACCGCCCGGGGATAGGCCCCCAGGCGTGAGAACAGTGGCAGATAGTGGGTCCGAGACACCACATTGACCGAGTCGATCTGCAAAACACCCAGGCGGGAAATGGTCCGCATCACCTGTTTACGTCCAGGGGCGTTCGGGCGGGCTTGAGCAAATCCCTGGGCCGCTAAGGCCATCCGCCGTGCGGTCAGCTCAGAGATGGTCTCAGGCACGGCTCAACGCTCCAGCCGCCCGTCGCTCAGGGCGGAGACCTCGAAGGGAAAGACCACCGCCGTGTCTGGGGGCGCAACCTGTTTGGCGATGCTTTTCGGTGCCAGTCGGTGGACCAGGAGCCGCAGGATATTAATCCGCGCCGCAGGCTTGTCATCACCTCGGATACAGGTCCAAGGCGCAGTGACGGTGTGACTGGCAGTCAGCATTTCATCTCTGGCGTCACTGTAATCGCTCCAGCGCGCTTGGGCTTCGGCGTCGAGCGGGCTGAGTTTCAGGGCTTTTAAGGGGTTGGTCCGCCGATCATCCAACCGCTTGGCCTGTTCATTCTTTGATATATCGATCCACAGCTTGACCAACTGGACTTGGCTCTGGGCCAGCATGGTCTCGAACACCGGTACATCGGTCAGAAACTGCTGGTGTTCAAGCGGTGTGCAAAAGCCCATCACCGGCTCTACACCACCACGATTATACCAGGAGCGGTTGAAGATCACCAATTCGCCAGCTGCGGGCAGGTGGGCAATATAACGCTGAAAATACCATTGGCTCCGTTCCCGGTCCGACGGCTTAGGCAGGGCAACCACTCGGGTATTACGGATCGACAGGTGCTCAATGATCCGTTTGATCGCCCCATCCTTGCCGGCGGCATCGCGCCCTTCGAAGACAATCACCACCTTCTCGCCCGAGGCCATGGCCGCCTGCTGGAATCTTACCAGGGCCAGCTGTAGATCAGCCAGTTCATTTTCGTAGGCGACCTTGGGCATGGGGTTGACCTTATTTGAGTCTGAAAGACCGACGAGTCCCCCCATACGGCAGGGCTCGAATTAGCCGATATTATTCCGCCGTTCTTAAAGGGTGATTCATCACATGGCCTTAGAGTCATACCCAGCCGATAATATCGGTTGTCGGTTTAAGCAGGTCGAGAGAAACGCCTATGCGTGTCCTTTGCGTTGATGATCATGACCTCAATCGGCAGGTTATTCGGGAAATGCTTGATGGCGCAGGCCTGACGGTGGATGAGGCCACAGAGGCCGATGCCGGGCTGACCATGATCGACACCCGGGACTATGACCTTGTTCTGATGGACCTCAGCATGCCGGGTAAGGATGGGTTGACGGCCCTGCGTGAAATCCGCGCACGCGGCGACTCCAAGGGCAAGATTCCCGTTTTGGTTGTTACGGGTGATTGTGGTTTGAAGATTACCGATGAGGTGAAGACCGCTGGTGGTGACGCCATGCTGATGAAACCGGTGATGATGGACGCTCTGTTTGAAGCCATCCGTCGTACCCTCACTGCCGTGAATGAAAAGCGGGTAGTTCTGCTCTAAGAGGCGCATAATCGACCGGAAAGATCCCACCCTATCACTTAGATACGGGCCTTCGCCGGTATAACCGGGGGGTGAGAGTCATTGCCGCTGGTGATGGCGGGCTTTGGCTTCTTCGGTGGAAATGTCCAGGGCGTCTGGCGTCAGCGCGTTATAGGCCTCGACCTTGTGCAGATCGATGACCACAGCCCTGTGGCCCTCCCAGATCATGTGCAGGGCCACATAGAAGACAATGGCTAGACCCAGATAGCCCAACCAGCGGAAGCGGTGCAGCAGCTTGGCGATATAGCCCGCCGCCACCCCGGTGAGGGTGATGGAGAGTAGGAGCCCCGCCACCAGCACCTGCGGATGCTCCCGCGCCGCGCCGGCGACGGCCAGGACATTGTCCAGGGACATGGCAAGATCAGCGAGCAAAATCTGGATCAAGGCCTGACCCAGGGTCTTGGGACCGGCCTTGCGGGCCGGGTGATCATCGCCAATATCAATACCGGTGGCGTCCTCCAGAGCTCCTCGCCCTGGGCTATATCGTCGACATGCTGGGCGTGCAGTTCACCCCACATCTTCCAGCAGACCCAGATGAGCAGGACCCCGCCCGCCAGCAACAGGCCGATCTGCTTGAGCAGGAAAACCGCCATCAGGGCAAAGGCGATCAGCATGACCACCGCGCCCATCAAGCCCAGAACAATCGCCTTGCGCCTCTGCGCTACGGGCAGCCCCGCCGCTGCCAATCCAACGGCCACGGCATTATCGCCCGCCAGGGCCAGGTCGATCATGACCACCTGAAAAACGTGATAAGGGTGCCTGCATAAGGCAGGGTGTTGATCATATCCATGCCCCTAAATGGCCCGCTGCGGTCGTAAGGGCAATCCGTGAACGGAGCCAGCGGGCTTTAACGAGGTGGAGGCGATCCGGCTGATCCCTAGAGTGCGTTTCGACCCGATAACCGGTTCCCACTTATCGGAACGCACTCTAGGGTGTGGCTTGTTCGGAAGCGTCCCGTCTGTGATTTTAGATATCGAACCTAGCTGGTCGGAAACGGGGGGGCCGTAAACGCCGACCCTTGCCCAAAGGCCAAGAACCCCGCACCCTTAGGGCAATCAGAAAAACGCGCGAGAGGAAACCAGATGTCGATTGATTTCGAAATCCCAGACGAAGCCAAGGCCATTCGCGCCAAGGTGCGCAAGTGGGTGCACGATGAGTGCATTCCCGCCGAAGCGCGACTGGTGGACAATGAGTCGTTCAAGATCGTTCTGGCCGAGCTGCGCGCCAAGGCGCGAGCTCAGGGCCTTTGGCTACCCTTCATCCCCAAGGAATATGGCGGCATGGGGCTGGGACCCCTGGCCAATGCCCTGGTACAAATGGAGTTAGGAGAGAGCCATTTGGGTGCCCTGTCCATGAACAGCCAGGGGCCGGACGACGCCACTATGCTGACCTTGCTGGCACACGGCACGCCAGAGCAGAAAGAAAAATATCTTAAACCCCTGCTGAATGGAGACATGCGGGTCTGTTACTCCATGACCGAAAAGGCGGCTGGGGCCGATGCTACAGGGATGCAGACCCGGGCGGTGAAGGACGGCAATGAGAACTATATTCTGAATGGCGAGAAGTGGTTCTCCTCAGCGGCCAGCGCGGCGGATCTGGCGGTGGTCATGGCCATGACTGATCCCGACGCCCCCCGACATCAGCGTTACTCCACCTTCATCGTCGAGCTACCCAATCCCGGTTATCGGATCAAACGCGACATCCAGACCATGGCAGCAGAGGGGCTTCTGAGCCACATCATGGGCGGCGGGCATTCTGAAATCGACATTGTCGACTTAAAGGTTCCTGCGGAAAATCTGCTGGGTGGGGAGGGGCGGGGCTTTGACATAGGCCAACACCGACTAGCTTATGGGCGATTGCGGCATGGCATGCACAATGTGGCCATGGCCCAGCGGGCTCTCGACATGGCCGCCGCCCACGTCACCCAGCGGGAAACTTTTGGTAAGAAACTGTCTGAGCGTCAGGGGGTGCAGTGGATGCTGGCTGACTGCGCCAGCGAGCTTTATATGGCCCGGTTGATGCTCCTGCATATCGCCTATAAGGCTGAGCGAGGTCTGGATCTGCGTCAGGAAAACTCTATCGCCAAGGTGTTCCTAGCCCACATGGTACACAAGGTCGTGGATACGGCTATCCAGCTGCACGGGGCCTTGGGCTATAGCCGTGATACACCGCTTGCTGCATGGTACACCCATATTCGCTCCCAACGTCTGGTTGACGGTCCCGATGAGGTGCATCGTTGGACCGTGGGGCGCAATGTGATCAAGGCTTATGAAAAGTACGGTACCACCGCTTCGGCGGCGGGCGGGGACTTGCTTTAAGGGTAGATTTTCCGCGAAATTTCTCGATTTTTGCGGCGGGGCGTGGTTTTCGAAAGCCATGCTGCTCGACCAAGCCACCCCCGCCGATCTGCCCGCCATTGCCGCCCTGGTGAACTCTGCCTACCGGGGAGAGTCCTCGCGCCAGGGGTGGACCACCGAGGCGGACTATCTGGGTGGGCAGAGGACAGACCCAGAAACCCTGGCGGCGGAACTGGCGGCCAATCCCGGTGCGCGGATTATGCTGCTAAGGGACGGTGCCGACCTGCTGGGCACGGTCCGGTTGGAGCCGAAGGGCGGCGGGACTTGGTATCTGGGTATGCTGACGGTGCAACCCGGTCGCCAGGATCGGGGAGCCGGGCGGGCCCTTCTGACGGCGGCTGAGGATTTGGCCCGATCCGAGGGCATTCAGCGCCTTGAAATGACGGTGGTCTCCATCCGCCATGAGCTGATCTCCTGGTATGAGCGCCGAGGTTATATGAGGACCGGCGAAACCAAGCCCTTTCCCTATGACGACCCCAAGTTCGGTGAGCCCCTGGTTGAGGGGCTTGAATTCGTGGTCATGGAAAAATCCTTTAGAAACAAATTTTTGAGTGGGTTGAGATTGGCCCTCTGAGCTTGGGTCGGCTCCACAGCCTTCGCCGGTAGGACCGGGGGCGGTGGCGGATAGATGTTCTTTTTTGTTCTTGACATGTGGACCCGTTTTTCATAGATTTTGACCACGGTGACGCAGTGGGTCTGCGGCCTGGGGCCTTTCAGACAATTTGGAGATGTGATGATGAGACCACGCCTGACGGGGCGGCGGCGTGCGTTTGCGCGTCTGCCAGAGTGTAACTGCGCTGGTAGGCTGGCGGCGATTGAGGCGCGGTTGACGGTGGTGGAAGGGTTGGCCGTGGCGGCTGTGAGGTCCAAGCCTAAACCCCGACCCGGACGCCCCGCTGCGCCGGCAGCGGTGGAACAGCTCGAAGACCTGCCCCGGGATTCGCGCGGCTGGCCCGAGGGCTATGAGGTGGAGGTTCGGCAATTTTAACGCACATTCCCGACGTCTGGCGGCCCCGGGATTATCAGGCTGGGCTGATCGACTATCTGCAGAAGGGTGGAACGCGGGCCGATGTGGCGGCTCACCGTCGATGGGGCAAGGACGAGGTGGCCCTGCACTGGGCGGCTATGTGTATGGCCACCAAACCCGGCCTCTACTGGCACATGCTGCCGGAACTGGCTCAGGGACGGAAGGCCATCTGGGACGCGGTCAATCCCCACACCGGGCGCAAACGGATCGACGAAGCCTTCGCCCGACACCTGCGGGTGAGTACCCGGGACGCCGACATGAAGCTGACCTTCGCCAATGGCGCGGTCTGGCAGGTGGTGGGGTCTGATAGCTATGACCGGCTCGTGGGGTCATCGCCTTTGGGGGTGGTGTTCTCGGAGTGGGCCTTGGCCAAGCCGGACGTCTGGACCTATATGCGGCCGATCCTGGCCGAAAACGGCGGCTGGGCTCTGTTCCTGTGGACGCCCAGGGGACGAAATCATGCGGTACGGGCCTTTGAAAGCCGCAGCCGCGATCCGGAATGGTTCACCCTGAAGGCACCCGCCACGGAGACCTCGGTGTTTACACCCGACCAGCTGACCCAGGAGAAGGCCGACCTGATCGCTGAGTGCGGTTCGCAGGCCGAGGGCCGGGCCAGGTTCAATTCAGAGTATATGGTGGCCTTCGACAGCCCGGCCCCGGGGGCCTATTACGGCGAAGCCTGGAGGCGGCTTTAGGGGAGGGGCGGATCACCTCGGTGCCCTATGACCCGACGTTGAAGGTGGACACCGCCTGGGACCTGGGCATCGACGACTATACCGCCATCTGGTTCTTTCAGACGGCGGGCCGGGAGGTGCGGGTGATCGACTATTTCGAGACCTCCGGGGACGGCTTGCAGGCCATTGTTCGGCAAGCCATTGCGGGGAAGCCCTATGTGTACGGTCGCCACTATCTGCCCCACGATGTGCGGGTGCGGGAATTAGGCGCTGAAGGGCGCTCGCGGCTGGAGACCTTGAGTGGACTGGGGCTGGCCCCCATTGAGGTGGGCACGGCGGCGGGGCCAGAGGAACGGATCGCCGCGGCAAGGGCCATGATCCCCATGGCTTGGTTTGATGCGACGGCCTGTGCCGTGGGGCTGGAGCGACTGCGGGCCTATCGCAAGCGCTGGAACACCGGGACTTACAGTTTTTCAGGCCCATTGCATGATCAGGCGAGCCATGGGGCCGATGCGTTTGGAGAATATGCGCTGAACCGGCGGCTGGTCAGGGCGGCGCGGCCAGTGCGGGGGCCGAGCGTGGGCCGTTGGACTGGATGGGGTGAGGTCAGCTCGCGGAGGCCGGGGTGCCGTTCATAGGGCTGTGGGTTGGATTGGTACCCAAGGCGCGGGTTTTCCGGAGAGTTTGTGATCTATGACCTGGATACCGGCCTGCGCCGAGGTGACCGGGGGTGGGGTGTTATTTTTTACAATTAAATCAATGCTCCTAACCGGGGCGCTAGGAGTCATGTCTAATGAAGCATAGTGATCTGCTCAGTGAGGCCCAAGGCGTCTTTGCTCTGGCGTGTGAGGTGGAGGCGGAGAACCGGCGGGCGGCGGCCGATGACATCCGGTTTGCGCGGCTGGGGGAGCAGTGGAGTCCGCGGGTACGGGCCGAGCGGCAGGCGGAGGGGCGACCCTGTCTGACCATCAATCGGCTGCCCGCCTTATCCGGCAGGTGGTCAATGACGCGCGGCAGAACAAGCCCGCCATTGTTTGTCATCCGGTGGGGGATGGCGCCGATCCGAAGACGGCGGAGTTGCTGAACGGCTTGATCCGGCACATTGAGCAGTCCAGCGACGCCGAGGTGGCCTATGACACGGCGCTGGATTTCGCGGTGACCGGCGGGTTCGGTTATTTCCGGATCAATACCCGATATGCCGATGATGACAGCTTTCATCAGGACCTGGCCATTGAACGGGTGGCCGACCCCTTCAGCGTCTATGGTGATCCCTATGCTGCCGGGGCGGACTCCGCCGACTGGAACCTGGCCTTTGTGGTGGAAAGCCTGACCCGCAAGGCTTTCGAGGCCCGCTGGAAGGGGGCAGAGGTCTGTGATTGGAGCGGGGGTGAAGGGGCCGAGCGGTCCATGGGCGGAATGCGGGATGGTGCGGACCGGGTGCGGTTGGCCGAGTTTTGGCGTAGGGAGACGGTGACCCGGAACCTGTTGGCCCTGTCGGACGGGCAGGTGGTGGTCGAGGATGTCTATGGCGCACAGAAGGCCCTATTCGATGCGGCCGGGGCTTCTGTGGTGGGGCGACCCAGACCGGCGATCTCACACAAGGTGACCCAGTATATCCTGTCGGGTGCTGAGGTGTTGGAGACGGTAGACTGGGCGGGGCGGTATATCCCTATTGTGCCAGTCTATGGCGAGGCGATCCATGTGGATGGGGCGCGGCGGTTGCGCTCGCTTGTGCGCGACGCCAAGGATCCTCAGCGCATGTATAATTACTGGCGCACGGCCTCGACGGAATTGGTGGCCCTGGCCCCCAAGACACCATTTATCGGACGGCGCGGGGCGTTTGATACGGACGCGACGAAATGGGCGACGGCCAATACTCAATCCCATGCTTTTATTGAGTATGACGGGCCCGAGGCACCCCAGAGACAGCCCTATGCCGGGGTTCCGGCCGGGGCCATTCAGGAAGCCCTGAACGCCAGTGACGATATGAAGGCGATTATGGGTATGTATGACGCCAGCCTGGGAGCCCGTTCCAACGAAACCTCAGGCCGGGCGATTATAGCGCGGCAGAGGGAGGGGGATGTCTCGACCTTTCACTATATTGATAATCTGAGCCGGGCGATCCGCCACGCCGGGCGCATCCTGATTGATCTGATCCCCAAGGTCTATGCCGCGCCGCGTATGGTGCGGATATTGGGCGCTGGTGGCGAGGCGGAGGTAACGGCCATCAACCAGCCGTCACCGGGATCGCTGGAGAAGATTTATGATCTCAGCGTCGGACGATATGATCTGACCGTGAGCGCCGGGCCGTCCTTCACCTCACGGCGGGAAGAGGCCGCCAGCCAGATGATTGAGCTGATCCGCGCCTATCCACCCGCAGCCCCGCTGATCGGCGACCTGTTGGCCAAGAATTTGGACTGGCCTGGGGCGGACGAGATTGCGAAGCGGTTGGCCGGTTTGGTTCCGTACCGGCCTTAGAGCAGGTTCCGGTAGGTGGGAACGGGTTATCGGATCGAACCCCGATCTAGAGCCTGTTCCCTTTACACGGAAACGTCTAGAGGGAACAG
>NMUI01000156.1 GCA_002221445.1 Phenylobacterium zucineum | reverse complement strand
GTAGCACCAAACTCCCGTGTATCTCAATGATAAACCCCCATCCAGAATCATGGATGGGGGTAAATCGAACCTAAGTTTTAGGCGAGTTGCTTAGCCATGCGACGCAGCGGCAGCCTCGGCGCGCTCCTGCATGCCCGAGACCTTGCGAAGCTCGATCTCTTTGATGAACCAGCTGAGCAAGAATGCGGCAACGATCACAACCGCTGCCGAGAGGAACACGACGGTGGTGGCCTCTGCGAATGCGGTCTTGATTGGGGCTGCAAACTCCGGGCTGATCTTGTTCAAGAACGATGAGTCGGAGTTCACCTGGTCGGCGAGGTTAGCGCCTTGCGTGGTCAGAATCTTGTTCTGCGGGAGCGCAAGCAATTGGGGGTTTGCCATGATTGCCTTCTTGATTCCGGCTGCGATTTCTGTGCTCTTGTTGCCGATGGTGCTGAACAGAATCGACAAGAAGATAGCGACACCGAGGCTTCCGCCCATTTGTCTGAAGAAGGTCGACGACGAAGTTGCAACGCCGATGTCTTTTGCCTCAACGGCGTTCTGGCTAGCGATGGTCAGGGTCTGCATCATCTGGCCAAGGCCTAGACCCATCAGGACCATGCCGATCGAAACCTGCCAGATAGGCCATCCGGTGTTTAGTTGACCGAGGTACACATAAGACAGGGTCATGGTTGCGGTGCCGGCGACCATGAAGATCTTGTACTTGCCGGTGCTCGAGGTGATGCGGCCGCTCAGAATCGAAGCAGACATCATTCCCAAAACCATAGGCAGCATCAGCAGACCGGCTTGGGTTGGGGTTGCTCCATAAACGATCTGTAGAACGAGCGGAAGCGACATCATTCCACCGAACATGCCGACACCGACGATGACACCGAGGATGGTGGTCAGCGTAAAGGTGCGCGACTTGAAGAGATTCAAAGGCAACAAGGCCGCCTCTTTTTGCTGACGTTCAACAAATATGAACGCGATGATGCCAAGCGCGCCTAAGACGTACATGGCTATGGAGTTTGTGGAGTCCCAACCCCATGCTCGACCCTGCTCGGCTACGACGAGAAGTGGAACCACGCCAACGACGATGGTGAGAGCGCCCCACCAGTCGATGCGCTGCCTTACCGGGTGGTGAGGAATGTGCAAGAAGTTGACCACCATGTAAAGAGCGGCTGCGCCGATTGGAATGTTGATCAAGAACACCCAACGCCATCCCGAGATGAACATGATTTCGTTGGTGCCGGCGAAGAGGCCACCGATCAGTGGGCCGAGAACGCTCGAGGTGCCGAAGACGGCCAGGAACATGCCTTGGTACTTCGCGCGGTCGCGAGGTGGAACAACATCGGCAAGAATCGTGATGGCCAGCGAGAATAGACCGCCGGCGCCGATGCCCTGAAGGGCGCGGAATGCGGCGAGCTCGTACATACCCGAGCCGCCACCGTTAGGGTCGCCCTGAACAAATCCACAGGCAACAGATCCGAGTATGAAGATCGAGATTGCCCAGATAAAGAGCTGACGACGGCCAAAGATGTCGCCGAGCTTTCCGTAGATTGGGGTCGAGATGGTCGAGGTGATCAGGTAGGCGGTGGTGACCCAGGCCTGCAGCTCAAGACCGTTGAGGTCGTCGGCGATGGTGCGCATTGCGCTACCGACGACGCTCTGGTCGAGGGCCGAAAGGAACATGCCAGACATGAGTCCGACTAGAACAAACATGATTTGACGGTGTGACATGACACCAGTTTTTGCGGACTCTACGGCCGCCGCCTTGCGTGCTTCGCGCGACAAAATAACTCTTTTCGATTGGGAAGTTAGGCTTAATCTATGTTCCAGCCTAAACGCCCTAGTGGGCTCGCACTTGCTAACCGCAAGGTTGTGCGAAAGATTTCCGCGAGCGCATCGGGTCTAGTTTTGGTGGCAACTTTGGCAGGTTCGGTGACTAGCGCCGCCGCTGCAACCTTTGATGCCACGGCACATCCGATAAATCACGCGGACTCGCTGTGGGTGGTCGTGAACAAGATTCGACCGTTGTATCCGATCAAGTATTCGCCAGTAACGGTAAGGCCAAGGTTTTCACTGCCCAGCACCAATAATCCTTATGGGCACGAGTTGGCAAAGCCGGCAGCCCTAGCGATCGTGATTCTCGCCAAGGCCATGAAGGCCGCCGGTGCTGGTGACTTGATTCTGCAGAGCGGATACCGCTCGTTTGGCGAACAGACCTATGTGCACAATCGCCAAGTTCAGCGGTTTGGCCTAAAGGCCGGCGAGGCACTCGCAGCGCGGCCGGGCTACTCGGAGCACCAAACCGGTTTGGCCGCCGACGTTGCGGCACTCGGACAAGGGTGTTCGGTGCAATTCTGTTTCGGCAACACGGTAGCCGGCACTTGGTTGCGTGAGAATTCTTGGCGCTATGGCTTCATCGTGCGGTACCCGAAGGGCCAGACTCCAGTCACCGGCTACGACTACGAGCCATGGCACATCCGCTATGTCGGCACCGCTTTGAGTCGCCAAATGCACAAGGATGGCGTGACGGTTCTCGAGAAGTTCTTCGGCCTGCCCTCGGCTCCTGGCTACCGCAACTAACGACTAACCAAGCACTCCATCGACCAGGGCCTTGGCCTCTACCTGCACCTGCTTTAGGTGTTCGGCACCCTTGAACGATTCGCCATAAATCTTGTAGACGTTTTCGGTGCCCGAAGGTCGCGCGGCAAACCAAGCGTTCTCGGTCTCGACCTTGAGGCCTCCGAGTGCCGCACCATTGCCTGGTGCGTGGGTTAGCGCTCGCAGAATCGGTTCTCCCGCGAGGGTCGAAGCTGTCACCGCGTCGGCCGATAGCTTGCCCAATTTTGACTTCTGCTCGATGGTCGCGGGCGCATCGATTCGCTCGTATGCCGGTGCACCAAACTTTGCGGTGAGCTCTGCGTATCTTTGGCTAGGCGTCTTGCCGGTGACCGCGGTGATTTCTGCCGCCAGTAGGCAAAGAATCAGTCCATCTTTGTCGGTCGACCAAGCGGTTCCGTCGGTGCGCAAGAACGATGCGCCGGCAGACTCTTCGCCGCCGAAACCCACCGATCCGTCGATGAGGCCCGGCACAAACCACTTGAAACCAACCGGAACCTCAATCAACTTGCGGCCGAGGTCGGCAACCACCGAGTCGATGATGCGAGACGAAACCATGGTCTTGCCGACGGCTGCGCTGGCGGTCCATCCTGGTCGGTTTCTAAACAGGTAGTCGATGCCTACGGCCAAGAAGTGGTTCGGGTTCATGAGACCGTGATCGCGAGTGACGATGCCGTGACGGTCGGCGTCGGCGTCGTTGCCGGTGGAGATGTCGAACTGGTCGCGAGCGGCAATCAGCGATGCCATGGCGTGAGGGCTCGAGCAGTCCATGCGAATCTTGCCGTCCCAGTCGAGGGTCATGAACCCGAACTGAAAGTCAACGTTGGGGTTTACGACCTTGAGGTTCAGGCCGTAGCGGCTGGCGATTTCGCCCCAGTAGTGAACCGATGCGCCGCCCATTGGGTCGGCCCCGATCGAAACCCCAGAACCACGGATGGCGTCGAGGTTCAGCACCTTGTCTAGCTGACCGATGTAGTTGTCTTTGAAAGCGAAGGGCTTTGCGGCGGGGGTCGCGCGCTTAACCTCGCGTAGACCGCCCAAGATGATCTCGTTTGCGCGGGCTGCAATCCAGTTTGTGGCATCTGAATCGGCCGGGCCACCGTGCGGCGGGTTGTACTTGAAGCCGCCATCGGTTGGCGGGTTATGGCTCGGAGTGATTACGAGACCGTCGGCGAGACTGGGGTCGTTCGCGGCCCTGCCCTGGTTGTGGTTGATGATGGCTACCGATACGGCCGGCGTTGGCGTGTAGCCGCCATCCGCGTCAATCAGGGTCGGCACGTCGTTGCCGGCGAGAACCTCGAGCGCGGTCTGTTCGGCCGGGCCGCTGAGTGCGTGAGTGTCTTTGCCAACGTAGATAGGGCCGTGAATGTTTTGTGCTCGACGGTATTCGACGATGGCCTGCGTGATAGCCGCGATGTGGTCTTCGTTGAACGAGGCATTGAGCGAGGTGCCGCGGTGACCGCTGGTGCCGAACGCGACTTTTTGCTCGGCATTGGTGACATCGGGATGCAGATCGAAGTACTTGGCGATTAGGTTGTCGATGTCGACCAAATCAGAAGGTAGGGCCTTTAGGCCTGCGCGCTCACTCATATGCCTATTTTGGCCGTTAACCTTGTATGTATGTCTGCCGCTTCGCTAAATGTTAAGAATACCTACGCCTATTTAGGGCCTGTGGGTACCTTTTCCGAGCTCGCGCTCGCGCAGTTGCCCGAGGCCAAAGGTGCCAAGTGGATGCCGGTTACGACAGTTG
>NMUI01000437.1 GCA_002221445.1 Phenylobacterium zucineum | reverse complement strand
GGCATTCCGGTGCACGACTCGGCCGCTGCCTGGGCATACAACCTCGAGCAGGGTCAGAAGACTCGCATCATCGGCCCTAACTGCCCTGGCATCATCAGCCCAGGAAAGTCGAACGCCGGCATCACCCCTTGGGACATCTCGGGCTTTGGTCCGATTGGCCTCGTTTCGAAGTCGGGCACCCTGACCTACCAGATGATGTTCGAGCTCCGCGAGATCGGCATCTCGACTGCTATCGGCATCGGTGGCGACCCGGTAATCGGCACCACTCACATCGACGCACTCGCAGCTTTCGAGGCCGACCCAGAGACCAAGGCCATCGTGCTCATCGGTGAAATCGGTGGCGACTCAGAAGAGAAGGCCGCCGACTACATCAAGGCAAACGTGACCAAGCCGGTCGTTGCCTACGTTGCAGGATTCACCGCACCTGAGGGTAAGACCATGGGTCACGCCGGAGCCATTGTTTCTGGTTCTGCCGGAACCGCACAGGCCAAGAAGGAGGCCTTCGAGGCCGCCGGAGTCAAGGTCGGAAAGACCCCGAGCGAGACCGCCGCGCTTATGCGTGAGGTTTACGCGAACCTCTAGGACCAAACGTGAGCCGCAGACTCACCTTTTTACTGGGGGCCTTTGAAGCGCTGTTCGTGATTGCCGTCACGATCGGCGGGGTTCTGCTGCCGCTTTCTCTGGTTTGGCTCGTCGAAAACGACCCAAGCGTGTCTTGGTTGACGACCTTCAAGACCGCCCTCGACATCTGGTTTGTCGCGCACGGCACCACGCTCACCGTGCCCGGTGGACATATCGCTGGTCTTGCGACTCCAACATTCTTCGTGCACTTCTTGCCGCTGGGTGCCAGCCTCGGACTTGCGCTATTCGCCTCTCGAATCGGCCGTCGACTAACTCGCGGTGCCGAACTCTGGCCAGGCTGGCTTTCGGTAGGCGGCGTCTATCTCGCGGTCTCGTTCGGTCTGGCCGCAGTTGCGCGCGACAAGCACATTTGGGCGGTCACCTGGCAGGCAACCTACCTGCCGGCGATACTGTTCACCGCGATCGTGATGGCATCCTCGCTGCTTAGGGGAGTAGCCCTTAGTCGTGCGGCTGAGTCGGCTCCACGAGAGTCGG
>NMUI01000155.1 GCA_002221445.1 Phenylobacterium zucineum | reverse complement strand
TAAAGGGAAACAGGCTCTAGCCCCCACTCACCCCCGCAGGCCCTGAGATCCCGGTCAAAGCCGATGACCTCGGCACCCTCAGGTGTTTATCTGAAGGATTCCTGCAAGAATTTTGAAGACAGATTTTTTCTTTTTATGCTCAATTCCTCATTATTGCTTATATTTTGATAAAATACGCAAACAAAATTAACTTAAAAACCCTAATATGGAAGTTATTTTTATTGGAAAAATGATTAAATACTATAAATTAGGTGCAATATGACGTGTAAATATATGTGATATACTGTTGATTTGACAAAGGATGGGGAGCGCTGCCGCTATTCCTTTTGCGTCGTATCCGCTAATTGACTGCGAAGGATAAGCACGGCCAGGGCAGCGCTGAGCACCAGATCAGCTGCGCAACAAAAGGTAGGATACCATGGCGGAACGGCGGCATTGGCGATGAGGAGGGGATGGGCGAGGTCGAAGACGCCATGGCCCAACAGGGCGGCCACAACGAGCCATAGGCTCCAGCGATGGCCAGCGATAGCAAGGGCGATGAAGCCCGCAGCCGCAATGACTTCCGGCCACAGGGCCGATGGCGGGACCGCCATGATTGCGAACAGAATGTAGATCGAAGCGATCACGATCATCAGGGTCGGGTAGTAGGATCGGTCGCGATCAAACCCCAGGACATGGCTTGAAGCTGCCGTACCAAGACCGATGAGCAGTCCCCACACGAGTTCCACGTCTATATCCCCGCTACCGCCGCGCAAATTCAGGCTGGTCAAAATGCGCCACAGACAGATACCGCCCATGCAGGGCCACTTCCCGGAACTGATAGAGCAGGGCCGCCGTCGGGGCGTGGAGGTTATCTTCGCCGACACTTAAGCGAAGGATCGGGCGACCGGGGGTGTCGCCGGGTTCCAGCACCGGGGAGCCCGGGGCGTTCAGAACAGTTAGGGGAACGTGTTTGACCAAGGCCACTTCATGCGGATCGGGGTTCAGCTCAGCAAGGCCGGGCGACCAGTAGACGTGGGGGGCTATGACATAACCTGAGCGGGTCTCATAGTCATCCAGCCGACCCAACAAGCTGTCTTCAGCCAGATGCAGACCGATCTCCTCCTGGCATTCCCGACGGGCGGCGGCATCAGGGGTTTCACCGGGTTCGATCACCCCGCCGGGTAGGGCGAATTGACCCGAATGGCGGCCAGGCCGGGAGGCCCGAACGGTCAGCAGGAAGTGGGCGTGGCCCTGGTCACAGGGGGTAACGACAATCGCCACAGCGGCAGCCTTTAAGCCCGGGGTTGGCTGACCCTGGATCGGCGACATGCCTGCCAGCCGCGAGGCCATGATAGCGCGAAGCTCAGACGTAAAGGCGATGGGTGGCAGATTTTGCATCGACCCAGCATGACCGCCCGCTTTGGGAAGGCAACTGAAACTAGGCCGGTTGATAATTGAGTATGGGTGCCAGCCAACGTTCGGCGGTCTTTAAGTCCCAGCCCTTACGCTGGGCATAGTCTTCAACCTGATCCTTCTCGATTCGGCCGACCCCGAAATAGTGAGCCTCCGGGTGGGCGAAATAGAGGCCGCAGACGCTGGAGGGCGGGTTCATGGCAAAGCTTTCGGTCAGCGCCATGCCGGTCGCCTTAGCCGCGTCGAGGATACGGAACAATTCAGCCTTTTCGGTGTGATCGGGCTGGGCGGGATAGCCAGCGGCAGGCCGGATGCCGCGATACCCCTCGCCGATCATCTGGTCCAAATCAAAGACCTCACCAGGGGCATAGCCCCACAGCTCAGTGCGGACCTTGCGGTGCATGGCTTCGGCGAAGGCCTCAGCCAAGCGGTCGGCCAGGGCGGCAGCGAGGATGGCGGAATAGTCGTCACCTGCGTCTTTGAATTTCGTTGCTATGGCTTGTTCTCCATGACCCGCCGTCACCGCAAAGCCGCCGATCCAATCAGGCTTGCCACCCACCGGGGCGATGAAATCCGATAGGGCGAGATTGGCGCGGCCGCCCTCCCCCTTGGACATCTGCTGGCGCAGGCTGTGCAGGCGGGTCAGCTCGCTGGAGCGGGTCTCGTCGGCATAGACCACGATGTCGTCGCCGTCGGCCTGGGCGGGCCAGAAGCCCACCACGCCCCGGGCCTCGAACCATTTTTCGGCGACGATCCTGTCCAGCATGATCTGGGCGTCACGATAGAGGTCCGTGGCGGCCTGGCCGACCACATCGTCCTCAAGGATCTGCGGAAAGCGACCGATCAGTTCCCAGCTGGCGAAGAAGGGGCTCCAGTCGATGTATTTGACGAGGTCGGCCAGATCATAACTGACAAAAGTCCGGGTTCCCGTAAAACTTGGCCTTGGCGGATCATAGGCGGTCCAGTCAGCTTTGAAACCGTTAGCGCGCGCCTCGGCTAGGGCAGAGCGGGCGCGGTTGGATTGGCCCCGGGCAAACTGCTCGCGGACCTTCACATAATCAGCGCGAGTTTCGGCCTGCAGCCGGTCGCGGTCATGCTTGGACAGCAGACCCGACACCACGCCTACCGCCCGGCTGGCATCCAGGACATAGGTGGTGGAGCCCGATCTGTAGGCCGGTTCGATCTTGACCGCTGTGTGGGTCTTAGACGTGGTCGCCCCACCGATCAGCAGGGGGATGGTGAAGCCCCGCCGCTCCATCTCGGCGGCCACATAGACCATTTCGTCCAGACTGGGTGTGATCAGACCCGACAGGCCGATAATGTCCACATTATGGGCCTTGGCCTCATCAAGGATACGGTCAGCCGGAACCATGACCCCCAGGTCAATGACCTCGTAATTATTGCACTGGAGCACCACACCGACAATGTTCTTGCCGATGTCGTGGACGTCACCCTTGACCGTCGCCATCAGGATGCGCCCGGCGTTTTCCCGGGGCTTGCCAGCCTTTTCGGCCTCCATATAGGGCATGAGATAGGCCACGGCCTGCTTCATCACTCGGGCCGACTTGACCACTTGAGGCAGGAACATCTTGCCCGCACCGAACAGGTCGCCGACCACATTCATGCCGTCCATGAG
>NMUI01000154.1 GCA_002221445.1 Phenylobacterium zucineum | reverse complement strand
ATCTGCAACTGTAGTACTAGCCGCCGTCCCGGCACTATCTCCAATCAAAGTCTTGCCCAGGAGCCGAACCATGTCGTTGAAGGTCGCCGTCCAGATGGACCCTCTGGAGACCATCCGGATCGCCGGAGACACCAGTTTTCTGATGATGCTCAATGCCCAGGCGCGGGGGCACAGCCTCTTCGTCTATACCCCGGAAAAGCTGGCCCTGGAGGATGGTCGTCTGCTTGCCCGTGGCCGTGCGGTGACGGTCCGGGATATTGAGGGGGACCATGCGGTATTCGGCCCTTGGGAGGTTCGCGACCTGTCAGAGATGGATGTGGTCCTGCTGCGCCAGGACCCGCCTTTTGACATGGCCTATATCACCTCCACCCACTTTCTGGACGCCATCCACCCCAAAACCCTGGTGGTCAATAATCCCACCGAAGTGCGTAATGCCCCTGAGAAGCTCTTTGTCACCACCTTTGCCGAGGTTCAGCCGCCGACCCTGATCACCTCTGATATTGAGGCGATCTACGACTTCCGGTCCCGGCATGGGGACATTGTCTTAAAGCCCCTCTACGGCGGCGGCGGATCGGGGGTTGCGCGGCTGCTGGCCGATGATCCCAATCTCGACGCCTTATTAGACCTGCACAGTATGATTGGTCGTGAACCGGTCATCGCCCAGAAATTCATCCCGGCGGTGGTCAAAGGCGATAAGCGTATTCTGTTGGTGGACGGTGAACCCGTGGGTGCCATCAACCGGGTCCCGAAGGCTGGGCAGATCCGCTCAAATCTCGCCGTGGGTGGGAGCGCAGTGGCTGTGGATCTGACCACTCGAGACCGCGAACTCTGCGACATTGTCGGTCCGGAATTGCAGCGCCGGGGCCTGATGTTCGTTGGAATCGATGTGATCGGCGACTATCTTACGGAAATTAACGTGACCTCACCCACAGGTGCCCGCGCCTTGAAGGCCTTTGCCGGGGTCGATGCCACCGCAATCATGTGGGACCGAATCGAAGCCTTGCGGCGATAGACGGCTTGTACTGCCTTAAGCGGCCGCCGTTCGGGTCACCTGCTGTAGCAGGATCATTACCTGCGCCGTCTGTTCCGGGTTCTTGGCTAATTCCGCCCTGAGCTCGTTCTGACGAGCCAGCTTTATTGCCTCTGTCGCCGCCTTTTCGGAGACCGGGCCCAGAGGGGCGGCCTCACCTGTAGCCATTTCCAGCAGGAGAATAAGGCGCTGAACCGGGGCTTTCTGGGCCCGGGCCAATTGCTGAATCAATTTGCAATCAGATTCGACCTGGGCGGCAATTTCAGCGAGCTTGGTTTGAATGGGTCGAAAATCCTCTGGTGCCAGTCCGCAAACGGCGAGGCTGCGATGAAGTTTGGCCAGAGCCCGCAAACGCGCTGGAGAACTTTCAGCACTGAACCGAAATTCATTTTCAAACCGCAGACCGGAAATGCCGGCTGAAAGGTATCGGGCCGCCTGACGTTTATTGGCGGCCCCGATGACGTTTTCGACCAGATAGATCAGATTCATGGCATCATCGAAGGCATAGCGCGACGACTTCAGATAACCCTCGATAAAATCAGCGGTTACCAGCATCCGCGACCGGATGGTAAAGGCTTCTTGTATATCATCAGGCAGGATCGAGTCTGCGGCACCGGCAATCAGGGCCATGGCTAGGGCGCGGATAATTTCAATCTCGCCCTTGGGATCGTTCGGTCGCAGCCGTCGGGGCCCGACAAGTTCCGCAAGGACATTCTTGGCCAGGGCGATACGGACATCCTGGAAGTCTTCCGAGGCCAGCAATTGAGCCAATCGGGTGCAGGCGTGGCTGATGGGCGGCATGGCTTTGGCCACTAGGGGCTCGGCCTTGATTAAGGCCTCGACATTCCTATAAAAAGCCAGTCGCGTCATCAGGGCGAGCTTGCCGCCCAGGTCGTGACCGGCACCAAGCAGGTCGTCCAGTCCCCCGCGGCGACCCATTTGTTCTGACAAGGCCTGCTCAATGACGGACAGGGCCAGGGCCCGCGGCGGCCCGGCAGGCGGGGCTGAGCTTGCAAGATCAAGCAGTCGCTGGATTTTTTCGGTTCGAGTCCCCAAGCGCGCCATAAAACCGGCCACAGCGCACCCCAGCAAATAGGTGCGCTCAGATTCGTGGCAGACCCGTTCGGCCGCGTCAGCGAAGGGTACTTTTTCGAGATCTGGAAAAGCGTTCTGGCTCTTGTCCTTGGTCAGACGTCGGATGCTCCGATCCGTCAGGTTCTGAAAACTGCGGACAAGGTGATGAACGCTTGTTCCCCGCGCCTTGGCTTCGGGGATAGCAACTTTTTGGATGGCATGCTGCAGGTCTGTGCCTGAGGATTCCAGCAATTCGGCCAGATCGGCCCGGTGTAAAAGCTCAAAAGGTGTAACACCGTTGGTCTCCAGCCAGCCCTCCAGCAACCTTCCGATTCGGTCCCGGGCGTGGGCAGAATAAATGTCCTGCGGCGCGACGCAGAGCGGCTCACGATTTTCCCGGATCTTGCTCTTTTTACTCTGGGTCTGATCCCCTAAGGTGAGAATCGTAACTGTTAGAAACTCTCGGCTTTCCGGATCCAGTGTTTCTTTGGTGACCTTGACGCCGATGGCCTGGCCCTGAGCGATCATGGATTCAGCTGTGGAGACGGCAAGTCCACGGTCCTCGGTCGCCAATTCCAGAGACCAATCATCCGTCCGGGTCTTCCGTGCAGAGAGTTCATAATGGATTTGCGCTGATACAGACATTCATCACCCCAGTTCAGATCCATTATCGCCGAACAAGTTTAAGGTCTGATTGATCTTGAATTTCCGATGAATCAGTTATCAGCCCTTTCGTGCCCTGATCGCGCCCCATTGAGGCCATGGTGTCGGCAGACACCTTTGCGAAGACGGTTTGGCCCCTTAGAGTGCGTTCCGATAAGTGGGAACCGGTTGTCGGATCGAAACGCACTCTAGGATGTGCACCCCACCAAGGACCTGACGAGAGACCATGGCAAAGATTACCCTAGTCGATGACGACGAGAACATTGTGACCTCCGTCAGTCTCGCCCTCGAAAGTCACGGTCATGTGGTCAAGGCCTATCACGACGGGGCCAGCGGCCTTGCGGCCCTAGAAAGCGAGCCAGCGGATCTGGCCATACTTGATGTGAAAATGCCCCGTATGGATGGCATGGAGGTCCTGCGCCGCCTGCGCCGAACCTCTGACATGCCCGTGATTATCCTGACCTCCAAGGATGAGGAGATTGATGAAATCCTCGGTTTCAACCTGGGGGCTGATGATTACATGCATAAGCCCTTCAGTCAGCGGCTGCTGATCGAACGGGTAAAGGCGCTACTGCGTCGCTCTGGCGCGGATGGTCAGGATGCACCGCCACCGACCACAGACCCGGCATCCCGCGCCCTTCAGCGGGGAAAGCTGACCCTGGATTCCGCCCGTCACGACTGCCTTTGGGAGGGAAAGCCAGTCAAGCTGACTGTAACCGAATTTCTGCTCTTGCAGTCCCTGGCCCAACGCCCAGGCTTCGTCAAAAGCCGGGACAATCTGATGGATGCGGCCTACGACGATCAGGTCTATGTGGACGATCGGACTATCGACAGCCATATTAAGCGAATGCGCAAGAAGTTCCGGGATGTGGCCCCTGAATTCGATGCGATCGAAACCCTTTATGGCGTTGGATATCGATACCGCGAATCCTGATCGGAGCGACGGCTTCGGCGTGTTGAACTGGCTGCCAGGCTCCCGCCTGGGGCGGCTGATTATTGCGCTCAACATGCTGGGGCTCGCCATTGTCATCGGCGGGGCCCTGGTTCTGAACGAGTTGCGCCAGGGGCTTGTCAATGCTCGGATGGACAGCCTGACCACTCAGGGTGAATTGATCACCACCATCATTGATCAGGCCGCCACCGTGGGTGAACCCGTACCGGCTATGGACGCCGGCTATGCCGGTCAGATTCTACAGCTCCTTTCAAATCCAAAGACCCAGAGAGCCCGGCTATTTGATAAGAACGGACACCTGATCGCCGATAGTGATTGGGTGGTTGATCGGGTGGAATCAAAGGTCCTGCCCGCCGCCAAGTTGAAGGATTCCACACGGCCTGGCGGTAACCGCGAACCCGGCGGGGTCCGGGCGTCCAGCGCCAAGGCGGTCGCGAAGGCTTTGTCGGCTGAAGTCGTCAGAGCGCTTGCGGGCCGACATGTCTCCGACACCCGTCGCTCAGAGGACGGGCGTCTTGTGGTGTCGGTGTCCATACCGATCCAGCACGTTCAGGCCATACTCGGTGTCCTGACCCTCGAAGCCAATGATGTGGATCAGATCATTGCCCGGCAGCGTGCAGCCTGATCCCCTTCATCCTGCTTTCCGTGGCGGTGACAGCCGCGTCGTCCTTCATGCTCAATACCCTTATCGCCCGACCCGTCCGTCGCCTTTCCCGGGCGGCGGATACGGTGCGCCTTTCCCGCGCGCGATCCATTTCCCTGCCCGATATTGCCAGGCGGGATGACGAACTGGGCGACCTGACCCGGGCGCTGGAAGCCATGACCGACGCCCAGTCCGAGCGCATGGATGCCATCGAGCGGTTCGCCGCCGATGTGGCCCATGAAATCAAGAACCCTCTGACCTCCCTGCGGTCGGCGGTCGAAACCCTGGATCTGGTCCGGGATGGCCCGCCGCGCGATAAGCTTCTGGGGATTATCAAACAGGACGTGCAGCGCTTGGATCGGCTGGTCACGGACATCTCCAATGCCTCGCGCCTGGATGCGGAACTCTCCCGAGAGGATTCCCGGTCCATTGATTTAGGTCGCCTGCTGGCCGATATTGTGCAGGCATATCAAGACTCGTTGCGGCCTGGGGAGGCGCGGCCCACCATCGATCTGCCCTATAGCCTTGAGGCGATCGCCGTATCGGGGGGCGAGGGGTCTATGGGCCAGGTTTTCCGCAACCTGATCGATAACGCCAAGTCTTTCAGCCCCCCCGGTGGTGAGGTGCGGGTTCGTCTTGAGTCTGTCCGCGGCGAGGCCTTGGTCACCGTGGATGACGATGGTCCCGGCATTCCCCCGGAAAACCTTGAGACCATTTTCCAGAGATTTTACACCTCGCGCCCCAAGGGCTCGGCCTTCGGCGGAAATTCCGGTCTGGGCCTGTCCATTGCCCGGCAGATTGTCGAGGCCCAAGGCGGCGCATTGACCGCATCAAACCGCCTAAATGAGGATGGCCTGGTTTGCGGTGCCCGGTTCTCAGTTCGTCTGCCCCAGGTGCGGCGCTGATCATATGGATCAGATCCTGCACGCCGGTCTGATGGCATTCCACCTCGACGGCCTGTGGCGAGGTGTCCTGATCAGCGGGCCATCGAGCTCGGGCAAGAGTGATTTGGCCCTACGGATGTTGACTAGCGGCTACCAATTGATCGCCGATGACCGGACGCTCATCTGGACATCAGGCGGCGTCCTGTTTGGACGAGCACCGGACCCCCTGGCGGGGCGACTTGAAATCCGCGGCCAGGGTGTTTTCAACAATCAGGCTTTTCGACGGGCGTGCCGCATTGTCCTTGCCGTGCAGGATGGAGCCAGCGAGCGATGGCCCGACCCTGACTACGCAACCTTTCTGGGATTGCAGATTCCGCGCCTTACGCTATCCCTGCTCGACGTTTCTGCCGTTTCGAAGCTAAGTCATGCCCTCAGACATCTTGGAGGCGGCACGGAAGGCGCGTAAACAGACGACCTTGCGAGTAGCGTCTCGCTCCGTTCGGGTGGGGATTCCCGTTGAGAGAGTTGCAATGATCGGCCTCGTGATTGTGACGCACGGGCGACTGGCCGAGGAATTCGTCTTCGCCATGGAGCATGTGGTTGGTCCGCAGACAGCGGTCTCGGCCATTTGTATCGGGCCTGATGATGATATGGAGAGGCGCCGCCAGGACATTCTGGCCGCCTGTCAGCGGGTGAATTCGGGTTCCGGCGTTATCCTGCTCACCGACATGTTCGGAGGTACACCCTCCAACCTTGCCATTTCGGTCATGGAGCAGACCCGGGCAGAGGTTATAGCCGGACTCAATCTACCCATGCTGATCAAGCTCGCCAGCCTGCGCACCAAGCGCAGTCTTGAGGATTGCGTTGCCCAGGCCCAGGAGGCCGGTCGAAAATATATATCTGTCGCCTCTTATGTTCTGGCGGGGGATAAGTGACGGCTCGAACCTGTGTTGAGATCGTCAATAAGCGTGGTCTTCATGCCCGCGCCTCTGCGAAATTCGTCAAACTGGCTTCCGGCTTCGACGCGGAGGTTACGGTGTCCAAGGAGGGGCAGAGCGTCGATGCCCGATCCATTATGGGGCTGATGATGCTGGCGGCCGGGGTCGGCTGTTGCATAGACATTGCGGCTGAAGGCCCCGATGCCGAGGCTGCTGTGGAGGCGCTTAAAGCCCTGATTGAAGCTCGATTCGATGAGGGCGAGTAACCAGGTCTTGGGTGATCAGGCCTTAAGTTTATAACCCGTGCGGAAAATGATCGTGACGGCGATGAGGCAGGCAAGCATAAACCCACTGGTCGCTGCCAAGCTGAGGCCCACCGAGACGTCAGAAATGCCGTAAAATGACCAGCGGAACCCTGAGACCAGATAGACGACGGGGTTAAATAAGGCGATCTTGGCCCAGATTCCCGGCAGCATGTTGATGGAATAGAAGCTGCCGCCTAGAAAGGTCAGGGGGGTAACGATCATCATCGGAATGATCTGCAACTTTTCCCAGCCGTCGGCCCAAATGCCGATAACAAAGCCGAAAAGGCTGAACGTGACCGAGGTTAGGACGAGGAAACAGGCCATAACCAGGGGGTGTGCGATCTCGTAGGACACAAACACCCTGGCGGTGACCATGATGATCAAACCCAGAATAATCGATTTGGTGGCCGCCGCCCCCACATAGCCGATGACAATCTCCAGGGCCGATATGGGGGCTGACAGGATCTCATAAATCGTCCCGGCGTATTTGGGCATGTAGATGCCGAAACTGGCGTTGGAAATGCTTTCGGTCAGGATGGACAGCATGATCAGCCCCGGAACGATGAAGGCCCCATAGGTCACCCCGTCAATCCGGGCCATGCGAGCCCCAATCGCGGCCCCGAAGACAATGAAATAAAGCGAGGTGGAGATCACCGGCGAGGCAATGGACTGAATAAGGGTGCGCCAGGTCCGGGCGAGCTCGAAATGATAGATGGCGCGAACGGCGTAGAGATTCATGCGGTGCCCCTGACCAGGCTGACGAAAATATCTTCCAGGGAGCTCTCCCGGGTTTTCAGGTCCTTGAACTCGATCCCCTGATCATTGAGCCGCCGCAGCAGGGCCGCGATGTTCTTCTGGTCGGACTGACCATCAAAGGTGAAGATCAACTCGGTCCCGTCAGGGGAAAGCTCCAGGGGTTCCCCCACCTCGGGCGGTTCACCTCGCGGTGTGGTCAGGGACAGTATCAGCTGTTTCTTGCCCAGTTTGGACATCAGCCGAGCCTTGTCCTCCACCAGAATAATCTCACCTTTTGAGATGACACCGATCCGATCGGCCATCTCCTCGGCCTCTTCAATATAGTGAGTGGTCAGAATGATCGTGACGCCGCTATCCCGCAGGCGACGCACCATGTTCCACATGTCCCGCCGCAATTCCACATCGACTCCGGCTGTGGGCTCGTCGAGAAAGAGTATGGTGGGTTCATGGGCCAGGGCCTTGGCGATCATCACCCGGCGCTTCATCCCCCCTGACAGGGTCATGATCTTGTCCGCCCGCTTGTCCCAGAGGCTGAGCTCTTTAGCACCCCTTGCAGATAGGCGGGGTTCGGTGGCTTTCCGAACAGACCGCGCGAGAAGGTCACCGTATCCCAAACCGTCTCGAAGGCGTCGGTGTGCAACTCCTGCGGAACCAGTCCGATCTTGCGGCGCGCAGCCCGATAGTCAGCAATAATGTCATAGCCATCGGCGGTAATCCGCCCCGATGACGGATTAACGATTCCACAGATAATACTGATCAGGGTGGTCTTTCCCGCGCCGTTAGGCCCCAGCAGGGCGAAGATCTCACCCTTGCGAATCTCCAGGTTGACGGACTTCAGCGCCGAAAACCCGCCGCTATAGGTCTTGTTGAGATCGGTTACCTGAATAATCGGGGTCACGGCATCCTCGGCTTTGGCGTTACAGGATGGGGCATTAGAGCCTGTTGCCGCAAGCAGGAACCGAAAACCGGACGGCCTTCTGTCCGAGTTGTGCCGCCAGGCGACATAAAGACTTCTTTATATGTTTCTTGCGAGTGTTCGAGCTTGCGGGTATAGGGCCCGCAGACTGTGACAGGACGCCTCCAATATGACCGATTATGTGGTGAAAGACATCTCCCTGGCCGATTTCGGCAATAAGGAGATCGCCATTGCTGAGACCGAAATGCCCGGCCTGATGGCTCTGCGGACGGAATTCGGCAAGGATCAACCACTCAAGGGGGCTCGGATCGCCGGCTCCCTGCACATGACCATTCAGACGGCGGTGCTGATCCAGACCCTAGAGGCCCTGGGCGCAGACGTGCGTTGGGCCTCTTGCAACATTTTCTCCACCCAAGATCATGCCGCCGCCGCCATCGCCGCCAACGGCACTCCGGTCTTCGCCATCAAGGGCGAAACTCTGGAAGAATACTGGGACTATGCCCATCGGATCTTCGAATGGTCGGACGGCGGCTATCCCAACCTGATTCTCGATGATGGCGGCGACGCCACTCTATTGTGCGTACTGGGCCCAAAGGCCGAGCAGGACCCGTCGGTTCTCGACAACCCGCAGAATGAGGAAGAAGAAGCCCTCTTCAAGGTGATGAAGCGCTATCTGAAGGAAAAGCCGGGCTTCTATACGGCCATCCGCAAGGCCTGTAAGGGGGTGTCGGAAGAAACCACCACGGGCGTCCATCGCCTCTATCAGATGGCCGAGCGGGGCGAGCTGCCCTTCCCAGCGATCAACGTCAATGACAGCGTGACCAAGTCCAAGTTCGACAATCTTTATGGCTGTCGCGAAAGCCTGGTGGACGCCATCCGTCGCGGTACGGACGTCATGCTTTCGGGCAAGGTCGCCGTGGTCTTAGGCTATGGTGATGTGGGCAAAGGGTCCGCCGCCAGCCTGCGCAATGGCGGTGCCCGGGTCATCGTCACGGAAGTCGACCCGATCTGCGCCCTGCAAGCAGCTATGGAGGGCTATGAAGTCCAGACCATGGAAGATGTGGCCGACAAGGGCGACATCTTTGTCACCGCCACCGGCAATAAGGACGTTCTGACCGTGGACCACATGCGGGCCATGAAAAACAACGCCATCGTCGCCAATATCGGCCACTTCGACAGCGAGATTCAGGTGGCGGGTCTGAAGAATTTCAAGTGGGATAAGATCAAGGATCAGGTTCACCACGTTGAATTCCCGGACGGCAAGAAGATCATTCTGCTGTCTGAAGGCCGTCTGGTGAATCTGGCAATGCCACGGGCCATCCTAGCTTTGTGATGAGCGCCTCCTTCACCAATCAGACCCTGGCGCAAATGGAGCTGTGGATGAACGGGGCCCATTATGAGACCAAGGTCTATACCCTGCCCAAACACCTCGATGAAAAAGTCGCCATGCTGCACCTGGCCAAGCTGGGGGCCAAGCTGACCCGGTTATCTAAGGATCAGGCCGACTATATCGGCGTGCCGGAAGCGGGTCCGTTCAAGCCCGATCATTATCGCTATTGAGAAAAGCCGGATCTTAGGCGGAAAAGGGCGCAGCATCTGCGTCCTTTTTTTGCTCCGGCGCTAGAGTGCGTTCCGATAAGTGGGAACCGGTTATCGGATCGAAACGCACTCTAACATCGTGAATGAGAG
>NMUI01000153.1 GCA_002221445.1 Phenylobacterium zucineum | reverse complement strand
GTTTCGGTTTTAGCGCCGTCAAAAATGGTGAACGATTCGCCAGCAATAAGACCAGTACCGTCAGCCATAGCAAGCGTAGTGTCACCGGCGTTAGCCGCCGTGCCAATAGTGCTGTTGAAATAGCCATTCACATACGAATAGTTCACGAACATTGGCGCACGAGAACCAGCCGAAGCACCAAAACTGATAGGGCCTTGCGTTGACCACGTTAGATTAGCGTTAGCGTAAGGGTAAATAATGCTCTGCTCTTCAAGCCAAGCAACGCTCGGATCAGGCACAGCAGTCAAGTTGTTCATGTCGGAGCCAAGCTTCAACGAAAGCAACGCCACAATAGGGTTGTATTTCGGATGAAAAATCACAGAACCGTCAGGGCGAATCCTGGTGCGCTGCTGCTCAACATCCACAGTCGCCGACAAAATCTGGTTACAGAACTGGTCAATGTGAGAAGAAGCACGAAGAATAGCGTTCGACAGCTCATTATCTTGCGCCGACTGATTACCGCCAGCCACAATGTTGCCGTAATCCAAAGCAGTAGGAGCCTGCTTATACTCCTGCAAAGTCAGGTAAGGTTTAGTCTGCTGCCGCTTAATCGGGCTAACCGCGATGGTCATTCTTTACTCCACACTTCGGGCAATCATAGGCTTTGAACACCGAATCAAAACCGCAACCAACACAAGGATAACCCTCCACGTGACCGAACGACGCGCCGGCGGCCTCAAAGAACCCTTCACGTTTCAACTGGGCAGCATCACGCGGATTATCAACCGTGATAGTGCCATCCTTAGCGATGTCGTAAGAACGTTTCTTACCGTTCGCCAAGTCCACATCCACACCAGAAACACCCTTATCGGGGGCAACCAGTTTAGCCATTACAAATCCCTTCGCTTAGAGGTAGAGGGGCAGAACCCGAAAGCCCTGCCCCTCCAACCGTTACAACCTATTAGGCTGCCTTGATACCAGTTACAACACCGTTGTAAGTAGGAGCGTAACCAACGAGAGTACCACGCACGTAAGTGCTGAAGTCGTAGCTCTGCTGGATAACAGGCCAGGACTGACCGAGGTAGTCCTGTGGGCCAACCCAAGCCCAAGTCTCGCTAATCTGCGAGTCAGGCAGAGGGAGAGTCCACGACATGACAGCCGCAGAACCCTGCTCCATCCAAGGGTTAACCGAAACAGCAACCTGCTTACCAGTGGTCTCGTTCACGAGCGAACCGATAACCGCACCACCGACGTAGTTGCCTACCTCGTCCTGAGCCAGGTTGATACGGTAAGCGGACTGCGAACCAGCCGACTTGATAGCCTCAGACAGTTGCTTACGGTCTGCACCGTTCATAACGATCTCGTCGTAGTCAGCCTTTACAGCAGCGTATCCGTTAGCGAACACGGTCTGGAACTCGGTTCCAGGGTTGCTGGTGCTGAATGCGCCGTTGATGTTGTTGACCTGACCGCCGCCGTTGATGGTCTGTGCAAAGATACCATCGAAAGCGTTGGCAGGAGCCGAACTGTCGGTGGTAGGTGCAGTCGAACCAGTGGTTACGAGTGGCCCCTGAAGGGTGTAGGTCTGCGAACCGGTACGGCCCTGCAGGAATGCGTTAGCGTTACCAGTGGTTGCGCCAGCGTAAACGTTGTAACCGATAGCACCAGCAACGTAGGAAATAGTTACATCTACTACCTGGCCAGCGGTTGGGGTTACGGTCTGAACGGTCGAAGCAACACCGTTACCGAACGAACCAGCGTCAGCGGCAGCGTAAACGTAAACAGCAGCTGCAGGCAGTGCGGTCTCCGAAGCGGTCTTGGCGCGGGCGGTCAGGGTTACGGTAGGAGCAGCCAGAGCAGTGGTACGTCCGTAAAGGAACGCCTTCTCCTCAAACAGCATGGTTGCGTACAGGGTGCTGGTAGCGGAAAGCTGACGCAGATCCTGGAAGCCAACACCAGAGAAGTTAGCGTCGAAGCTAACAGTGTCCGACAGACCATAAGTAACGTAGTTGAAGGTCTGGTCGTAAGCGGTGTAGCTGATCTTAGGGCCGCGCTGCAGGGAGAGCGAACCGAAGCTGTTGGTTGCACCCTCAGCCTGACCAGCCCAAATGTTGCCCTGACCACCGGTCTCAGTACCAGTGAAACCACTGATTACCTTGGTGCGGTGAGCAGTACCCACACCCTTCTTACGAACAATCTTGTTGCGCAGAGGGGTCTGGCGAGGGGTCAGCATCTTCGCTGGAGCCTCAAGGTCGTAAGCTGCGAAGCTGGACGACAGAGGAGCGGTCAGACCAATGTCCTTGACCAGGGTGGCCTGAGCGTCAGTCTGCGCTGCAAGAGCCGAAGAAAGCGCAGCGACAACGTCAGCGCTCATGCTCTTGTTAGCGATAAGACCCTCAATAACAGCCGAAGGGTCAGCCTTTGGGGCTGGGGCAACGCCAGGAGTGTTGCCAGGGTTAGAGAACGACTTCTCAAGTGCGCCCTCAAATTCCTCCATAGCTGCTGCGGCCTTCTTAGCCGAAGTAGCCTCCGAGAATAGATCCTTTGCAGGAATGTTGATTGCCATTAGTTTTGTCCTTTCACAGACTTTTCAAGGTCGCGCGCCAGCTCCTCATAACCCTTAGCAAGGGTCTTGTCGGTAGCGGTAGCAGCCTTGTTGCGAAGCTGGGCGATTCGTGCCTTCACTTCAAGGTTTTCTGGGGTTTTGGTGAACGCGCCACGTGCAGGGCCACCCGCAACAGTTGCAGATTTAGCCACAACCAGGTCAGCCTCCAACTGGGTAGCCTTCTCTTTCTCGGCGACTAGCGCCGACTTCAGAAGGTCAACCTCAACGGCGACAGCCTCAGTCGCAGCGGCAACAGCCTTAGCCACGATCTCATTTACCAAATCTTCAGGCATTGCAGCCTTGTCCGCACACTTGCAGTCCTTCATAGCCATGTCGCACTTGTCGCACATTTCTACGTCGGCGGAAAGTTCAAGGTCGCCGGCCAGTAGGTCTTCAGCATCGTCAACGATGGCAGGGTTCGGGGTAGCAACTTCACCCTCAGCAACCTCACCCTCATACCATTCAAACAGGTGCTTGATGGCGTGGAGTAGTTCCTTGATGCTGTCGCGCTCGTCAGAACCGTTCTTCATTTCGGTGGCTTCGACAATGATTAGGTCGGACAGTGCGCTGACGGCAGCGTCATAAGTGGCTTGGTCAAACTTGAGAAGGCTCTGCACGGTGTTGAGTAAGCCAGCAGCCTTGTCGGCATTTTCGGCCACTTCCTCGGCAGGGGCTTCCTCAATGATGTTCTCCACAGTTTCCACAACCTCAGTAACCACGTCAGCAATCACTTCAGCAACAGCCTCAACATCAGCATTCTTAAACGCTTCGGCAGGGGTAGGAATCTCAATCTGGTCAACAGCCATCAGGCTCTCTCCATTCATCGCCTTAGCGATAGTCATTTTTGCGGAAGGGTTCGCCGGACGGTCAACAACCGACACCTCCACAATCTGGCCGCCAACAATACGGCCACCAGGGGCTTTAGGGTCACGGATCACGCGAGGGCTACGAATACCAATCGAAAAGCCCTTCAACACGCCGTGCTTAATTTTCTTGACGCTACCCGCATCCACAATCTTTGCGCGAATATAGTGGCCGTCAGCTTTAGCCTCATACTCGGTAGCAGTACCGGCAGCAGTAGAGCCATGCATTTCACGAATGTTACCAGCGGCCTCAAACCAGTCCGGCATAGCCGACTTCAGCCATTCGTTGTCACAAATCTGCTGGTCAACATCCAGGGTTTCGTCAGTAGCTTTACCGTAAACGGTGACAGTGCCGTCATCGTTCGCGTCATACTTCAGAATCGGCGCGTAAGCGTAACCCATTTCCATAGATAAAACTCCTAACCTAAAAAGTCTATTCGGTCGTTACACCAACGGTTCATTAGGCCGAAAGCGAAATAACAACTAGACCAGTGCCGGTACCGGCGGCCGACACGGCGTAAAGAGTGTCGCCAGCACACATCCACAACTGACGGCTTCCGCCAGCAGCAACCTTGATGCCTATGGTTGCGCCCGAAGTGGTGACGTCAGAGTTATCACCAATCCAGATAGGGGCAGTGTCGTTGTTGTCTATGAAACTGGAGTGTTCTGACGGATACCGGTTGGCAGGGTATAGAGTTTTGTGCCGGTAGTGCCAACGGTTGTGTTTACTTGAATGAAGCTCATTAGATTTCTACTTTCCAAACAGGGGCAGTGTCTTGCCCGAGAAGCCAGCGAGCCATCAACCTGTGATGTCCGTCAATAATAATGTTAGCCCCGTCTTTTACCACGATGAGGGCGTTGCTGCGGTAGGGTGTGACGGCTTGCCCCATGTTCTTGATGTGCTTCTTTACGTTCTTACGGCGCAGGTAGGGGTCTGTGCCTACAAGGTCAGCCATTTTGACGAGGGCGAGGTCTGCGTTATCCCACACGTTTGGATCAACGGTTGGCACTTCAACAGTGCGCCAGGGCGATTCAACGTATTTATCTTCGTCACCCATTGACGCTAATTCTGGGTGTGCTGGGTTTGGTAACACGATTAGACGGCTGAGGGCGCGTTCAACCTCGACAGGGCCAGGAACGCCACGCTTAGTCAGGTCGGGGTTGGTTGTTTTGATGGTTTGACCCTCAACAACAGGAGCAATCGTGCAACGGCAGTTAGGGTGGGCAGGCGGTTCAGTATCCCCGCTAGGGAACTCGCCACCCATGTCCACGGGGCCAGCGTCCTCGTTCTCTTGACACAGGTCGCATGGCTCCATACCAATCCACTCAACCTGCTCAACACCAAGGTTCTGATAATTGTCCACAGACGCAACACTCATTGCGCGAGCCATTTCCGTGTTAGCGATAGCGACAGCGCGACGCGGATCGTTCAGCAAGTCTTTGATGCCGGCTTTCATAAACTCGCGCGCTACCGTGTCACCGGCCGCACCAACACGCAGGCCGTCAGCCAAAACCGTGCCGATACGGTTCAGGGTAGTGTCCGAAATGTCTTTGATGGTGGCGTTTGTGCGGTTCAACAACTGACGCAAACGGCCACGGCCACGAACCAGCAACTCCGCTGGACGGTTGCCAGGCTTCCACTTACTCCAGTCAATGCCGATAGCTGCACCGAAATCAGTAGGCGAAGCATCCTTAGCCAGCGAAGCGTTACCGTAATGCGCGTTAGATGAATCCTCACCCAACACGTAACCGGTCGCATAAACGGTATGCAGAATGTCCACCAACGCTGAAGTCTTGGTAGGAATGTTGGTGCGCGCCCATTCACGCACCTGGTTCGGTGTCACGGTAGAGCCGATAGGGAACGTGTTCAGGAACGCTTCAACAGCGGCGTCAACATCCACACTGCCGGCGATAGCGTTGCGGATAGGGGCAACGTGTTGAGCTGCTGTCCTAACTAATGCGCCGTCAATCTTGTCGGCCAACCTCATAGGCTGTACCGTTCCGCATACCAGCGAGCGCCGTCAAAGTCACCGACAGCAACGAACTTGTTTAGCGTGTCAGCGTAACCTTCCGGCACATAGTCGAAGTGGAACGAATCTTTAGGTGACTTCTTCAGCCACTTCTTGAAACGCACCAGTTCTGCAATGTCGGCAGGTAGCGTGGATTTAGGGGCTTCGGCCGAGGCTTCATTCAGAGCAGGTTCTGAAGTCGAAGAATCCATAGAGTTAGCGTCAAGGATTCCAGCGTCAGGTGTGCCACCGAAAGCGACAGGGCCAGCATCCGTCAAACCATAAGCGCCAGTAGCAACAAAGATAGGTTGGTCGGCATAGTCGCTGTCTAGGAGTGGCAGACCGTTCTTGGAGCGGGCTTCGTTCAGGGTGAGGGATCCGTTGCGGATGCGCACATCCTCAGCGTCAGCGATAGCCTTGTCGTCTTGGCGGGCGGATGGCTGGAACTTGAACTCCAGCTCACGAGGCATACCCAGATAAACGTAAGACAACTGGCTAATCTGTCGTGCAACCCACTGCGATAGTGGCTGAAGTCCGAGAACCTCACTTGATTCGGCTTGCCC
>NMUI01000436.1 GCA_002221445.1 Phenylobacterium zucineum | reverse complement strand
TGTTCCCTTTAGACGGAAACGTCTAGAGGGATAAAACAGGCTCTCATTCAAGATGTTAGAGTGCGTTTCGATCCGATAACCGGTTCCCACTTATCGGAACGCACTCTAGACGTGACGTCCATCGACAACACGCCAGCGAAACAGCTCAGGTGGAGGTCGTCCACACCATCACGCCAAAAACCCCTGTGATTGCCGCTGTCCAGGCAGTGAATCACGACGAAATCCGAAAATCAAATTGCAAGAAAACCACCCTCCACTGGGTCCAATCCGGCAATCGCCAAAACCAGAAACGCAGAATTTATCATACCAAAGCAGCGAGATGGTCATTCTTCACAGGGAACTATCTCGTGGGGTTAATTTGCAGACGCCGTCGCTCGAAGTAAGAACAGGGTCTCCAGTGCCGCGATAGGCTCCACCCTTCAGACTTTATTCAAGCCTTAGACGAAGTCGTTGAAACCCAAGGCTGGAGCACCTGCGAGCTTGATGGCCAAATCAATTTTCTCACTTTGAACACTGTCTACGAAGACATAGGTGCCTTTATCGAGACCATCAGCGACTCTGACCACAACAATATCATAATTCATATTCGACATTTTGGTCATGGCCTGGGACAGCGCGTCGTCATAACCAAATGTTGGTGCCTGGATAATGAAGGTATTGGTCGCCGTTCCCGCAAAGCCGACGGAAATCTTATCGGCTCCGGGGGTGAAGTCGGTTACGGTATCAAAGTCGGTTATAGTATAGGAGTGACTGGCGTCGACGACTTTACCTTCATAGGCTCTAAAAGAGAAAATATCTGCTCCATTCCCGCCCGTCAGCACGTCAGTTCCGGGCCCGCCGTACAACGAATCATTGCCGTCACCGCCGTCTAGGTAATCATCACCAAGACCACCGATCAGGGTATCATTATCCCCATCGCCATTAACGACTCCACCCGCAGAGCCTGCGGTCAACTGGTCATTGCCATCTCCACCGTTCAGTGACGCCGAGGTGGTGCCACCCGACAGGGTGTCATTGCCGACATCGCCGTAGAGCACATTG
>NMUI01000435.1 GCA_002221445.1 Phenylobacterium zucineum | reverse complement strand
ATGAAGGCCAAGAAAAAGCCGCTGGATGTTACCGATGCGGCGTCTCTGTGCGTGGATCTGGCACCCCGACTGTCGGTGGTAAAGGTTACGGAGCCGCCGAAGCGCGGTGGTGGGATCAAGGTCGAAACGGCCGCTGATCTCGTGAATAAACTCAAGACTGAAGCGGGGGTGCTCTAATGGCCGTTCTCGTCGTCGCTGATCACGACAATGCGTCCTTGAAGGACAATACACACAAGACCCTGACTGCCGCCTTGGCGCTGTCTCAGGATGTGGATATTCTGGTGGCTGGGTCGGGGGCCAAGGGGGTTGCCGATGCCGCAGCAAAGATCGCAGGTGTCCGCAAGGTCTTGTTGGCTGAGAGCGATGCGCTTGGCCAGGGTCTAGCTGAGGCTGTCGAAGCCTGATTGTTCCCCTAATGGCCAATTATGACGCCGTCCTGACCCCTGCAACCTCACAGGGTAAGAACTTCAGTCCGCGCCTTGCCGCCAAACTGGATGTTGCCCAGATCTCGGAAATCGTTGAGGTGGTGGACGGCGCAACTTTTGTGCGCCCCATCTATGCGGGTAATGCCCTGGAAACCGTTAAATCCTCGGACGCCAAGAAGGTCATCACCGTCCGCGCCACCGCCTTCAAGGCGGCCGGTGAAGGGGGGTCTGCGACGGTGGAGTCCATCAGTGCCGGTCCCGGCGCGGGCAAGACCACCTTTGTCAGCCAACAGTTGGTCAAGTCGGCCCGACCAGAGTTGACCGCGGCCAAAATCGTTGTGTCCGGCGGTCGTGCCATGGGTTCAGCTGAAGAATTCCAGCGGGTTATTGAGCCCCTGGCCGATAAGCTGGGTGCTGCTGTCGGTGCCTCCCGGGCAGCGGTGGATGCGGGTTATGCCCCCAATGACTATCAGGTCGGGCAGACCGGCAAGGTGGTGGCCCCGGAACTCTATGTCGCCATCGGCATTTCCGGTGCGATCCAGCACTTGGCGGGCATGAAGGATTCCAAGGTCATTGTCGCCATCAATAAGGACGGCGATGCGCCGATCTTCCAGGTGGCTGATTACGGGCTGGTTGCGGACTATAAGGCCGCTGTCCCCGAACTGATGGACGCCCTGACCGCCGCAGGTGTCTGAGGTCTGCCGAAATAAGCCGCAAACCGGGTCTTCGGATCCGGTGGGTATCTGATCAGACCCCCGGCTGCCGCCGGGGTTTTTTGGGCCTCAGCTCTGAAATTCCACTCGAAAAAAGCCCCACCGAAGACTGGCGGGGCTCTCTTGGGGCAGGTTTTGCGACCTGCACCTGTCTTAACAATCTGGTCCTTAGAGCCTGTTCCCTT
>NMUI01000152.1 GCA_002221445.1 Phenylobacterium zucineum | reverse complement strand
TCGGCCATGACCGACGACACCGAGTTTCGCATCCGGCCCGGCCGCATTCGCTCCTCCGGCGCACAGCGCGCGCGCCCCTTCATCGCGCAGGCGCTCGCCGCCGCGAAGAAGGCCGGCGCCGGCGTTTCACGCTCGGGCCGGATCGTTGCCGGCAACCGCTCACGATTCGGGCGCGGCAAGCGTGCCAGCATTCAGGCGAACCGTTTCATCACCGCGCGCTCGCGCGGCGCCGTCATCAAGGCGCGCGTGGTGCGCCACAGCGCCCGTTCCGCGCCGCTCGCGACCCATCTCAACTACCTGCGCCGCGAGGGCGTCACCCGAGACGGAGAAAAGGCAAGGCTGTTCGGCCCCGGCGGAGACGACGCCGATCCAAAAGCGTTCGCGGAGCGATGTGAGGGAGACCGCCACCACTTCCGCTTCATCGTCTCGCCCGACGACGCGGCGGAGATGGCGGACCTCAAGTCGTTCACTCGCGATCTGGTCGGCCAGATGGAAAAGGATCTGGACACACGCCTGGACTGGGTGGCCGTCGATCACTGGAACACCGAGCACCCGCATGTTCACCTGATCGTTCGGGGCGTCCGTGACGACGGGCAGGATCTCGTCATCTCCCGCGACTACATCAAGGACGGAATGCGCGACCGCGCGCGCGATCTCATCACCCAGGAACTCGGCCCCCGCACCGATCTCGACATTCGTCGCACACTGGACCGCCAGGTCGATGCCGAACGCTGGACCCAACTCGATCGCCAGCTTGTCCGGGATGCGCGCGATACCGGCGTCATCGACCTCGCGCCACGGCCGGGCGAACAACCGGACCTCTATCACGCCCAAAAGGTCGGTCGCCTTCGCAAGCTGGAATCCCTCGGCCTCTCCGACCAGATCAGTCCCGGCCAATGGGTGATCGACGCAAGCGCCGAAGCAACCTTGCGCGAAATCGGCGAGCGTGGCGACATCATCAAGCGCATGCACCGCGCATTGACGGAGCGCGGCATCGAGCGCGGATCGGCGAGCTATGTGCTGGCCGCCGAGGGTCTCGATACACCGATCGTCGGCCGCCTTGTCGATCGTGGCCTCGACGACGAGCTGAAGGGCTCCGCCTATGCCGTGGTGGATGGCGTTGACGGCCGCACGCATCACATCAAGCTTCCCGACCTCGACGCCGCCGGTGACAGCGCGCCCGGCTCTATCGTCGAGCTGCGCAGGTTCGACGATGCGAAGGGTGAACGCCGCGTGGCCATCGCAGTCCGCTCCGATCTCGACCTCGACCGGCAGGTCACAGCGTCGGGCGCCACCTGGCTCGATCGGCAGAACATCGCGCGCGAACCGGTCGCGCTGTCGGACGGGGGCTTCGGCGCGGAGGTTCGCCACGCGCTCGACCGTCGCGCCGAGCATCTCATCGAACAGGGGCTTGCCGACCGCAACGGCCAGCGCGTCACCTTCGCGCGCAATCTGATCGACACGCTCCGCGCTCGCGAGCTGGAGACGCTGGGCGAGAAGCTCGCCGCCGAGACCGGCCAGCCCTTCAATCGCGCAGACTCTGGCGAATATGTCGCCGGTTCCTATCGCCAGCGCTTCACGCTCGCCTCCGGTCGTTTTGCCATGATCGATGACGGCATCGGCTTCCAGCTCGTGCCCTGGACGCCCTCCCTCGAAAAGCAACTCGGCCGCCATGTCTCCGGCGTCACCCGCGACGATGGCGGCATCGACTGGAGCTTTGGCCGCAAACGCGGCCTCGGCCTTTGACCACCCATTGCCCAAAAGGAATTGCCCATGCCCGCCACCAAGATTTTGTGGGGCCAGATCATCACCGTCCTCTCCATCGTCCTCACTTGCATCTGGGGCGCGACCGAATGGGTGGCCTGGCGGCTCGCGTTTCAGCCTGAATTGGGCGCGCCATGGTTCCGGCTGTTCGGCTTCCCGATCTACCTGCCGCCCTCCTTCTTCTGGTGGTGGTATGGCTATGACGCCTATGCGCCACAGGTCTTCGTTGAAGGCGCCTATATCGCGGCGTCCGGCGGCTTCATCGCCGTGGCCGTCGCTATCGGCATGTCGGTGTGGCGCGCGCGGGAGGCGAAGAAGGTCGAGACCTACGGTTCAGCCCGCTGGGCCGAAACGGAGGAAGTGAAGTCGGCCGGTTTGCTCGGCCCGGATGGTGTGGTGCTAGGCCGCTACGACAGCCACTATCTTCGTCACGACGGCCCGGAGCATGTTTTGTGTTTCGCGCCGACGCGCTCCGGCAAGGGCGTCGGCCTGGTCGTGCCGTCGCTGCTGACATGGCCGGGATCGGCGATCGTCCATGACATCAAAGGCGAGAACTGGCAGCTCACAGCGGGCTTTCGTGCCCAGCATGGGTGTGTGCTGCTGTTCGATCCG
Organism: Phenylobacterium zucineum; assembly: GCA_002221445.1. GTDB lineage: Bacteria > Pseudomonadota > Alphaproteobacteria > Caulobacterales > Caulobacteraceae > Phenylobacterium > Phenylobacterium zucineum_B. The sequence continues at coordinate 6,714 of NMUI01000152.1, read as the reverse complement.
ACCAACGCCAAATCCTCAGCCTATAATCCGTTGCTTGAAGTACGCCGCGGCGAATGGGAAGTTCGCGACGTCCAGAACATCGCCGACATCCTGGTCGATCCCGAAGGCAGCCTCGAGAAGCGGAACCATTGGGAGAAAACCAGCCATGCGCTGCTGGTCGGCGCGATCCTCCACGTCCTCTATGCCGAAGCGGACAAGACGCTCGCCGGCGTCGCGGCATTCCTCTCAGATCCGAAGCGACCGATCGAATCCACACTCGCAGCGATGATAACGACGGCGCATCTCGGCGAAGCCGGGCCGCATCCGGTGATAGCATCTGCGGCGCGCGAACTGCTCAACAAGTCGGACAACGAACGGTCGGGCGTGCTGTCGACCGCTATGTCGTTCCTCGGCCTCTATCGCGATCCCGTTGTCGCCGAGGTGACGCGCCGCTGCGATTGGCGGATTGGCGACGTCGTGGGTGGAAGGCACCCGACGACGCTCTATCTTGTCGTGCCGCCGTCCGACATCAACCGCACCAAGCCGCTGATCCGCCTGATCCTCAACCAGGTCGGCCGCCGCCTGACCGAGGATCTCCAGGCGAAAGCCGGCCGTCATCGGCTTCTCCTGATGCTCGACGAGTTTCCCGCGCTCGGGCGGCTCGATTTCTTCGAGAGCGCGCTCGCCTTCATGGCGGGCTATGGCCTCAAGAGCTTCCTGATCGCGCAGTCGCTGAATCAGATCGAGAAGGCGTATGGAGCAAACAACTCGATCCTCGACAATTGCCACGTCCGCGTCAGCTTCGCGACCAACGACGAGCGAACGGCCAAGCGCGTGTCGGATGCCCTAGGCACCGCCACCGAGATGAAGGCAATGAAGAACTATGCCGGGCATCGGCTTTCGCCCTGGCTCGGCCATCTGATGGTTTCGCGATCGGAGACCGCCCGGCCGCTGCTCACGCCTGGCGAGGTGATGCAGCTTCCGCCCTCCGACGAAATCGTCATGGTCGCTGGCACCCCGCCAATCCGCGCGAAGAAGGCGCGCTATTACGAGGACGCACGTTTCAAGGAACGCATCCTGCCACCGCCTTCGCTCGCCATTTCGAAGCAGGTACGGCCAGATGACTGGACCATGCTGCCATTACCTCAGCGGCCTCAGATCGTCGAAGCCAGCCAGGCGGCGCCAACCGCCGATGACGATCCGACCGAATCCGAACGCCGTCAGCAGCCAGAACTCAACCGGGTGAAGCCGGTCGAGAAGCCGATGCCGATCGATAACCCGTTCGAGATCGACGCAGACCGCGACGAGGCCGAGGATGAAGCCGCGCGCAACAGTCGGATAAACCGCCTCATGCAGGGTGTGGCGCGCCAGGTCTCGCTCGATCCTGGCGACGACATGGACCTGTGAGACACCCATGACGAAATCATCCCGCAAGCAGCGCCTGTCCGTCTATCTCGATCCAGCGGTCATGAACCGACTGGCCGAGCACGCCGCGCGGCGTGATCATTCGCGATCGCTGGTCGCGGAAGCGGCGATCGAATCCTTCCTCTCGCCCGATGCCGCCGAAAGACAGGAAGCGGCGATCACCAAACGGCTCGACCAGCTCGACCGTCGCATGACGAGGCTGGAGCGCGATGTCGGCATCGCCGTGGAAAGCCTTGCAGTGTTCATCAAATACTGGGTCTCGACCACACCGACACTGCCGGAGCCAGCTGCGCAGGCTGCCCGCTCGAAGGCGGGCGAGCGCTATGACCAGTTTGTCACTGCGCTCGGCCGCCGCCTGGCCAAGGGGCCGAAGCTGCGACAGGAAATTTCCGAAGACATGAACGACTCGGAGCATCACGACAATCGCCCGCGCGGCGAATAGTCATGCCGGACTCGTCTTCAAGATAAGAGTGTCACCGCCATTCTCCTGTATTTGCACGCCACGCTACTACGCCGCTGAATCCTTGTTGAAACCGCCCAAAATCTGGCTCTTTTAATCAACCCCGCAAGGGGAAGGTCTATCGATCCCCGCTGAGTTCGGGGCGACATGAAAGCTTCTCAACACAACCAGGAAGGTTTGGCGCGGGGCGCGCGAATGCTGCGCACGGCGCTGGGACCGGCCATCGCCCGGTTCCTGGAAGACGCCGCCGTCGTCGAGGTGATGCTGAACCCAGACGGGCGCATCTGGATCGACAGGCTCTCCGAGGGGCTGTCCGACACGGGCAAGCGGCTGTCGCCCGCTGATGGCGAACGCATTGTCCGCCTGGTCGCCCACCATGTCGGCGCCGAGGTCCACGCCGGAGCCCCGCGTGTCTCGGCCGAACTGCCCGAAACGGGAGAGCGATTCGAGGGTCTGTTGCCGCCTGTGGTTGCGGCCCCGGCCTTCGCCATCCGTAAACCCGCCGTCGCCGTGTTCACGCTCGACGATTATGTCGTGGCGGGGATCATGTCAGCCGCCCAGGCCGACGCGCTACGCGAAGGCGTCGCATCCCGCGCCAACATCCTCGTCGCCGGCGGCACATCGACCGGCAAGACGACCCTGACCAATGCGCTGCTCGCCGAGGTGGCCAAGACCTCCGATCGCGTCGTCATCATCGAGGACACGCGCGAGCTACAATGCGACGCACCCAACCTCGTCGCCATGCGCACCAAGGATGGTGTCGCCTCGCTTTCCGATCTCGTCCGCTCCTCGCTGCGCCTGCGCCCCGACCGCATCCCGATCGGTGAGGTGCGCGGCGCGGAAGCCCTCGATCTCCTGAAAGCCTGGGGCACCGGCCATCCCGGCGGCGTCGGCACGATCCACGCCGGTTCCGCCATGGGCGCGCTGCGCCGGATGGAACAGCTCATCCAGGAAGCCGTCGTCACCGTGCCGCGCGCGCTGATCGCAGAAACGATCGACCTGGTGGCGGTACTTTCCGGCCGGGGTTCAGCGCGACGCCTGTCCGAACTCGCCCGCGTCGCAGGCCTCGGTCCTGACGGCGACTACCGAGTCCTGTCCGCCACCATTCACCCCCAGCCTGAAGAAGGAGCCTCCCAATGATGCCTGTTGTCCACCGCCTGCGCATGATCCGCCACCGCATCGCCATGACACTATCGGTCGCCACGCTGAGCGTGGTGATGGCCGCGCCCGCCCATGCTTCCGGCTCCTCGATGCCCTGGGAACAGCCGCTGCAACAGATCCTGCAATCCATCGAAGGCCCGGTCGCCAAGATCATCGCCGTCATCATCATTATCACCACCGGCCTGACGCTGGCATTCGGCGATACGTCGGGCGGCTTCCGCCGGCTGATCCAGATCGTGTTCGGCCTGTCGATCGCGTTCGCCGCCAGCTCGTTCTTCCTGTCCTTCTTCTCCTTCGGCGGCGGGGCGCTAGTCTGATGGCGGGCGTCGTCGATCAGGGTGGTGAGGTGCCCGGCTACACCGTCCCGCTGCACCGGGCGCTCAGCGAACCGATCCTGCTCGGCGGCGCGCCGCGTGCCATCGCCATCATGAACGGCACCCTGGCCGGTGCGGTGGGCCTGGGCTTACGCCTCTGGCTGGTCGGCATCGCGATCTGGGCTATCGGCCACTTCGCGGCGGTGTGGGCGGCGAAGCGCGATCCGCTGTTCGTCGAGGTCGGCCGCCGCCATCTGCGCATCCCCGCGCATCTTTCTGTCTGACGGGGGCACTGCTATGATGAACCTCGCCGAATATCGCAACAAGAACGCTCGGCTCGCCGACTTCCTGCCCTGGGTGGCGCTGGTTGGTCAGGGAATTGTCCTCAATAAGGACGGCAGCTTCCAGCGCACCGCGCGGTTTCGCGGTCCCGATCTCGACAGCGCTGTGCAGGCGGAGCTGGTCGCCGTCGCCGGGCGGTTGAACAACGCCTTCCGCCGTTTGGGTTCGGGCTGGGCGATTTTCGTCGAGGCCCAGCGACATGCCGCCGCGACCTATCCGAACAGCCTGTTCCCGGATTCGGCATCCGCGCTCGTCGATGCCGAGCGCAAGGCCGACTTCGAGGAAGCCGGCGCGCATTTCGAGTCGAGCTACTTCCTGACCTTTTGTTATCTGCCGCCTGCCGAGGACGCCGCCCGTGCCGAGACCTGGCTGTACGAGGGCCGCGAAAAGAACGGCATCGACGCGCATGAGGTGATGGCCGGTTTCGCCGATCGCACCGTCCGGCTGCTGCGACTGGTCGAGGCCTTCATGCCGGAATGCCGCTGGCTCGATGATGGCGAGACGCTGACCTATCTGCACGGCTGCGTCTCGACGCACCGCCATCGCGTGCGCGTGCCCGAGACTCCGATCTATCTCGATGCGCTGCTCGCCGATCAGCCGCTGAGCGGCGGGCTGGAACCACGTCTGGGATCGGCGCATCTGCGCGTGCTGACGATCACCGGCTTTCCGACCGCGACCACGCCTGGCCTGCTCGACGAACTGAACCGGCTGGCCTTTCCCTACCGCTGGTCCACGCGCGCGATCCTGCTCGACAAGACCGACGCCACCAAGCTGTTGACCAAAATCCGCCGCCAATGGTTCGCCAAGCGCAAGTCGATCGCCGCGATCCTCAAGGAGGTGCTGACCAACGAGCAATCGGTGCTGGTCGATACCGATGCGTCGAACAAGGCCGCGGACGCCGATCTGGCGCTACAGGAACTTGGCGCCGACTATGCCGGCATCGCCTTTGTCACCGCGACCGTGACGGTGTGGGACGCAGATCCGCGCACCGCCGACGAGAAGCTGCGCCTCGTCGAAAAGGTCGTCCAGGGCCGCGACTTCACGGCGATGGCCGAGACCATCAATGCGGTGGATGCCTGGCTCGGATCGTTGCCGGGGCATGTTTACGCCAATGTCCGGCAGCCTCCCGTCAGCACCTTAAATCTCGCCCACATGATCCCGCTCTCCGCGGTGTGGGCGGGGCCGGAACGGGACGAGCATTTCGCAGCACCCCCGCTGCTGTTCGGCAAGACCGAAGGCTCGACCCCGTTCCGGTTTTCCCTCCATGTCGGCGATGTCGGCCATACCCTGATCGTCGGCCCTACCGGCGCGGGCAAGTCCGTCCTCCTCGCGCTGATGGCCTTGCAGTTCCGGCGCTACAAAGGCTCACGAGTCTTCGCCTTCGATTTCGGCGGCTCGATCCGCGCGGCGGCGCTCGCCATGCGCGGCGACTGGCACGATCTCGGCGGCGGGCTAACGGACGGCTCGGAATCATCCGTCGCGCTGCAACCGCTCGCGCGCGTTGATGACGCCGCCGAACGGGCATGGGCGGCCGACTGGATCGGTGCGATCCTCGCCCGTGAGAGCGTCGCCATCACCCCGGAGGTGAAGGAACATCTCTGGACGGCATTGACTTCGCTGGCCTCCGCGCCGGTCGAGGAACGCACCATGACCGGCCTGTGCGTCCTGTTGCAGTCGAACGACCTCAAGCAGGCGCTCCGCCCCTATTGCGTCGGTGGGGCCTGGGGGCGGCTGCTCGATGCCGAGGCCGAACATCTCGGCACGGCAACGGTGCAGGCGTTCGAGACCGAGGGACTGATCGGCACCGAGGCTGCGCCCGCCGTGCTGTCCTATCTGTTCCACCGCATCGAGGACCGGCTCGATGGCTCGCCGACTCTCATCATCGTAGATGAAGGATGGCTCGCGCTCGACGATGAGGGCTTCGCCAGTCAGCTCCGCGAATGGTTGAAGACGCTCAGGAAGAAGAACGCCAGCGTCATCTTCGCCACGCAGTCGCTCAGCGACATCGACGACAGCGCCATCGCGCCCGCCATCATCGAGAGCTGCCAGACCCGGTTGCTGCTCCCTAACGAGCGGGCGATCGAGCCGCAGATCACTGCCATCTATCGCCGCTTCGGCCTCAATGACCGGCAGATCGAGATCATCGCGCGGGCCATGCCCAAGCGCGACTATTACTGCCAGTCGCGGCGCGGCAACCGGCTGTTCGAGCTGGGCCTGTCGGACGTGGCGCTGGCGCTCTGCGCCACATCCTCGAAGACCGATCAGACCGCCATCGCCCGCGTCACCGCCGAGCATGGCGTAGCCGGATTCCTCGACGCCTGGCTGCGCCATAGGGGCGTCGGCTGGGCCGCCGATCTCATTCCCAACCTCACCAACAAGGAGAAGTCCCAATGAAACTGTGCCGCACCCGTGCGGCGCGGCTCGCCGCTGCGCTGCTGATCGCCCCTGTCGCCGTTGCGCCGATGCTGGCCGCACCCGCCCACGCCCAATGGGTAGTGTTCGATCCGTCCAACTATGCGCAGAACGTGCTGACCGCGGCGCGCTCGCTCCAGCAGATTACCAACCAGATCACCTCGCTCCAGAACGAAGCGCAGTCGCTTATCAATCAGGCCCGCAATCTCGCGAGCCTGCCTTACTCCTCGCTGCAACAGCTTCAGCAGTCGGTGCAGCGCACCCAGCAGCTTCTCGCCCAAGCGCAGAACATCGCCTATGACGTCCAGAAGATCGATCAGGTCTTCAGCCAAAAATACTCGACCGCTTCGATGTCGGCGTCGGACGCACAGCTCGTCGCCGATGCGAAGTCGCGTTGGCAGAACACGGTCGGCGGCTTGCAGGACGCGATGCGTGTGCAGGCCACCGTGGTCGGCAATATCGACACCAACCGCACGCAGATGTCGGCGCTGGTCGGATCGAGCCAGTCGGCGACAGGCGCGCTTCAGGCGACGCAGGCGGGCAACCAGCTTCTCGCGCTCCAGGCCCAGCAGCTCGCCGACCTCACCGCGCTCGTCGCCGCCAATGGTCGGGCGCAGGCGC
>NMUI01000151.1 GCA_002221445.1 Phenylobacterium zucineum | reverse complement strand
TTATCGGAACGCACTCTAGGCCTTGGCGAACAATTTTGCCCAGTTCGGCTTCTTCCGCGTTTTCCACGCCCCGCGGTGCCAGGCGTCTGAGGCGATCAATGGCACCACTGTGGTGGCTTCAGCGAAAACCATCTGTTCCCAGGTTACATCGACCTTGCCCCAGGAACAGGCCTCCTTGAGGGTCGAGGACGAACAGGCACCATCCCGGACATCGGCCACGGTGATCTGCACGGCGTATTTGTGCATTTCGGCTTCGTGACCGAGGATTTCAGCGCAAACCACTGTGTCCTGGGCGAAGTTCTTGGGAACCCCGCCGCCGACCATGAACAGGCCCGTGGTCCCCGCCGCCAGCTTGATGTCGGTCAGTTCGCGGAAATCGGCGACCGCGTCGATGGTCAGGTAGGGCTTACCCGCCTTTATCCGCTCCATCTGATGCTTAACCAAGCCAAAGCCCGCCGACGAGTCCACAAAGGCCGGGCAGAAGATCGGCACGCCTTCTTCATAAGCGGTCTGGACCAGGGAGCCCGGCTTCCGGGCATTGCCCGCCGCCAGCCACTTGCCCATCTCCCAGATGAATTCACGGCTGGAATAGGGGCGCGGCTCCAGCATTTCGCAAAGGGTGTAAATGATCCCGTCGCAGTTCTGGAGTTCTTCTTCGTCGATATAGGTGTCGTAGATCCGGTCGATATAGAGGTCGCGCAGGTCGCGATCATCCACGTTGGACTGGGCCTGATAATGTTTGAAGCCTAGGGCCTCGAAGAAATCCATGTCCACAATCGACGCGCCGGTAGAGACGATGGTGTCGATCATCCCGTACTTCACCATGTCGCGGTAAATGTGCATACAGCCCCCGGCACTGGTCGACCCCGCCAGGGTCAGCCAGGTGGAGCAGGCCGGGTCTTCTAAGGCCATGGACAGAATATCGGCCGCACGCGCGGTGTCGCGGCTGGTGAAGCTCATCTTGCGCATGGAATCGATGATCGGGCGGGCATCATATTGATCAATGGCCACATGCTCGACCGTATTGGCCAGCAGTTCGGCCTTGCGGTTCGTCGCCGAAACGTCAGCGTTCATTCTCTCGGTATCCCTGTTTTAAGAGCTTGAGCGCCCGTCCCATAGATAGAGCGCGACCGGGACGGAGCGACCGGCCGCGCCTGAACTCACGAGGCAGGCGTTATCGCCGGCGCCGCTTCTTATTGCGGACCCGCGACAGCTTGACGACATTTTGGGTGTCCTGCCGGGGAATTGGAATCGATCGACGGGCTAGGCCAAACATCGAGCCCATGGGCGCATCATCCACCTGCACGGTTTCATTATCGCCATAGCCGTTGAAACGGGTGTTCATGGCCACGCCATAGGCTCCGATCATCCCGATTTCCACATAATCGCCCTCGCGAACATCTTCGGGCAACCAGAAGGGGCCGGGCATGTGGTCGATGGAATCGCAGGTCGGTCCGTAGAACCGGTAAGGCCTCAATCCGCCCTCGACCTCGACCGCCGCTCTACCTTCCCGACGCAGCAGCTTGACCGGGAAGGGCCATTTGGAATGCGCCGCATCGAACAGCGAGCCATAAGACCCGTCATTCAGATAAAGGGCATCCCCCTTACGCAGATCGACCTTGCACAGCAGCGAGGAAGATTCAGCTACCAGGGCGCGGCCCGGTTCACACCACAGCTCAGTGGTCTCATGGACCATCATCTCGGAAAAGCCGCGCTGGATAGAATCCACATAGTCGTCCAGGGCTGGCGGCACCATGCCTGGATACACCGACGGGAATCCGCCGCCGACATCCACAACGTCAGCAAAAACCCCGGCCCGAACCAGGGCGCGCGAGGCCTGAGTCATGGCCGCCTGATAGGCTGTGGGGCGCATACACTGACTGCCCACATGAAAGGACACCCCCATCAGTTCCTGCGTCGCCCGGCGGGCCGCCAGGAGCAGGGCCGGGGCCTGATGCACTTCAATGCCAAACTTTCCCGATAAGGAATAGGCCGCACCCTCCGCCGCCACCGCCAGGCGGACCATCAGGTTCAGATCCTTGGCCCCACCGGTAGCCTCCACGATCTTGGCCAGTTCCTCATGGGTATCCAGGGCAAAGGTGCGAACCCCGAAATCAAAATAGGCCTGAGTGATCGCCGCCCGGCTTTTCACCGGGTGCATAAAGGCCATGCGCGCGCCGGGCGCATGAGATCTCACGAGCTCGATCTCCGGGATCGAGGCCACATCGAAAGACGTCACGCCATTGGCGGCCAGGGTTTCAATGACCCATGGCGAAGGGTTCGCCTTGACCGCGTAAAAAACGTCGCCTTGAAACTTGTCCTGGAACCAGCGCGCCGCTATCGCCACCGCGTCCGGTCGCACAAGGGCGACAGGACGTTCCGGTGAACGCTCACGGACCAGGTCCAGGGGCGAATGGTACTTATGCACCTCACGCAACCCCCAACGTATTGTTGAACCCAATCCGGCGTTAGCAGCGCTTTTGAGGACATCGGGTCCGCCGGAGCGGTGCGAATTAGGGGCAATCACCCCCCATGTAAAGTGTTTTAATTGCAGGCATAATCACCGAAGTCCTAATGGCGGGCACCGTGCAGGCTGGACCGCCGCCCGCCCCCTGTGTCATGTAGCCTCTGCAAGGATGGGCGGCGGTCACCCGGTTCATACCTTGTGCGCGAAAACTCTGGGGAACCAGCGCTCTTCATGTCCGATCCTGCGGTTCTGTCCGTTCGTAACGCGTCTAAAACCTTCGGCGCGCGCAAGGCGCTGGACGGCGTGTCCATGGACGTGGCTAAGGGCGAGATGATCGCCCTGATCGGCCCTTCGGGTTCGGGGAAATCGACCTTGTTGAGGTCCATCTCGGGCCTTCAGACAATCGACGCCGGTGGCGGCATCATTGAGGCCTTTGGTCTGACGGTTCAGTCTGAGGGGCGGGTCTCCAGCCGGGTGCGTGAAGCGCGCATTCGGATCGGTTTCATCTTCCAGCAATTCAATCTGGTGGGCCGTCTGAGCCTGTTCACCAATGTCGCCCTTGGGTCACTGGGCCGAATCCCCTTCCTGCAGGGCCTATTTGGCCAGTGGCCTTTAGAGACCCAAAATGCCGCCATGGCCGCCTTGAGCCGGGTTGGGGTAGCAGATTATGCGGCTCAGCGGGCCAATACCCTGTCCGGGGGCCAACAACAGCGCGGGGCCATTGCCCGGGCCCTGGTTCAGAAGGCCAAGATCATCTTAGCCGACGAACCCGTCGCCTCCCTTGATCCCGTATCGGCCCGCAAGGTCATGGAAATCCTGCGGGATCTTAACCGCACTGACGGGCTCACCGTGGTGGTTACCCTGCATCAGGTGGACTATGCCTTGCGTTATTGCGACCGGGTTATCGCCCTGAAGGCGGGCAGAATCGTTTATGACGGTCCGGCATCTGGACTGGAGCAAAAACAGCTCATTGAAATCTACGGTCCGGAATTCGAAGACGTCTTCTGGGAAGGAGCGCCAAAATGACCCCCGTTCAATTCGCCCGCCGCAGTTTTCTGGTGTCAGCCGCCGGATTTGGGGCCCTGACCTTGACCGGCTGCGGCAAGTCGTCCGAGCCTGTGGATACGGGTGCCTCGGGCATTCTGAAATTTTCCATCGTCGCCCCGGAAAGTGCCTCCAGCCTGGAAGCCTTCTGGAAGCCGATCATTGCGGACATGGAGAAATCCACGGGCCTCAAAATCGTGCCCTTTTTCGGTGCCAATTACACGGCCCTGGTGGAAGCCCTGCGCTTTAAGCAGACCCATTTCGGCTGGTTCACCAATTTTTCGGGTCTCGAAGCGGTGCGCCGGGCTGGGGGCGAGGTCTTTGCCCGCACCTTCGATCCCTCCGGTGATGACGGCTATACCTCGGTGGTCATCGTTCCGGCCAAGAGCAAGACCACCCTCGACGATGTACTGAAGTGCGACAGGACGCTAAACTTCGGCATTGGCGATGCCAAATCGACCTCAGGTACCCTGGCGCCCAAGACCTATCTGTTTTCGCCCCATGGCATTGACGTTAATGCCTGCTTCAAGACGGTGAAGTCGGCCAATCATAATTCCAACCTGCTCGGTGTGGCCAATGGCGTGCTCGATGTGGCCACCGGCAACTCCACCTCCATGCGCCTCAACCGCGAGCGGGATAAGGAACTGGCGGCCAAGGGTCAGCCGACCGTGGTCGATAAGGTTCGAGTGATCTGGACCTCGCCCCGTCTGCCGGAAGATCCAATCATCTGGCGTAAGGATCTCGACCCGGCCGTCAAAGAAAAACTGCGCCAGTTCTTCCTGACCTATGCCCAAGGCGAAGGGCCCGAGGCTGAGCGCCAGCGCGCCCTGTTGTCCAAGATTTCCATCGGCGGATTTAAGCCGGCCGACGACAACCATCTCTTACCGGTCCGCGAGATGGAAGCCTCGGAAAACCTGCAAGAAGCAATCCGCGCCAAGGATAGCACCAAGATCGCGGTCGCCCGGAAAGCCTTGGACGGGGTTAGGGCCGAGCAGGCTGCCTTGCAGGCCAAGACCGGTCAGGCCCTGGACGCCCGGTAGGACACCATGAGCTTGCCTCCAGAAGCGCGCAATCTGTCACCTCCCCGTCGCCCGGTCGGCCAGCAGATCTTTGACATTGGCCTGTGGGGCGGGATCATCATCTTGCTGATCATTGCCTTCGGACCGGCGGAGATGAATAAGTTTCCACTGCTGTTTTCCAAGTCGGAAAACATGCGGCAGTTTGGATCGGGCTTTCTTCACCCTGATTTTTCGGACTGGAAGGACCTGGTCGCCAAGATGTGGCTGACCATTCAGATGGCCCTATGGGGCACAACCCTCGCTATTATCATCGCCGTTCCCATGGGGTTGCTGGGGGCCCGCAATGTCGCCCCGCCTGTCATCCAACTGCCGGTGCGGCGTCTGATGGATCTGGTGCGCTCAGTGCCCGATCTGGTGATCGGCACCGCCTTTCTGGTGGCCGTCGGTCTGGGCCCATTTGCCGGTGTCCTGGCGCTGTCCATCAATACCGGCGGTGTGCTGGCTAAATTGTTCGCCGAAGCCGTGGAATCTATTGATCGCGGACCCGTGGAAGGTGTGCGGGCCACGGGTGCGGCCAAATTGCAGGAAGTCGTCTGGGGCGTCATCCCGCAGGTGGCACCGCTCTGGACCTCTTATGCGCTCTACCGGTTTGAATCCAACAGCCGCAGCGCCACTGTGCTGGGCCTGATCGGGGCGGGTGGAATCGGCCAGATCCTGTTCGACAGCATGAACAGTTTTAACTATCAGCTGACGGCGGCCATCTCGATCGTCATTGTCGTGGCGGTCACCGGCATTGACCTCCTTAGCCAAACCATCCGCTCACGTCTGCTGTAAGCCCGCCCGGTCCGAACGGTGTCATATAACTGCAAGATAACTGTCATCCGAGCCGGATATTTGTTCACCCCCCGGGCTGGCCCTTGTGACCCGTTTGCAAGGGCATCGACGCTAGTGCCCTGATTACCGCTGGAATTTTCGGAGACTTCCCTTGCCAATTCGACCTTCAAAGCGCCTGACCGCCTGCGCCCTTGCCGGTGCGTTAAGCGCGCTCAGCGCACCTGCATTTGCGGCCAGGGATTATGTCTGGGCGGCGGGGTCCTCCACTGTGTTTCCGTTTTCAACCCGGGTAGCTGAAAACTTCGCCAAAAAGACCGGCTCAAAAACCCCCAAGGTTGAGAGCCTGGGGACGGGTGGCGGCATAAAGCTATTCTGTTCAGGCTCCGGCGAAGGCTTCCCCGACATCGCCAATGCCTCTCGCCCCATGAAGAAATCGGAATTCGAGGCCTGTGCCGCCAAGGGGGTTAAGGACATTGTGCAAATCAAAATCGGCTTTGATGGTATTGTCGTTGCCATTGATAAGGCGGGTCCCGACTTTGCGTTCAAGCCCGAGTATCTGTATCTCGGCCTAGCCTCCAAGATCGTTCAGTACGGGCAGTTCGTCCCAAATACGATCATGACCTGGGATCGGGTCGCCAGGGGGTTGCCTGGTAAGAAAATCCTAGTCTACGGCCCGCCCCCCTCGTCTGGAACGCGCGATGCCTTTGTGGAGCTGGCCATTGAGGCCGGGGCCCGGAAATTCGCCGCGGCTGAAGCGCTTCATACCGCCGATGAAGCCCGCTTCAAGCAAACGGTCGATCCGCTTCGCAAGGACGTCTGGATTGATGCCGGCGAGAATGACAATGCCATTATTCAAACCCTGACCAAGACTCCAGGGGCCTTGGGGGTCTTTGGGTATTCCTTCCTCGAAGAGAACATGGACAAGGTCAAAGGGGCCACGGTCAACGGCATAAAGCCCACCCCAGCGACGATTTCTGACGGTTCCTACCCCTTATCCCGGAGCCTCTATATCTATGTGAAAAAGGCCAATATCGGTGTGACGCCAGGGCTGCGGGAATTCGTCAAGGAATTCGTTTCGGACGCCGCGACAGGACGCGGTGGTTATCTGCAAAGCCGGGGCCTGGTGCCCCTGCCCGCCGCCCAGCATGACGCCCAAAAGGGTGTGGGGGACAAACTGCCGACCATGGCGCGACCCGCCAGCTGATCCCGGCTTCGCATCCGGGATAGACTTGGCGGCGGCAGTGTCGCTTCAGGCCGCTTCAGGCCGCCGCCGTCGAACCCGGGCCAGTCGGCGCAACTTGCGCCAGAATCGGGTCTTCTGTGGCTCCGGGTAGGGCTGAAGATTGCGGACAAAGTCTTCAGCACAGGCCCGCCAGGAAAAACCCTCTGCGAACCGGCGGACCACGCCGCGATCCAGCTTGAGGGCATCAAGGCAGGCTTCCCGTAGGCCTTCCGTTGCCGTGGTCGCAAGCACACCGGCATTAGATCCGGGAATAATGTCAATCGGACCTGGGGCCGGATAGGCGGCCACCGGACACCCTGTAGCCATGGCTTCAAGGATGACGAGGCCGAAGGTGTCGGTCAGGGACGGGAAGACAAAAACGTCGGCGCAGGAAAAATGGGCCGCCAACGCCTCGCCAAACTTCGCACCCGTAAAAATCGCTGAAGGATATTTTTGTTGAAGCTCGTCTCTCTGCGGTCCATCGCCCACCACGACCTTGGTGCCCGGCAGATCGAGACTGAGAAAGGCTTCGATATTTTTCTCAACCGCCACCCGACCGACCGACAGAAAAATCGGCCGTTTAAGGTCGGCGAAAACGTCGGGTTCGTCCGGACGCCTGGGATGAAACTGGATGGTATCCACCCCACGGGACCAGGGGGTGATATTGTGGAAGCCGTGCTGCTCCAGCTCATCGCGCATGGTGGGGGTTGCCACCATCAACCGCCCGGACGGCTTATGGAACCAGCGCATATAGGCATAACCCGCTGCCAGGGGCAGGGGCAGGCGGGCTGAGACGTATTCGGGAAACCGGGTGTGATAGCTGGTGGTGAAGGGCAGCTTCCATTCCACGCAAATCCGCCGGGCAGCCAGGCCGAGAGGGCCTTCGGTGGCAATATGGATAGCCTCTGGCTCGAAGGACTTAAATCGCTCCTGCACGGGCTCATAGGCCCCTACCGCGACCTTAATTTCGGCATAGGTGGGCAGGGGGAAGGTCTTGAACTGATCGGGGCTGATGACTTCCACCGTATGGCCCATCTCACGCATTTCAGCGATGACCCGGGTCAGGGTGCGGACCACCCCATTGACCTGGGGTTCCCATGCGTCTGTGGCCACCAAAATCCGCATGGGCCGGAGCCCGTCAATGTGAGTGCGAACGGCTTCGCGAACCCGAAGCTTGCTTGGCCTGTGAGGGGCTAGAGCCTCTGTCTGAAGCCAAGCCCAGAAGGCTCCCATAAGCGCCTCCCGGGTCGGGAAATGCCGATAGACCGTGCGCTCACCGACCCCGGCTTCGCTGGCGATTTCGGAATAGGTGACGTCTTCAACCGCCCCGTCTTCCAGCTTGCGACCGACCGCGCGCAGAATTTGATCGCGGGTCTCGGCCTTTTGCCGATCACGAAGACCAGAGACATATTTCGACACAGGTTCTTTCATGGCAGGAAGGCTGTCACCAATTAACCTGATCTGTCAAGGACTCAGGCGGCAAGGCCCTCGGCGGCCTTTGACTCCAACCTGATCGCATCAGCCCCGTGAGACCGGTCTATGACTGACCATGACCTTATCTTGGCCCATTCCAACAGTTCCAGAGACCCATCGGAATGTTCGGCCAGGGCGGTACAGCTTTCCACCCAGTCGCCGTCATTAATGTAGAGAATGCCGTTGATCTCACGCATTTCGGCCTTGTGAATATGGCCGCAAATCACACCGTCCACCCCGCGCCGCCGGGCTTCGTCGGCAACGGCCGCCTCATAGTTTTCGATAAATTGCAGCGCGTTTTTGACCCTGGCCTTCAAGAAGGCTGACAGCGACCAATAGCCAAACCCCAGTCGCCGCCGCACCCGATTGAAAAGGGTATTGGTCGCCAGCAGGGTGCGGTAGGCAAAATCCCCCACCAGGGCCAACCATCGGGCGTGCTGAACAACGCCGTCAAATTCATCGCCGTGTGTCACAAGGAAGCGGCGACCGTCCGCGGTCTCGTGGATCGCATCCCTGGCCACCACCACGCCGCCGAAGTGCACGCCGATAAAGTCGCGGACCACCTCATCATGATTGCCGGGCACATAGATGACCTTCACACCCTTGCGGGCCATACGAAGGATTTTTTGGACCACATCGTTGTGGGCCTGGGGCCAATACCACCCGGACTTCAGCTTCCAGCCATCGATAATATCGCCCACGAGATAGAGGGTGTCGCAGTCTACCTGCCGGATGAAATCCAATAACAGCTCAGCCTGGCATCCCCGGGTGCCCAAATGGACATCTGAAATAAAGACAGACCGGTACCGCAAACCCTCAAGGTCCATCCCATAGCCTCCCCGCTGACCTGGAATGCCTGACTGCTAGGCTGATTGCATGTCAGTCCTGTGAAACCGGCCGATGAACGGTCTCGGACCTGTCCTGACAGCAGCAAAGGGCTTATGCAAACCGACATGGACGAGGCCGAACCGCATCCCAAGGAAACACCGAAAGCGCTCCGCACCCGGACCCGGATACTCGATGCGGCCATGACCCTGTTCGCCACCGTCGGCTATCATCGTACCGATAATACCATGATCGCCCAAGCCGCAGCCCTGACCCGGGGGGCCATGCTCTATCATTTTCCCACCCGCGAAGCCCTGGTGGACGCGGTGATCGCTCACATTGACGCGGCTCGGGCTAGGCTATTTGAAGCCGCTGCGGTTCATCCGCCCCATGTGGATGCCGCCGAACACGCCATCGATGCCTATTGGAGCTTATTGCGCGAAACCCCCTTTATTGCGTTTTCAGAGCTTGAGGCTGCCGCCCGTACGGATCCCATGCTCAAGGCCCAACTGGCACAAGCCCAGGCGGCTTTCGACCACGCCCAGGTCGGTGAAAGATTCAATGCCCTGGCCCAGGCCGGTGCCGATCCCCGATTTCAAGCCAGCCGGGATCTGGGACGCTTTCTGCTGGAGGGTCTGGCCAAGGGGGCCATGACCTATGATGAGACGGCCCGCCAGGAGCGCCTGTTACAGATCGTCAAGCGCGCGGTTCGGGCCTTGAACCGCAAGGGCGGAACTCAGGATCTGTGGCCCGAGTCTGTTTAGAGCCTGTTCCCTTTAGAC
>NMUI01000434.1 GCA_002221445.1 Phenylobacterium zucineum | reverse complement strand
GTGTTGATGCCTTCCACCACGGTTTCCGCCAGCGCGGTACGCATGCGCGCCATGGCCTGTTCACGGGTATCCCCGTGAACAATGATTTTTCCGACCATCGAGTCGTAATTGGGGGGTACAAAATAGTTGGTGTACACATGCGAGTCCACCCGAACGCCCGGGCCACCTGGCGCATGCCACATGGTTACCCGGCCTGGTGACGGAATGAACTTGTACGGGTCTTCCGCATTCACGCGGCACTCGATCGCATGGCCACGAACGACGATATCGCGCTGTGTAAAGGGCAGCTTTTCGCCTGCCGCCACCATAATTTGCGTCTTCACGATGTCCACGCCCGTCACCATTTCGGTCACGGGATGCTCCACCTGAACGCGGGTGTTCATTTCAATGAAGTAGAACTCGCCATCTTCATAAAGGAACTCAAAGGTACCTGCACCGCGATAGCCAATCTTCTTGCAAGCGGCTACGCAGCGCTCGCCAATGCGGTCGATCAGTTTGCGATTGATGCCGGGCGCTGGCGACTCTTCCAAAACCTTCTGGTGGCGACGCTGCATAGAGCAATCACGCTCGCCCAGATAGACGGCGTTCTTGTACTTGTCCGCAATGATCTGGATTTCGACGTGGCGCGGATTCTGGAGAAACTTCTCCATATAGACTGCAGGATTGCCGAACGCTGCTCCGGCTTCAGCCTTGGTCATCTGCACGGCATTGATCAGGGCCGCTTCGGTATGCACCACGCGCATGCCGCGTCCGCCACCACCACCGGCGGCCTTGATGATCACCGGATAGCCCACGGCCTTGGCGATACGGCGGATGGCAGCCGGATCATCCGGCAACTCGCCGTCTGAGCCAGGCACGCAGGGCACACCAGCCCGAATCATGGCCTGCTTGGCCGACACCTTGTCGCCCATGATGCGGATCGACTCTGGCGTGGGGCCAATGAACTGAAAGCCGCTCTTTTCCACCCGCTCGGCAAAGTCGGCGTTTTCGCTCAGAAAACCGTAGCCAGGGTGAATTGCCTCAGCGTCGGTCACTTCGGCAGCCGAAATGATGGCCGGCATATTGAGGTAACTCTGCGCCGACGGTGGGGGTCCGATACAGACCGCCTCTTCCGCCAATTTGACGTACTTGGCCTCGCGATCCGCCTCGGAATAGACCATTACGGCCTTGATTCCCAATTCGCGACAGGCGCGCTGGATAC
>NMUI01000150.1 GCA_002221445.1 Phenylobacterium zucineum | reverse complement strand
CCTCTAAATGTTTCCGTCTGAAGGGAACAGGCTCTAGATCGAGAAACTCACACCGCATCCACAGCTGGACTTGGCATTGGGGTTGCGGACCCGGAATTCCGCCCCGGCCAACTCATCGACAAAGTCAATTTCGGAACCCTTGAGAAGAACTAGGCTCATCTCATCCACCAGGCTGCCGCTCCATCGCGCTCCACCCGGATGTCGTCCTGATTTGCGGTGTCCACCAGATCGAACTGGTACTGAAAACCCGAGCAGCCGCCGCCCTCCACAGCGACGCGGAGCATGATGGCGCGGCCTTCGGCGGCACCTATGGCGGCGATCCGCTTGGCGGCGGCGGGGGTCAGGGTAAGATCAGGTTGGGTCATGGCTGCGTTATCTTCAGGTCTACCCTATATGTGTCGCCATGTCCGCCTCACCAAGGGCAAATTCATTTGAGCAGGATTGAATGATCACGCCCCGGGTTTCTTTTGCCGAAGACGCTGCCAAGTCCCGCGGTCGAAAAATCGCGGAGCCAGACAGTCGGACCCGCACAGCCTTCGCCCGGGATCGGGACCGGATCATCCATTCCACCGCGTTTCGCAGGCTCAAGGAAAAGACTCAGGTCTTTGTCGCCCACGAAGGTGACCATTATCGCACCCGTCTCACCCACTCCCTTGAAGTGGCCCAGGTGGCGCGGACCCTGGCCACGGCCATGGGGCTGGAAGCCGATCTGGCCGAGACGATCGCTCTGGCCCACGACCTTGGCCACCCCCCCTTCGGCCATGCGGGCGAGGACGAGCTGGACAATCAGATGGAGGCCTTCGGCGGCTTTGACCATAATGTTCAGACCTTCCGCGTCGTTTCCAGACTCGAGCTGCGCTATCCCCGTTGGGATGGGCTCAATCTCACCTGGGAAACCCTGGAAGGCATTATCAAGCATAACGGTCCGGTGACGGAGAAACTGTCCAAACCCTCATGGAAGGCCGTGGTGGATTTTGATCGGGGATATGATCTCGGCCTCGGGACCTGGGCCTCGGCGGAGGCTCAGGTGGCGGCTCTGGCTGATGATATTGCCTACAATAACCATGACGTTGATGACGGCGTCGCGGCGGGCATATTTCATCTAAAGGAGCTGCTGGACGTGCCGTTGATCGGCCCGATCCTGCATGGTGTCTTCCGGGAATATCCGGACCTTGATCCGACCATCGTCCGCATGGAGGCGGTGCGGCGCATGATCGGCGTCATGGCCGACGATGTCATCGCCGAGACGGGTCGACGGGTGATCGCCGCCAAGGTGGACACGGCAGATTCTGTCCGGCATCTGGATCATGCTATCGTGGCCTTTTCCCGGGACATGCTGGAAGACCTTGGCGCTCTGCGGGAATTTCTGCTCAGCCGCATGTACCGCCATTGGCGTGTCAATCGGACCCGCAGCCAGGCGAGGCGGATTCTGGCCGAGATGTTTCAGCTCTTCATGGCCGAGCCCGACGTCATGCCGACCGAATGGTTTGGCCGGGCGCAGAATCGGGATCCCGCCGGTCGAGGCCGGGTGGTTTGCGACTATATCGCGGGCATGACCGATCGTTTCGCCATCGAGGAACATCGCAAGCTCTTCCAGCTCGATGTTTGGAACTAATCCCAACGGAGGGTGCGAAGGAGGAGCCAGCGAAGGTAAACTACTGCGAACCTGTGCGAGCCTCTGATTCGCCCGGGCCGTGTCACCGGAGCTCTCCATGCCTAATCCTGATCGCGGCGCGTATTTGCCCCCCAACGAAGAGCCCTTGACCTTTGATGCCCGCAGGCCGGTACGGGGCCGTGCCCCCATGCCAATCATGCTGATCATCAGTGCGGCAATTCTGTTTGTGCTGCTGATCGGCCTGCTGGTTATTCTCAGATCGAGCTTCGGGCGTGTGTCTGGATCACCGCCCATGGTTGGAAATCCGATTGAAGCTATGAAGTCTCCCGCGCCGGCGGAGGCGCAGCCCGATGACCCAGCCCGGGGCCTGCAAATCTATCAGCAGGCCGAAGGTGAAACGCCGCCTGTGGTACCGAACTTCACACCCCCCCAGAGCAGCCCCAAGCTCAAATCCGGATCATGCCACCCGCCCCGGTGGCCCACGCCCCAGGGCCGATCACCCCCGGACCCACAACTCAGGTACCGACCAGCGCGGTTCCGGTGACAGACCCTCCCCCGGCCTTCAAACCGACCATCGGGAGCCCGACGCAAGCGGCACAGCCCGTGAAACCTAAACCGGCACCCGCTGTGGTTATGTCCCCGCCAAAAGCCGTGTCCGCACCGACTAAGGTTCCGGCCTCCGTTCAGAAACCGGCGACCGCCGTGACTAAGCCCACCGCCCCCGTTCCAGCCTTGGTAAAGCCCGTGCCTGCAACTGCAAAGACTGAAGCCCCCAAGACGATCTCGGTCGGCGGCACGGCGGCGGTGCAGATCGGGGCCTATTCATCCCAAGCCCTGGCTGACAAGGGCTGGAATGATGCCATTAAGGTCGCCCCCGGTGCCGCAGTGGGCAAGGGCAAGAAGATTGAGGCGGTCGATAAAGACGGATCAACGCTCTTTCGAACCACAGTGACCGGATTTTCAAGTCGGGAGTCTGCCACGGCCTTCTGCAATCAGCTCAAGGCGACCGGAAAAAACTGCTTCGTCAAGTGAGCATTCATGCCGCCATACTGGGATGCCGTGGCCTGACCTTGACACAAGATGAGGCTGCCTTCTTCCGGGATGTGAAGCCCTGGGGATTTATTCTGTTCAAACGGAATGTGGACAGTCCCGATCAGGTCCGGGCGCTTACCACCGCCTTGCGCCATACGGTTGATCGGCCTGATGCACCGATCCTCATTGATCAGGAAGGCGGGCGGGTGGCGCGCCTTGGGCCGCCGCACTGGCGAAGATACCCCCCCGGCCGCGCCTATGGGGATTTGCTCGCCAACGATCCGCTCCTGCGGCGGGAAATCGCGCGCCTTGGTGGCCGCCTCCTGGCCCATGATCTGTCGGCTCTGGGAATTAATGTTGATTGTGTGCCGGTCTTGGATGTCCCGATTTCCGGGGCGCATGATGTCATTGGGGATCGGGCCTATGCCGCAACGCCGGAGGGGGTCGCCGCCCTTGGCCGAGCGGTTTGCGAAGGGTTGATTGCCGGCGGCGTGCTTCCCGTCATCAAGCATATTCCAGGCCATGGGCGCGCCCTGGCTGACAGTCACCTGGATTTGCCAATCGTCGGGGCAAGCTATGC
The DNA here is from genome assembly GCA_002221445.1 of Phenylobacterium zucineum. Taxonomy (GTDB): domain Bacteria; phylum Pseudomonadota; class Alphaproteobacteria; order Caulobacterales; family Caulobacteraceae; genus Phenylobacterium; species Phenylobacterium zucineum_B. The sequence goes on along the minus strand of NMUI01000150.1, from coordinate 12,178 downwards.
CGAGCTTGAGGCCTGGGATTTTGCCCCCTTCCGAGTCTTGTCCGACATGCCCATGGCGATGACCGCCCATGTTATTTACACAGCCATCGACCGCAAACGCCCGGCCACGACGTCTCGCAAGGCCATAAGGTCTGTCATTCGCGGAGCCCTTGGGTTTGACGGCCTGGTGATGAGTGATGATCTTTCTATGAAGGCCCTCTCCGGCGATTTTACTCAAAGGGCCCGCGATAGCCTTGCTGCTGGGTGCGACTTGGTCCTGCATTGCAATGGCGATAGGGCCGAAATGCAGGCGGTTATTGCTGGAACCCAGATCTTGGCGGGGCGCTCCGCCCAGCGCGCCAGGGCGGCCCTGGGGCGTCTGGCCAGGGTCCCAGAACCGTTTGATGCGAAAGAGGGGAGGGCGCGATTCGACGCCGCCTTCCAAGGAAGATGGGCATAGATCAATTCCAACCCAATCTGGATTTTACCGCCGCCCGGCAGGCCGCCGAAGACGGCGAGTCGCTCGTCGTTGATCTGGATGGTTACGAAGGCCCGTTGCACATCCTCCTGGCTCTAGCGCGCAACCAGAAGGTCGACTTGCTGAAATTGTCAGTATCCAAATTGGCCGAGCAGTATCTGGCCTTTGTTCAGAAACTCAGCGCCCAGAGATTTAACCTTGCCGCCGACTATCTGGTAATGGCCGCATGGCTGGCCTATCTGAAATCCCGTCTGCTTTTGCCGAAGCCTGAACGCCCCAAGGTTGACGAACCCGTAGCCGAAGAGATGGCCGCTCAGTTGGCCTTCAGGCTGGCCAAACTTGATGCCATGCGTAAGGCGGCTGACGCCTTGAAGGATGGTCCGCAACTGGGTCGGGACGTTTTCATGCGCGGTGATCCTCAGGCCATCACCATCCTGCCCTCAACCCGCCTCGAAGGAGATCTCTACGGCTTGATGCGTGCGTATATTGCCCAACGTCGGAAGGAGCAGGTGCGGACCTATCGGCCCATGCCGCCTAAGGCCTACCCCTTGGAAACAGCCCGCGATCGCCTGCGGGACCTATTGCCGGACCTCTCGCGCTGGACGGCGCTTGACCGCCTTGCGCCCAAGGGTTCCGAACCGGGAGTGGGGCCAAGCCGCGCTTCTTATGTGGCCTCGACCCTTTCTGCCGGGTTGGAACTGGTAAAGGAAGGGGCTTTAGAGGCCCGACAATTGGAAGCCTTTGCCGACATCTATCTCCGCGCCCGTCGGGTCGGTCTCACATGATGGAAGATGATCAGATTTCAGCGCCGGACCCGACCGATACTGAGCGGCGGATTGAGGCCTTGCTGTTTGCAACAGCCGGTCCCTTGAGCTTGGATGACTTGGCCAAACGACTTCCAGAGAAATCCGATGTTGAGGCGGGTATCGCCGCCTTGAAGGCCCGCTATGCCGGTCGGGGGGTGGAGCTGACCTGCGTGGCCGACCGCTGGCGGTTTCAGACGGCGGCCGACCTCGCCTTCCTGATGACCGAGGAACGGGACGAGCCTCGACGCCTGTCAAAAGCGGCCCAGGAAACCCTGGCCATTATCGCCTATCATCAGCCTGTCACCCGGGCTGAGATCGAGGCTGTGCGGGGGGTTCAGGCCAGCCGTGGAACCCTGGACGTGCTGCTTGAACTTGGCCTCGTGCGAATGCGTGGACGACGTCGGTCTCCCGGCCGCCCTGTGACCTTCGGGACCACAGACAGCTTTCTGGAGCATTACGGCCTTGCGGCCCTGGCCGATCTGCCGGGCATGGCGGAGATGAAGGCGGCTGGACTTTTAAGCCTGGATATTCCGGCTGATTTCACAGTCCCTAGCCCCATGGGGGAGGTTTCCGATGAGGACCCGTTGGAGGACGACGGGTCGACCCCCGAATTTCATACCGATTTCCTCGCAGAAGATGTCTGTCTCAACTAAACTTCGACGGTCGCTTGGCGAGGAGCCATTCGAACCGCTATAATAAGGCCTGCGCACACGCGCTGAGTTTGGAGTTAAAACAATGGGCGCTCTCTCACCTTCCCATTTGATCCTCGTGGCTATTATTGCACTGCTGGTCTTTGGCGGTCGCGGTAAGCTGTCTGGTGTGATGGGTGATGCGGCCAAGGGTATCAAGGCGTTCCGGGATGGTCTCAAGGACGAACCCGCCCCACCGGCAGCGGCTGCCGTCGATGCCAAAAAAGACGAAGCCCGCAGCTGATTTCTGTTTTCCCTCGCCGATCTTGCGAGGTGTACCTTTAGGATCTGGGCATGCTTCCCGACGTCGGTGGGCTTGAATACCTCGTGATCGCCGTGGTTGCCCTCCTGGTGGTAGGGCCCAAAGACCTGCCGAAAATGTTACGGGTTATCGGACAATTTGTCGGCAAGCTCAGGGGTATGGCCGCAGAGTTTCGCGCCAGCTTTGACGAGATGGCCCGCCAATCGGAGTTGGACGAGCTTCGCGCCGAGGTCGAGGCCATGCGCAAGGGGCAGATATTTGATCAGCCCCATATGGACTCCACGGGGGATGTGAGTCGGATTTTCGACGAAATCGGCGACAGCCTGCAATCTGGCGGGCTTCAACTACATCCCCCCATGAGCCATCAGATTGAAGCGGCGGCAGAGCCCATGACCATTGAGGCGGCCTCCGCCCCGGCCAAACCGGCACGCAAACGCAAATCACCAACGACAAAGACTGCGACCGAAACGCCGCGCAAGGCCCGTGCCATACGCAAGCCCAAGCCGGAAATCCTGTCGTGAGCGAGGGCCGTGATGATGACATTGAGGCATCCCGCGCGCCACTTCTGGATCATTTGATCGAACTGCGCCAACGCCTGCTGGTCTGTGTCGTGGCCCTGGCGATCGGATTTATCCTGTGCTTTGCCCTTTCAACCCAGATCTACACCCTGCTACTGCATCCCTATGAGGTCGCGGCGCAAATCTTGGCTGCCCAAAAGCTGGCCGAGGCTCAAGGGCCCCATGTGAGTTTTTTGGACGGCATCCTACAGTTTTTGCATCTGCAACCGACCACGCCAAACCACAAGGCCTCCGGTGGGCCGTTTGATCTGCTGCTGGCCCTGATCGGGCTGAAAGAGGTCCCGAACATTGCCGGGCAGAATCTAAAACTGATCTTCACCGCGCCCCTGGAGTTTTTCTTCACCAAGTTGAAATTATCGGGTTTTGGGGCGGTGGTTGTGACCTTTCCTGTGCTGGCCTCGCAGGTTTACGGCTTTGTTGCGCCTGGCCTTTACAAGCAGGAACGCAAGGCCTTCCTGCCGTTTCTGATTGCGTCGCCGGCTCTGTTCATCATCGGTGCGGCTTTGGTTTATTTCATGATCCTGCCCTTTGTTCTGTGGTTCTCGCTTAGCCAGCAGATCACCGGCATGGGCGCTATCTCGGTGGAGCTGTTGCCCAAGGTGTCGGACTATCTCACCCTGGTGACCACCCTGCTTCTGGCGTTTGGTCTCTGTTTTCAGTTGCCGGTGGTTCTAACGCTTCTCGGCATGGCAGGTATTGTCAGCTCTGATCTTCTGAAAGAGGGGCGGCGCTATGCCATCGTCGGCATTTTCATTGTCGCGGCCATTGTGACCCCACCCGATCCGATCAGCCAGACTCTGTTGGCCATGCCGATTATCCTGCTCTATGAAATTTCAATCTGGTGCGTGAAACTGATTGAGCTGCGCCGCAAACGCGAAGAGACGGCGCAAGATATCGTCCCCGTCTAAAGGGATAAAAAGGCCCTAATTCAAAAAATTAGAGCGTTTTTCGATCCGATCATCGGCTCGCGCTTATGGGAAAACGCTCTAGGCGCCTGCAGCGACGCGGACTAGACAAGCGCCAATTGTTAACGGCGGCCCCTCATGCACGATATTCGAGCCCTTCGCGAAACCCCTGAGCTTTACGAAAAAGCCTGGGCTGCAAAGGGGCGATCCGGCGCTGCGGCTCAGGCCCTTGATCTGGACGGCAAGGTCCGGGCGGCCAAGCTCGCTTCGGAAACAACACAGGCGAAGCGTAACGACCTGTCAAAACAGATCGGTCAGGCAAAGGCTCAGAAGGACGAGGGCCTTGCCGCCCAGCTTATGGCTGAGGTCGAGGCTCTGAAGGCTGACCTGGCCGAACAGGGTGAGACGGAACGCACCCTCAGTGGCGACCTTCAAGACCTGCTGGCATCGTTGCCCAACATCCCGGCTGCCGACGTGCCCGATGGCGCTGACGAACACGGCAATGTGGAGGTTCGACGTTGGGGGGAGCCCCATCATGTGTCCCATCCCAAGGACCATGTTGAGCTGGGCGAAAGCCTGGGCATGTTGGACTTTGAAGCCGCAGCGCGGATGAGCGGCGCGCGGTTCACCGTGATCAAGGGGCAGTTGGCGCGTCTTGAACGGGCACTGGGCCAGTTCATGCTGGATAAGCAGACCCAGGAGAACGGGTATCTGGAAGTTTCACCGCCCCTGCTGGTCAATGATGCCGCAGCTTATGGTACTGACAAGCTTCCCAAATTCGCCGAAGATCTCTTTCAGACCACCGATGGTCGTTGGCTGATCCCGACCGCCGAAGTCCCCCTGACCAGTCTGGTCATGGGACAGATTGTCGCCGAGGAGGAACTTCCCCTGCGGGTGACCGCCCTGACGCCGTGTTTCCGGTCAGAGGCCGGGGCATCCGGTCGCGACACGCGCGGCATGATCCGGCAACACCAGTTCTACAAGGTTGAGCTGGTCTCCATTACCACACCAGACCAGAGCGATGCGGAGCACGAACGTATGGTGTCCTGCGCTGAGTCGGTGCTGAAGGCGTTGGATCTGCCGTTCCGCACCATGTTGCTCTGTAAGGGGGATATGGGCTTCGGGGCCCGACGCACCTATGATCTTGAGGTCTGGATTCCGTCTCAGGGCCAGTACCGCGAGATCAGTTCCTGCTCAAGCTGTGGAGACTTTCAGGCGCGTCGCATGGACGCTCGCACCAAGAAGGCGGGCGAAAAGGGCACGCGTTATGTTCATACTCTGAACGGGTCAGGACTGGCCGTGGGGCGGACCCTGGTGGCGATTATGGAGAATTATCAGGATGAAAAGGGGCGGATCGCCATTCCGCAGGCCCTGCATCCCTACCTGCCCGGATGGACTCATATCGGGGGTGAAGGGTGAGGTTGCTCCTGACCAATGACGACGGTATCCACGCGGAAGGTCTTCAGGCCCTAGAGCGGATCGCCCGGGTACTATCAGACGACATATGGATTTGCGCGCCGGAATATGAGCAATCCGGAGCCGGTCGGTCCCTGACCTTGGATGAACCCATTCGGGTGCGACAGGTATCTGACCGCCGGTTTTCGACCACAGGAACGCCGACAGACTGTGTGATGATGGCAGTCACGGAGCTGATGGGCGACTTGAGACCAGATCTGGTTCTGTCAGGCGTCAATCGCGGTGCCAATCTGGCAGAAGATGTCACCATGTCCGGCACGGTCGCTGGAGCTATTGAGGGTATGGCCCTGGGGATTCCGTCCATCGCCCTGTCGCAGATGAGTTGGCCGATTGCCGGCCAGGACATGTCCACCGCACCATTATTTACCCCAGCCGAGCATTTCGCCCCCGGCATTGTAAAGCGTCTGATCGACATCGGCTGGCCCCGGGACGTGGTGATGAATGTCAACTTTCCATCCTGGGCCGTTGAAACCATCAGTGAAGTGGAGGTGACCCGTCAGACCTTCCGCGATGTTCATGTCCGCAGGGCCGAGAAACGCACCGACATGCGCGGCAATGCCTATTACTGGATGGGCTTTCGGGCCGAGAAATCGAAGCCTGCGCCGGGAACCGACCTTGCCGCGATTTATGACGGTAAGATCTCGGTGACGCCCCTGCACATTGATCTGACCCATATGGAGACCGTCAAGGCCATGCGGGCGGTCCTGGGCGGCGCACCGCCGAGGGCATGACATGACCGGCAAGGCCCCGAAGGTGGAGACGGGTGACATCCGTCTGGCAAAATTGATGGCAAGTCTGCGGGCCCAGGGTGTGACCAACCCGGCGGTGACCAGGGCCATTGAATCAACCCCCCGAGACTTATTCACGCCGGACTTGTTCCAGGAGCGTGTCTGGGAAGATTCAGCCCTGCCTATTGCCTGCGGCCAGACCCTCAGCCAGCCCTTCATTGTCGGACTTATGACCCAGGCCCTGCGACTGGAGCGACGGTCCAGGGTGCTGGAAATCGGGACAGGCTCGGGCTACCAAACCACCATTCTCTCGAAACTATCGCGGTTGGTTTATACTATCGAACGCTACCGCACCCTGATGACCGCAGCGGAGCTGCGCTTCAAGCAGCTGGATCTGACCAATATCATTACGAAATTTGGTGATGGTGGCCTGGGTTGGCCCGAACAAGCGCCGTTTGACCGCATTATGGTCACAGCCGCCGCGTCAGATGAGCCGGAAATCCTGCTGGGGCAGCTTAAGCCGAATGGTGTTCTTGTCGCGCCGATCGGCAAGGGACCCGTACAGGTGTTAAAACGCTATACTGGCGATGGGCATGGGGGATTCGCGGTCGAGTCGATGACTGAAGTCCGTTTTGTGCCCTTGCTGGATGGGGTTGCTAAGGATCTTTAGGCCCAAAGATTACGAATTTGTGGGTTGGCCGGAATGTGGAATATCATCATTGGTTAACCCCAACGCCACGACTAAATCCGAAACTGTTGCCGGAGCGGCGATGACGCATTTTCTTTCCCGAACCGCCATGGCCCTCCTAACGGCCAGCGCTCTGACGACCAGCATGGCCTGGGCGCAAATGCCCAAACCGAACTTTCCCATCGCCTTGCCGAAAACCGTCGATGAGGACAAGCCAACGGCCACGGCAGAGCCGGATACGCGCGTTCGGGAAACCCCCGCCATGCCCGCCACCCCTGCACCGGAAGGCGTTGAAGCTAAGGCGCTTTCGGAGGCTGTGGTCCGTCACCCCGCGCCCAAGCGGGCACCCGCCGTCCGCATGGAGGTCAAAACGTCTGTGACTGGTCGGGTGGTAACAGCCGATGGTCCTGCCCAGGTTCATATCGTGAAAAAGGGTGACACCCTGGCGGCTATAGGTCGCACATGGGATATGAAACCTCAAGATATTGCTAAGGAAAATGGCCTCAAGTCACCCTATCGCCTGCATCCCGGTGATGAGATCAAAGGCCCTAAGCGTGTGGCCAAGGCTTATGTGGTCGGGCCGGGGGATACGCTCTATGCGGTCGCGCGCCGATTTTCGATTTCTGCAAAGGCTCTGGCCGAGATCAATGACATGTCGGCTGGCCAAGCGCTGAAACCCGGGCATAAGTTGATCCTGCCCTCCGGCTTTAAGGACAAGGGACCAACTCGAACTCAGGTGCCTGTCGCCGACGAGCAGGCTGTTGAGGTGCAGGACAAGCCCAAGGCCGCGTCACCTTCCAAACTGGTGCCCCATCCGCCGGTGATCGTCAAACCCATTTCCGCGGAGGCCGAGGAACCCGCCGCGCCCGAGGGCCGCCAGACCGTTACCACAAAGGTCAGCGTGACCGGGAAGGTTATAGAGTTTACCGGTAAACCTGTACATTACACCGTGCGCAAAGGCGATGCTGTAGACACGATTGCGCACAGCATGGGACTAACCCGGAAGGCGTTCGCGGACCTGAACAATCTTGAGCCTCCATACAGTCTGCGACCCGGCAAGGTCCTCAAAGGTCCGCCGAAAACCCTGAAGGGTTATGTGCCGGTTGAAGGCGATACCCTGGCCTTGATCGCCAAACGGTTCTCCACAACGCCGAAGGCTCTGGCGGCGTTAAACGGTAAGATGGTGCGACCGGGCAAGCGACTGACCTTGCCCGATAACATTCGTGATCGTGGCCCGGTTCGCGAAATCCTCCACAATGGCCCGGTCGTGCCGTCTGCACCCGCGGCCAAGCCGGTGACGCTTCCGACCTATGAGCGCCCGGCGCCACCGGTGATCACCCCCCGCCCCCTCGTCCAGGCCCCAACCTCAAATCCCCTGACCGATGCCCAGATTTCCGCGCTGGGGAAGGGACGTTTCGCCTGGCCTCTACGGGGCGAAATTATTTCCGACTTCGGCCCCAAGGGCACGGGGCAGCGTAATGACGGCATAAACATCCGGGCGCGTGCGGGAGATACTGTCCGCGCTGCGGCCTCGGGGGATGTGGTCTATTCGGGCGATCAAGTGCCAGGGTTTGGCAATCTCATCCTAATCAAACATGCCGATGGCTGGGTCACGGCCTATGGCAATCTGGCGCGGGTGGATGTGAAGATGCAGCAGAAGGTCACCCAGGGCCAGCAATTAGGAACGGCCGGCGACACCGGCGGCATGGCTGAGATTCAACTGCACTTTGAGGTTCGCTACGCTCCCATTCCGACGGAGCGCGCGAGACCGGTCAATCCTGAACTTGTATTGGGCAAATAGCCGCGGGCGGATGACATCCGGGAGATAACCGGAGTCCGTTGGGAGGGGAAACGCATGGACCTATCTTATAGCCCGGAGCACGAGGCCTTCCGGCAGGAGGTTCTGGCGTTTATCGCGGCCAACAAACATCTCGCCCCGAGTCCTGGTGGACCCAGTGCCCTGGCTTGGCAGGCCCTGCTGATCGAAAACGGCTATGCAGCCCGGACCATTCCCAGGGCCTATGGCGGCTATGGTGCTGAACCCGACATTCTGAAGTCTCGGATTATCGCCGAAGAGTTTGCTAAGGCACAGCTGTCTCCCGGCCTGGGCGGGCAGGGTATCTCAATGCTGGTCCCCACCCTGCTCGAAATGGGAACAGAGGATCAGAAGGTCGAGTTCATTGGCCCGACCCTGCGCGGCGAGATTTTGTGGTGCCAGGGTTATTCCGAACCCAACGCGGGTAGCGATCTGGCCAGCCTGGCGACGAGGGGTGAACTGGTCGGCGAGGAATGGGTTATCAACGGTCAGAAAATCTGGACTAGCACGGCCCACCTAGCCCACTGGATGTTCTGCCTCGTGCGCACGGAGCCCCAGGCCGCCAAGCATGAGGGGATCAGCTTCCTGCTGTTTCCAATGGATACCCCCGGCATTGAGATCCGGCCCCTGGTGGACATGACCGGCGCAGCCAATTTCAATGAGGTCTTTTTTACAGACGTCCGGGTTCCCAGCCGTCGAATTGTCGGTAAACGCGGACAGGGCTGGCAGGTGGCCAATTCCATCCTTCGCCATGAACGAGGATCCCTTGCGGACCCCAATACCATGCTCAGCCGGGTCAATGCCTTGGCTGATATGATGAAGGCCGAAACCCTGGGGGGGCGGCGGATTATGGACAATCCGATCTATCGCGACCGGCTGATGCAGATTCAGGGGCGGGTTCAGGCCATGCGGTGCAATGATCTTCGCCTGTTATCCTGCGCGGTGAACCGGCAGAATCCCGGTGTGGCGGCCATGGTCGTTAAGCTGCAGGGAACCGAACTTCGCCATGAGCTGGAGGCCCTGGCCATCGACGTTCTAGGCGAGTTGGGCCTGCTCTACGGCGATACGCCCCGACTACGGGGGCAGGGCAGCTGGCAGAGGGATTATATGTATTTCCTGGGTCTGATCATCGGCGGTGGAACCTCACAGATCCAGAAGAACATTATCGCCGAACGGGGCCTGGGTATGCCCCGGGAAGCCAAGTTGGCCTCGGCCTGAGGACGCGGAACATGGAATTCGGACTTTCCCAAGAGCAAGTCATGCTCCAAGCCTCCGTCGAACGGTTCTTACAGGCGCACGGGGGCCTCGCGCGCACACGCAAATTCATTGCTGAAGGTCAGACCCGGGCAAGCGATGTGCTTGAAGGCTTGGCGGGCCTTGGCATAACAGGCCTGATCATTCCCGAGGCTTTTGGGGGTGTAGGCCTGTCCTTCCTGGATGCCGCTATTGTGGCCGAAGCCCTTGGTCGCTTTGTTACCCCCGCGCCCTTTGTTGGAACCGCCGTATTGGCCCCTTTGGCCTTGATGCGGGCGGCAGTCCGGCACAGAAGTCTCAGTGGTTGCCCAAGCTGGCGGCTGGAGAGGTTGTGGCCGGGGTCGCCCTTTCCGAGGCGACGGGTGCCCGGGGCGATGCCGGCGTAACCTGTCGGGAGGGCAAACTTTACGGAACGGCCCTGTTCGTCATCGATTATGAAGCCGACATCTATCTAGTGGCCGATCGCGACGGCGGTCTGCATCTCGTGCTGGCGGACGCGGTAGGTCTGACCCGGACATCGCTCAAGACCATAGACGGCACGCGTCCGACCGGGGAGTTGATGTTTGATGCTGTGCCGGCCCAATCATTACCAGAAAGCATCCCCGCGACCCTGCGTGAGTTGATTGATGTTGGGCGCGTTATGTTCGCCGCAGACTCCCTGGGGGCGGCGCAGGATATGCTGGATCAGGCGGTGGCCTATTCAAAGGCGCGCAAACAGTTTGACCGTGCTATCGCCAGCTTCCAGGCGGTAAAGCATATGTGCGCTGAGATGGTCGCCGCCCTAGAGCCCTGTCGGGCCATGGTCTGGTATGCCGCCTATGCCCTGGATTCCCTGCCACAAGAGGCTTCTGTCACCGCCTGTCACACCAAGGCGCATGTGTCAGAAGTGGCCACCCTGGTCGCCCGGCGGTCGACGGAAGTCCATGGTGGCATGGGTTTCACAGACTTGGTGGGCCTGCATTACTGGTTTAAGCGGATCGGCTTTAATCGCCAGAGTCTCGGCGGGCCCCAGGCGGTTCGTGAGGATTGTGCCCGCCTTCAAGGCTTTGCGCTCTAACCCTCTTTTGCCATCTTGTTCCGGGCAATGGTTCGAAGGTTTTCCTCATGGCCTTCGCGGCTGATGGTGTAGGTCGATAAGACCACAAGCATCAGCATCCACAGAATCACAATGGTTGGCGCGTAATAGGCTCCAAGTTTCCAGACGGTATCGGCTGAAACAGACGTCGGATCAGCACCCTTCTGCAAACCTGCAGCGGCCATGATGAAGCCCGCCAGCAGAACACCGCCTCCGGCCACGAGCTTTCGGATAAATCCGGCCGCAGCATAGAAGATGCCCTCTGACCGACGACCTGTCCTCACCTCCGCATGTTCCACAAGATCAGCCATCATGGAGGGGACCAGAGTTTGGTAGCAGATGATTAGACCCACGTCGAAAACATTGACCACGAAAAAGGTCCAGAACAGAACCGGTGACCCATTCGGCGGCAGGAGATTGAAGAGGCGCAAAACCATGAGGCAGGGTGACCCTAGGAAAGCCACCAGTCCGATGATGATGGCCCCGCGCTTCTTACCGATGGTCCGCGAAACGATCGGAGCGAGACCAGCCCCGATAAACGCCGAAATGAAAACACCAGTGACCATCAACCCGCTTTGGGCGCTCGTGAACGCCCAAAAGTAAGTGTAGTTGATGAAGGCCATGGCCGCTGACAACCCCCCCGCGATCGAGCCAAAGAGGGTTGAGAGGAAGAGGGAGAAGAAGGACTTGTCGACCAGGGTCTCATAGATTTCGCGGAATATCTCGCCCAGCGACTTGTTCACGGGCTCGGGAGGTTGGCTGAGGTTCGGGATGTGCCGGTGTGTTCCAACCGCCGTCACCGTGATGGCGACCACCATGATGGCCGAAGCCACCAGTCCGTACACATGATAGGCTTCTGGGTTGAAGCGCCCATCCTTGATGGTGGCTGTGACAAACAAACCAAAGAGCCAGAAATTGAACACCGACATGAAGTTGCCGACGAACCAGCCGAAAAATAGCGTAAAAGATTGAAGAACCGTGCGCTCGTCATAGTCTTTGGTCAACTCCGGGGCGAGGGCCGCGAAGGGAATCTCAAACAACGAGTAGAACAAGCGGATGGCTCCCATGGTCACCAGCAGCCACCAGAACATTTCAGACTGTGACATGCCCGTCGGCGGGCTCCAAATCATGAAATAAATCAGAGCGATTGGGATAATCGAGATATAGATGAAGGGGTGCCGTCGGCCCCAGCCTGAATGAAAATTATCGGATACATAGCCGATGATCGGGTCGAGAAAGGCATCGACCACCAGACCCAGGGTCAGAGCTAGACCGGCCAAGCGGGCATCAAGCCCCATGACCTGACTGTAAAATAACAAGAGGAAGTAGGCCAGACCATTGTCTCGGACACCGACAGCCACCGCGCCAAATCCGTAGGATGCCTTGGTCCAAAATGAAAGTTTAGGCCCGGCGCTCGCAGCTTCGACCGTAGTCATTCGTCCCC
>NMUI01000433.1 GCA_002221445.1 Phenylobacterium zucineum | reverse complement strand
GCGACAGTGCGCTCGCGATAGTCGCCATCCACGGTGTATTGGTGTGCCAAAAACTCGACGATTGCCTGACTTACGGTCATGCGACGGGTTGCCATGAGGTCTCCTGCTTATTCGGCCGTGTAGGGCAGTCGTGGATCTTGGTCTTCGTGGTGCCAGGTCTGGCGAATCCACGCGTGGTTCGGGTCGTCGGTGATATTCCAGCTGCGATCTGGGTCAGGGCCGGCCATCACATTGAAGAAGTACAGGTCGTAGCCAGGTGCCGCCATCGCAGGGCCGTGCCATCCGTATGGAATCAGCCCGACATCGCCACTGCGAACCTCTTCGGTGATGTCGATCGGGCGTTCATCGGATGCGTATGCGCGCAAGTAGCCGATTGGATCGGCCTGCACCGGGGCATCGAGCCGCGGCGACGGCGGTTTCGAAGTAGTAGATCTCTTCTAGGTTCGACTCGACACCAGGCACGAAGTTGTCGTGCTTGTGCGGAGCTCGCCCGACCAGTTGCCCGCCGGCACGATCACTTCGACCACGATGAATCTGCTCGCATCGAGTTCTTCTGGCACACCAAAGTTGTGCACCTGGCGGCTCGACCGGCCGGCTCCGCGAATGAACACCGGCACGCTGTCGGCGGCGATGAACTTGGGCCACTTGGCCTCGGTTGCTGGCGCGGAGCCCACGGCTACGCGGCCGGAGCCCGAGATGCGAACCTCGGTGTCTCTCGGCAAGTACATAAGATCGGTGGTGCCGTGAAATACTGACTCGCGGCCGACCAACTGCTGAATCGAAAACTCATTCTGGCTAGCCGACCGGTATTCAACCGTAAGTCCATCGCCCTCGAGCGCGAAGACGATGCGCTCTTCGTCGGTCGCAGGCAGTTCGAAGACACGGCCCTCGTCGAGCTTGCCGACGCGCAGGCCGGTGTGCCGCCAGCCAGGCACCGAACCATCGACGACGGTGTCCCATCCGTCTTTGGCAAGCTCGCCGCTCTTGAAAAACCAGGTCATCTTTGACTTTCTAATGGATGCCTTTCGGCCCTTTAGTTCTGTGGGAATCCTAGGTTAATGCCGCCGTGGCTTGGGTCGAGCCAACGGCTAGTGATTGCCTTGCCACGAGTGAAGAAGTGAACACCTTCGACGCCGTGAGCCTTGGTGTCGCCGAACAGCGAGTTCTTCCATCCGCCGAATGAGTAATAGGCAACCGGTACCGGAATCGGCACGTTGATGCCGATCATGCCGACCTCGATTTCGTTCTGGAATCGACGAGCAGCGCCACCGTCATTGGTGAAGATCGCGGTGCCGTTGCCGAATGCGCCAGCATTTATGAGAGCGACACCTTC
>NMUI01000149.1 GCA_002221445.1 Phenylobacterium zucineum | reverse complement strand
CTTATCGGAACGCACTCTAAGAAAAATCCAAGACGCCCGGCCCCGGGGGCTGAGCAAAAAGATCAGCCACGGCCTGGGCCCGAAGGTTCCGTGCCAGGGCCTGGGCGATATAGCCCTTGTCAGTGATTTCCCCGGCATTGGCGTCAGGCACCGTATCGAGGATCAGGCGCGGATCACCTTGCCGCCCGAACCCTTGGCCCCGGCATTGTGGCGCATGATCCCATCCCGGACGGCAGCCTCGATCAAAGTGCGATCAAAGCCGGGCTTGGGATAAAATAACAGACCGACATTTTCCTGCCCCTCGCCGCATACCACGGCGTCGGTCACCGGATCACCGACCGCACCCACGGCGGAAATCCGTAGCTCGCCCACCGACACAAAGGTGCCGCTGGCCAATTTGAAATTTTCGGACAGCCGACCATCAAAGGCCAGGCCCTGATTGGGATCGTCCACATTGATCCACTTGGCGGCGTCACCCAGGCGATAGAAGCCGTCCTCATCAAAGCTGGCGGCTGAAACCTCCGGCAGGCCAAGATAGCCAGGGGTGATCTGCGGACCCTTGACCCGAAACTCCAGGCGGTCACCCTCAGGGGCCAATTTCACGGACGTACCCGGCACAGGCAGGCCCATCATGCCCATGCGGGCATTGGGCCAGTGGACATTGGCCGCAGTGGGACCGGTCTCAGTGGCCCCATAGCCACTGCCGAAGCTGATCCTCTCGCCCACCGTCGCCACGGCCACGGCCTGTATCCGATCACCGATTTCCTGGGAGAGATTGGCCCCGCCATATTGCATCACCCGCAGACGGGCAAAGAAGGTCCTAGCAAGATCTGGGTCCCGCTCCAGGGCACTGACAAACAGCATCCAGCCAGCAGGAACCATATTGTGATAGGTGGTCGAGATCTCTTTCAGGTTTCGCACCGTCTCCTCAAACCGTCCCGCCACAGGCTGGCCCGCATCGATATAGAGGGTCCCGCCGCGATGGGTGACCATGTGGAGAACAGAATTGGCCCCAAGGCTATGGCTCCAGGGGGCTGAATTGACCATGATCGGCGGCTCGTCATCCTCAAAACATGAGGCGATCTGCGCCACATTGGCCGCCATATTGCGATGCAGGCAGATCACCGCCTTGGGCCGCCCTGTGGAGCCGGAGGTCAGCAGGTATTTGGCCGTATCGTCCGGGCAGGCCGAAGCAGTGGCCGGGCTTGAAGCCCGTAAATCCTGAAAAGAGATCGACCCTGACCGGGGCGATGTCCCAGCAATGACCGGCAAACCGGCAAGGAAGGGTGCGTCGAGAGCATCCCGAAACAGGTCCGCATCTTCGGTATAAACAGCGGCGGGGTTGAGCACCTCCACCGCATGGGCCAGCCGGGTCAGATTGGCACCCGGAAGGCCATACTGGGGCGAGACTGGGGCCACAGGCATACCCTGACTCATGGCGGCGTATTTAATCAGGGCGTGGTCGATACCGTTGCGTGCCAGAATCAGCAGGGGACGCGAACCAACAATGCCCATTCCGCGCAGGCCCCCGGCCAGGCGCTGACCCCAGCCTGCCCCTCGCCATAGGTTAGGGTCCGCCAGTCATCTCCGTCCCGCTCCGCCAGCCAGACCCTGTCGGGTTGAGCGGTCGCCCAATGGATCAATGGCTCAGGAACTGTGGCAAAGGCCCCCTTGATCGGTGTTGCATTGAACAGAATGACGGTCCCGTCGGGGCGATAGTCCACCTCAAGCCGTCGCGGCGCATAGCGGGGGTCGCGGAAGGGGGCTGCGGCGATGTCGATTTTCGCGTCCATAGAGATAGGGCTTACCCGCCTCTACCCGTCCTCGCCAAGGGGTAGTCGCGCAGGCCCGATTAAGTTTCCTGACAACGCCTTCTATTTTTTTGCCCCTGCATCTGCAGACCTGCCACCCTATATGGGCTGCATGAACGTGCGTTCGCCCACCCTTTATATTCCCCACGGCGGCGGCCCCTGCTTTTTCATGGATCCGCCCCCCGGCGCGCCCCACCTTTGGGACCGGATGGGGGACTATCTCCGCAACCTTGCCACCGATTTGCCGGAAAGACCCAAGGTCCTGCTGGTGGTTTCCGCCCACTGGGAAACACCGGGTCCCACCCTGAACGTGGCGGCCGACCCCGGCATGTTCTATGACTATTATGGCTTTCCTGAACACACCTACCGGCTTCAGTACCCTGCGCCTGGCGCGCCGAACCTCGTACCAAGGGTCCAGGCCCTGATGGCTGATGCAGGTTTTGACGTCGATCTGGACGGTGCCCGGGATTATGATCACGGGGTTTTCATCCCCCTGATGCTGGCCTTCCCCGAGGCCGATGTGCCGATCTTGCAACTGTCCTTGCGCCAAGACCTGGATCCCGCCGCGCACCTAGCCATAGGCCGCGCTCTGGCACCTCTGCGGAATGAGGGCGTCCTGATCATCGGCTCAGGCATGAGCTTCCATAATCTGCGAACCCTGCTCGGTCCTCAAGGCGACGCCCAGTCCGAGGTTTTCGACGCCTGGCTGACCCAGGCCGCAACGGCGGGTGATCCGGCCCAGCGGGACTTGGCTCTGTCACAATGGAAGCAAGCGCCCCATGCTCGGGAGGCTCATCCCCGCGAGGAACACCTTCTACCCCTGATGATCGCCGCCGGTGCCGCTGGAACCGACCTCGGACGGCGCACCTATTCTGACCATCTCGGCGGAAAAGCTGTATCAGCCTATCGGTTCGGATAAATTTCCCTTCCCCACTCAAGGACGCTTTCATGACCAAGACCCTTCGCTTACTGGCCCTGACCTCCATCGCGGCTCTAGGCCTGTCCACTGTAGCCCTCGCCCAGGCCTCCAAGGACCCCGCTGCCGTTCAGGCTGGGACCTACACCCTGGAAACCAGCCATGCCCGGGTGGTGTTTTCGGTGTCGCACATGGGCTTTTCCACCTGGTATGGCGATTTCTCGGGGGCCACCGGCACCCTTACCCTGGACCCCAAGGCCCTGGCCGAGGCCAAGCTGGATGTCAGCATTCCGGTGGCCTCAGTGACCACCACCAACGCCGTGCTGGACGGCGAATTGAAGAGCCCGGCCTGGTTCGATGCAGCCCAGTTCCCCACCATCACCTTCCACTCCACCAAGGTCGAGCTGACCAGCCCGACCACCGCCAAGGTGACCGGCGACCTAACCTTCCACGGGGTCACCAAGCCAACCACCCTGGATGTCAGCTTTAAGGGGACCGGCCCCAACCCCATGTCCAAGAAGATAACCCTCGGCTTTGACGCCACCGGGGCTCTCAAGCGCAGCGACTTCGGCCAGAAGACCTATGTGCCGATCATCGGCGATGACGTCAGCCTGCAGATCAGCGCGCCCTTCGAAAAGAAGGCCAACTAGGCTCCAGGTGCCGTCGTGACCGAAAGGCCGGCTTCGGATGCTCCAGGGCCGGCCTCATTTCGGCTTTGGTTTGTTCGGAGCCGCAAAGACGCAATGTGGTAGCAACGACCTATCAAAGCCCGGAGCGCAGCACTCCAGTCCTACCGGGGTATTGTGCCTTCGGATTTTGGCGCCAACAGAATTCAACTGTTACGGGGATCCGCCACTTTTTGGCGATCCGGTCCACTTCCTTCCATGCGTCCACAGCAGATTGGCCTTGGATTGAGATGCCAAGGTCAGGATGATAGGTGAAGCCCTCGTCTTCATAGCGCTTTGTTTTCGCGGGGATATTTAGTTCCCGGACGAGTTTCTCGCCTTCCAACCCTTTTGATTTCACTTGTGCCACTGCCGTAAGCAAGATGCTGCGCCATTTGGGATTTTGAATAGATTTTCCTCCGACCGAAGCAGCAAGCGGCTTGGTGAATGTGAGCCCCGGTGCGTTGTCAAACTCCATCGCCCCGGAGTCAGACTTACGGGCGACGGTCTCGGGCTCCTCGTCGCGCTCGATCCCGAGTTCGTCCATCGCCTCTCGTACAATTCGATCGATGGTTTCTCCTGGGGTTTTTGTCCCGAACCACCTCTTGAGCGCACTCAAGTCGTCGAATGTAGCGTCACTGATTCTTATAACAGGCATCATGCAGGCCTCCTGCGTCAATTGCAGATTTTATGTTACATATTCCTGAAAACAGGTCAATGGAATATGTTACATATTCTTCGCCGCATCTGTCCTTGCAGTCGCCCACATAAATTTGAGGTGGAGGCAGGGAATAATTTTACCCCGTCGCCAGGGTCTCACCAAAGCGCACGGGTGCGCCGAGGCTGGGCCCGACGATTTCGCCGTCCTGCATGACCAACTGCCCGCGGATGATGGTGGCCATGGGCCAGCCCTTGGCCTCAAAGCCGTCAAAGGGGGTCCAGCCGACCCTCGTGCCCATATCCTCATGGCGGATAGTCCGTCGGGCCTTCAAGTCCAGCAGGGTGATGTCGGCGTCATTACCTACGGCCAGGCGGCCTTTATCGGCCAGACCGAACAAGCGCTGGGCTCCGTGGCTGGTCAGGTCGACAAAACGCTCCAGGGACAACCGCCCCTCGGCCACATGGGTCAGCATGACTGCTGCCAGGGTCTGGACACCCGGCATACCCGAGGGCGAGGCCGGATAGGGCCGGGCCTTTTCCTCGCGGGTATGAGGGGCATGATCCGAGCCCAGGACATCAGCAACCCCCAGCTGGACGCCTCGCCAGAGACCCGCCTGATGGGCCGCCCCACGGATGGGCGGGTTCATCTGGGCGAACCCCTTAAGTCGCTCATAAGCCTCAGGTGCCGTGAGTGTCAGGTGTTGCGGCGTCACCTCGACGCTGGCCACGTCTTTATTGCGGGACAGAAATTCCATCTCCTCGGCCGTGGTGACGTGCAGAACGTGAATGCGTTTGCCTAGGCGTCGGGCGATCCGTACTAGGCGATGGGTGGATTCAAGGGCCGAGGCGGCGTCGCGCACCTCTTCATGGCTGGTCCAGTCGCCGGTGCGGGCCAGGGGCCGGCGCTCGGCCAGGCGGTATTCGTCCTCAGAGTGGAAGGCCGCCCGGCGGTTCACATGGCGCAGGACCTGCTCAATGCCCTCATCATCCTGGACCAGCAGACTACCCGTTGAGGCCCCCATAAAGACCTTGATCCCGCAGCAGCCGGGCAAACGCTCCAGCTCGCCCAGGAACCGAGCATTGTCGTGCGTGCCCCCACATAGAAGGCGTGGTCGCAGTGCATCCGCCCCTTGGCCCGGATGAGCTTGTCGGCCAGCGCATCGGGGTCTGTGGTGGTGGGCTCGGTATTGGGCATTTCGAAGACCGCCGTCACACCGCCCAGGACGGCGGCGCGGGAGCCGGACTCCAGATCTTCCTTCCATTCCAGACCTGGCTCGCGGAAATGAACCTGGGTGTCGATAATGCCAGGAATGACCGTCAGCCCCCGGGCGTCGATCACCTGCCGGCTGAGGCCTGGGATAGGTCGCCGATCTCGACAATCTTACCGCTGCGCACCCCAATATCAGTCATGCCGCGACCGGCATGGTTCACCAGGTCACCGCCTCGAACGATCAGGTCATAGGTCTTGGTCATTATCGGCTTTCCGCCAGGAGTTGGGTGGCGGCCTCCACAACGGTCTCAACCGGAAGGTCCATCATGTGACACATGGTCTGTCGGAAGTTGGGATCAACCGCGCGAATAGTTGGATAGTCCCGAGGCCCGCGCACGACCCGGGTCATGTCGCCCCAGGGACTATAGAGCGCCTCATCAGATGGTCCGAAAAGGCCAAGGGTCGGTATACCGGCGGCGGCGGCCATGTGCATCAGGCCTGAATCATTGCCTACAAAAATCCGTGCCCGCTTGAGACAGGCATAGGCGGTCAGCAGATCAACCTTGCCCACCAGATCAATGAACCGATCCATGGGCACCACGTGGCGCAGGGCAGAGACGACGCCGATATCTTCTGGTCCGCCGAGCACCATGATCCGCCCACCATGCAAGGGACCGCCTTCGTCCAATAACCGGATGGCCGCCTGGGCAAACCGCTCCAGAGGCCAGGTCTTGCCCACCCAATTGGCAGCCGGTGCCAGGGCGAGAATGGGCCCCTCGCCGAGGGTCAATTCAGCCGCCAGGGCTTCCGTCTCGGCTGAGGTGAACAGAAAGGGGGCCGGGACATCGTTTTCCAGGTCCAGCACCCGGGCGGCTTCAATCACCTTGTGGACTGGCGGGCCAAGGCCGCGTTTGAACACGGCCCGACGCCGTCGATTCAGAAATCCGCTCAAGGCCGAGCCGCGCATATCAACCACCAAGCCCCAGCGGGTCTTGCGCACCTGACGCCAGAGGTGAAACCAGTGCCGACCATTCCTGGCCTTTTCAAAGAGAATTACGGCCTTGAGACTGGGCATATCCTTGTAAAGGCCCGCAGCCGCCGGGCCGGCCACAATGGTAATTTCGGCATTGGGGATTTCCTGGGATAACCGACGCACCAGTCCCGACGACAAGACCGCATCGCCGATACGGGTGGCGGAAATGAACAGAATCGGAAAAGACCCAGTGGGCATAGGTTTATATAGATCGCCTGGGGCTGGTGCTCCAGCCACAGGGCGCTTAATTGCGATAAGGTGATCTCCATGCCCCAAATCGCTCGTCTCGAAAGCCGCGCCCTGATCTCCGTCACCGGGGCAGATTGGGCGAATTTTCTTCAGGGCCTGGTCACCCAGGATGTTGAAACCCTCAAGGCGGGTCAGCTCAGGTTCGGCGGCCTGCTGACCCCGCAGGGGCGACTACTCTATGATATGTTTATCCTGGGCGAAGCCGACGGCTGCCGGTTGGATGTCGCCGCTGAACACCGTCCCGCTGTTATCCAGCGCCTGATGATCTATCGCCTGCGCGCTCGGGTGATGATCGCGGTGGACGACACGCCGGTCATGGCGGCGTGGTCAGCGACGGCAGGCCTTGAAGGACGACCTGATCCCCGTCTGCCGGAGCTGGGGCTCCGGATTTATGGTACGCAGGCAAACCCTAATGCCGATGAAGCTGCCTATGACACCCACCGCCTCGCCCTCGGCGTTCCGGGCCCCGCCGATTGGGGTAGCGACCGGACCTATCCCATCGAGGCCAATTTCGACCTGCTGAACGGCATAGATTTCAAAAAAGGCTGTTTTGTCGGTCAGGAGACCACCTCGCGTATGAAACGCCGAGGTCAGATAAAGTCCCGGATGGCCCCGGTAACCCTTGATCGACCCGCCGAGACGCCGGACACCGAAATCTTGGCCGGTTCCCTTCGGGCGGGGAAGGTGACCTCCCAGATAGGTGACCGCGCTATGGCCCTGCTACGCCTGGACCGAATTGGCGGCGACCTGACCCTTGGTCAGGCCGGGGTTAAGGTGGACCTGCCCCCTTGGTTGCGATCAAGCACGGACTTCGGACTGCAAACCTTTGCGACAAAGGGGCTATGAACATGGAACCGAATCGATGTGGCTGGCGGGGGATGGCCGGAGATCAGCTGTATGAGGCCTATCACGACAACGAGTGGGGCGTGCCGGAGTACGACCCCCGAGCCCTATGGGAAAAACTGGTCCTCGATGGGTTTCAGGCCGGGCTTGCCTGGATCACCATTCTTCGCAAGCGTGAGGGGTTCCGCGCCGCCTTCGACAATTTCGACCCGGAAAAGGTCGCCTGCTATGGCGAGGCCGACCGAGCGCGGCTGATGGCCGACACCGGCATTATCCGCTCCAATGCTAAGATCGACGCGGCTATATCCGGGGCCCGCATCTTCCTGGACATGCGCGACCGGGGTGAGGATTTTTCAAAGTTTCTATGGGACTTCACGGACGGCAAGCCGATCCAGAACCGCTTTACCGCCATCGGCGAGGTGCCCGCCCAGACCCAGCTTGCGGTGGATATGTCCAAGGCGCTGAAAGCCAAGGGCTTTAAGTTCGTGGGGCCCGTCATTGTTTATGCCTTCATGCAGGCCACCGGCTTTGTGAACGACCACCTGGTGGACTGCCACCGCCACGCGCCCATCGCCAAGCTGTCCACCTGATGCCGGACCTGTCCCTTGAAGCGCAGTGCCCCGGCCCGGTGTGCGGGGTGGATGAGGCCGGACGCGGGCCCTGGGCCGGGCCGGTATCGGCGGGGGCGGTTATCCTGGACCCGGATCGAGTACCGCAGGGCCTCAATGACTCCAAAAAACTCACCGCCAAGGCCCGGGAGCGCCTGGAGATTGAGATCAAGACCACCGCCCTGGCCTGGGGGGTTGGTCTGGCCTCGGCTCAGGAAATCGACGAGATCGACATTCTGCAGGCCACGGGCCTGGCCATGCGCCGTGCCATCGCGGCTCTGAGGATAACCCCAGCCTTCGCCCTGGTGGATGGCAATTACCGTTTCGACCTGCCCTGCCCCCTGCGGCCTGTGGTTAGGGGCGATTCCTTAAGCGCCTCTATTGCCGCAGCCTCCATCCTGGCCAAGGTGGAGCGGGACCGGATCATGCGGGCTGCCCATCTGGAACATCCGCAGTACGGCTTTGATCGTCACAAAGGCTATCACGCCGCCAGCCATGTGGCGGCCCTGAAGGCGCATGGTCCTTGCCACCTGCACCGCAGGACCTGGGCCCCAATTCGCGCCCTCAGCTGAAACCCCTGCCCTTGCCATTCTGACCTGGGCCCTATTAACTGACACGATAAGTGCCATTATCTTCAGGGTCCTTGGAGGAGGCGTCCATGTCAGGTCAGTATCGAATCTTCGGATCGGAAATGTCGCCCTATTCGGTGAAGGTCCGGTCCTATTTCCGGTTCAAGGGGATTGCGCACCAGTGGATTGCCCGCAGCCCGGCCAATGACGAAGACTTCAAACGCTTCGCCCGCCTGCCCATCGTGCCCATGGTGGTGACGCCGGACGATCAGGGCCTTCAGGACTCCACCCCGATCATTGAGGCCTTGGACCCGCTGTTTCCGGAACCCTCCATCCACCTCGCCGACCCTGCCCTGAATTTCCTGTCGGCCCTGCTGGAAGAATTCGGCGATGAGTGGGGCAATAAGCTGATGTTCCACCACCGTTGGTTCGCGCCTGTAGACCAGCACGCTTCAGCCCTGACCCTGGCCCATCTGAACCTGCCGAACGGTGCCCCCGAACAGATCGAGGGCCTAGCCAAAATGATCCTGGGCCGGATGAGCACACGGGGTCATTTCGTGGGCTCCAGCCCTGAGAACGCCCCCTTGATTACCGGATATTATCTTGAACTCCTATGCCTGCTCCAAGCCCATCTGGCGACCCGGAAATACCTGTTTGGCGCGCGGCCCAGCTTTGGGGATTTCGGTCTTTCGGCCCAGCTTTATGAAGCCTCGGTTGATCCCACCTGCGGGGCGATCATGATGGGGCGGGCACCGGATGTCCTGGCCTGGTGCCACCGGATGATGGAGCCACGGCTAGACGGTGATTTCGAAACCTGGGCCGAGCTTCAGCCGACCCTGGCCCCGATCCTGGCCTATGTGGGCCGCTATTTCCTGCCCTGGACCAAGGCCAATGCCCGGGCGCTTGAGGCGGGAGAGGCGGAATTCTCGGTGGACCTGCCCGGCGGCGCCTATGTCCAGCCTCCGCAGAAATATCACGCCCGATCCCTCGCCGCCCTGCGCGGGAAGTATGAGGCCATGAGGTCTGACCCCGAGCTGACCGCCATTCTCGCTGCCGCTGACTGCGGCCTGTCCTGACCCCAAGCCTGAAACGGAACATCCCATGACCCTATGGATCTGGGCCGGCGCCCTTGTGCTCTATGCGGCCTTTCTGGGCTGGTACTGCAACTGGAAGGGGCCGGTGCGCGGCACCGAGATCGACAAGCTGATCAGCGCCATCAAGGCCGCCAATCCTGAGGCAGAGTCCCGCAATGAAATGGGGGCCCTGCGCAGCTTCCTGGAAGCCGACGATGGCCGGGAATTCTTCATGCTGAACCTGGTCCGCATCGCCCCGGGCGCGGTGGCAGATCCGGTCACCGGCCAGATGAAACCGGCCCGCGAAGTCATGGAGGGCTATACCAAGATGTTCCTGCCTGCCCTATTCGCCCGGGGCGGACACCCGGCCCTGGCAGCCCGCAAGGTCGGCCCCTATTTCGACGCCTGGGGGGTGGAGGAGACCCCGGACTGGACCCTGATGGGCTATATGCGCTATCGCAGCCGCCGGGACTTGGCGATCCTGGTGGCCGATCCCCGGTTCGGCGGTGCCCACGACTTCAAGTTCGCCGCCATGCCCCAGACCGGCTCCTTCCCCACCCAGCCGCAGATCATGACCCTGATGGGGCCGACGGGCTATGTGGGCTTGATCATCGCATTGGGTGCGGCGCTCGTGCAGATCGCGGTTATGGCGACGGGATGAAGGGCGCACCTCGCCGCCGGGCTGCGCTTGCAACCAGCCCCCACCAAGATGGCCGGGACGAGCTTGCGTCTATTGAGGATGGTACCGTAATATTTTCTGATAGCTAGCCAAATGCAGGCATATTGGACAAATACACTTGTGAGGAGATTTTTTTCTGTAAGGTTGAGTGATCAAATCATGATTAGCTTTTCACCAGTTTCTTTTTTGTGAGGGCAAATCTTGAGGGCGAGGAATTTGCTCAAACTTGGAGAGAAGACATGATTAGGCTTTATTGTGTTGGAATACACTTCAACAAACAAATAGAATTTGTTGGAGATTTGGATGGCCCGGAAAGTCCCAAGCAATTTATGAGCGGAAGGTCTGTGTTGGATGCGGCCGCAATGTTGGGTTTGCGTTATAAACTTACGCCACCACCACCTTTTTATCCATTAGAGGGCCACATCAGTTATTTGGGCTATACACCTCAACCTGGTGATAATGTCCGATTGACAACGGGAACAAACTTCCCCTTCTATGGCCAACCGCTTTCAATGACTGAGATTTTGGCACCACTCGGACAGCCATCACAGGTCCTCCAATACACTGTAAGTGCGAGTGATCCCTTCCATAACCCAACTCCGAGAACCTTGAAAAATACAGGCCCAGCGGATCCAACAAGTACAGATCCATTCAAAAGGTATGGAGACGCGCAATTCGGCCTGAATGGCTTTCCCGATGACTGTGAAATAAGAGTCCGATTACTTACAATATATTGTGCTACCTGACCAAATTTATTTCGATAGGCGCTCCCCAGTCCATATACTTGCGGAGCGCCTATTTTATTTCTCAGTGTAACGGGCATCAAGGTGACGGGGCACGATATTCCGGGGCTTTTTGGCTCCCGACGGTTGAGACGCTAACGCCTGCTGAGTTTCATGCAGTCTTGTTCATACCCTGACTCCCGGATGACCCGGTTGTTTTGTGGTCTTTAGCCGGATTAGGTTTGACTGGGGGAGTGCTTCGTCCTGAGTTCCTATCTGCCGATGAACGGGCGCGGCTGATGTCGATAGTTCGCCGTGCCAGTGGTCCTTATGGCTTGGCGCGACGGGCCAAGCCATGCTTTTGCTCGACGAAGGCAAGAACTGCGAGTTTGTCGCTAACCCGGATTATTCTCAGTGGCTGTGATTTTGAGTTGGCGGATGTAGCATAACCCACGGATTTGGAATAGATTTTGGCTGCTCTAATCTGGTCTTTTCCCGAACACGGGTGCCACATCCACCATGGACGTCAATACCGATCTTCCGTTCGATCTGCCAAGCGTATCTCGCAAGAAAGTCAGCGCCGCCTTTGATGGCGGGCGCATCACCTCTGATGGCGGGGTCCTTCTCCTGGCTCAGGCCGATCGTCGGCTTGGGATTGTGGAACGGCTGGCGGGCCTGATCGCTGACCCTCGGCGCGCCGATCTTGTGACCCATACGGTGGCGTCGATCCTGCGCGCGCGGGTGCTGGCCATTGCCTGCGGCTACGAAGATGAAAACGAACTTGACCGCCTTCGGGGCGACCCGGCGTTCAAGCTGGCCTGCGGACGCCTGCCCGACAGTGGCGCAGACCTGTGCTCGCAACCGACCCTGTCGCGCTGGGAGAACGCGCCGGACCTGAAGACCGTCATCCGCCTGACCTAGGCATCACAGGTGTTCCCCCGGCCATCGCGGTCGGGGGCGTTCTGCATTGTCGCCACCCCGATCTCGGCCTAGCTTGACCTTCAATTCGAGAGGGTCCCATGCGCCGCACATTTATACTCCTTGCCGTTCTTACAGCGACTGGTGCGCAGGCTGCCCCGGCCCAGATTTCCCAGATTGTTTCGGGCCTGACCGCCCCCGCCGAAATCCGCATCGATACTTGGGGCATCCCCCATATCTACGCCGCCAGCGTGCGCGACGCCTTTTTTCTGCAGGGCTATAACGCTGCTCGGGACAGACTCTGGCAGATCGACCTATGGCGCAAGCGTGGCCTGGGACGCCTAGCCCAGGACTTTGGACCGGCCTATGTGGCGCAAGACCGGGCCGCGCGGCTTTTCCTTTATCGCGGCGATATGGATGCCGAGTGGGCCGCCTATGGACCGGGGGCCAAGGCCAATACCGAAGCCTGGGTGGCCGGGGTCAATGCCTATGTGACCGAAGTGACCGCCGGAAAGCGGGACCTGCCTTCTGAATTCAAACTGGCAGGCAGTCGGCCCGAAACCTGGTCAGCTGACGATGTGGTACGCATTCGCAGTCATGGCCTGACCCGCAATGTCAGTCTGGAGGTCGCCCGCGCCGAGATCGCCTGCGCTGCAGGCCTGCCGGCCGCCCGCCTTCTTAAGCTATTGGAGCCCGCCTGGACCACCAAGATTCCAGAGGGTCTTGATCCCTGCGATGTGCCCGTCGGGGTCCTTACAGACTATGATCTGGCGACAAGCGGTGTGCGGTTTTCCCCCAAAACAGCGGGCCACGCGGCTCTGGACGTTCCGGCAGATGCCGTAGGCTCTAATAACTGGACCATCGCCTCCAGCCACACCACCACTGGCCGCCCGATCCTTGCCAATGACCCGCACCGGGAACATGGGGCACCCTCCCTGCGCTATATCGTCCATTTGGAAGCCCCTGGCTTCTCGGCAATCGGTGCCGGAGAACCAGCCCTGCCGGGCGTCTCTATCGGTCACAATGCGACGGCGGCCTTTGGCCTGACCATCTTCCCGGCAGATCAGGAAGACCTCTACGTCTACGAAACCGACCCTAAGGACCCGGACCTTTATCGCTATGGACCGGGCTGGGAGCGGATGACCACGGTTACCGAGACGGTGGCGATTAAGGGACAGGCCGACCGGCAGGTGACTCTGAAATTCACGCGCCACGGCCCCGTGGTCTTCGCCGATGCGGACAAACATCGCGCCTTCGCCGTGCGCACGGTCTGGTCCCAGCCGGGCACCAGCGCCTATTTTGGGTCTATGGGATATATGACCGCTACAAACTGGCCCGATTTCAAGCAATCCCTGGCCAAGTGGGGCGCGCCGTCAGAGAATCAGATGTATGCCGACACGTCGGGCCATATCGGTTGGGTCGCGGCAGGGCGGGTGCCAAAACGTCCAAACTGGGATGGTCTGCTGCCGGTGCCGGGGGATGGGCGCTATGAGTGGCAAGGCGCACTCAGCCTTGATGAGTTGCCCGGTGACGCCGACCCCAAGTCGGGCTGGATCGCCAGCGCCAATGCCATGAACTTGCCAGAGGATTATCCGATTGCTGAACGCAAGGTCGGGTTTGAGTGGTCCAACAATGCCCGCATCACCCGCATTTCGGAGGTTCTCGGCGGCAAGCCCAAGATCAGCTTGGCTGACGCCATGGCCTTGCAAACCGACCCGACGGATGTCACCTCCCGTCGCCTGATCACCCTCCTGGTGCCGCTGAAAAGTCAGGACCCCAAGGCGGCGCTTGGTCTTGCCCTGTTGAAGGATTGGAAGGGGACCACCACCGCCGACAGCGCGGCGGCGGCGGTTTTTGAAACCTGGACCGGCAAGTACCTGATCAAGGCCATGGTGAACGCCGCAGCCCCAGAGGCGGCGCGCCCCCTGCTCGGGGGAGCGGACCTCGCCGCCGTGATGACCTATCTTGAAGCGCCCGATGCGGGTCTGACTGCCCAAGCGCGAGATCAGGTGCTGATTTCCAGCCTTGCCGCAGCCGTCGATGAAGTCCGTCAGAAACTGGGACCAGATCCCAAGACCTGGGCCTGGGGGCGTCTGCATCAGGCGGAATTCATCCACGCCCTGTCGCCCCTGGCATCCCCTGAGCAGCAGGCCAGTCTGAAGGTCGGCCCCACCCCCATGGCTGGAACCAGCCTCTCGCCCATGGCCGCAAGCTGGCGGGCCGACACCTTCCGAGTTACCGCCGGGGCCTCATTCCGCATGGTGCTGGATGTGGGCCGCTGGGATGCCAGCCGCACCATCAATACCCCAGGCCAGTCCGGCAATCCCGATAGCCCCCACTTCCGCGATCTCTTCCCCCTATGGGTGACCGGTCGATATGTACCCCTGACCTATTCCCGCAAGGCTGTTGAGGCCGTCACCGAAACTGTGATCAAGCTGTCGCCAGGATAATAAGGCTTAAAACAGGTCAGCCCGACTTCAACCTGAGGGGGTTCGCTGATGGCGAAGGCCTGATCCCCGTGGCCTTTAACAGCACGGCTGTCCGGGGTGTAGAGACTTGGATTGAAGTGCGCCCGCCGCCTTCCATTTGCAAACTCGGACCTCGGCGGCGGACCTCCGTCATCGGCTGTCTATCAAGTCTTGCAGATAAGTTGAGACCAAACCTTGCGCTGCAGCATTGACAACCGCAGTCCTGACACCGAAAACCCGCGCCCGGATGGGAATTGGCTGAGGAGCCTGATCGCCGCGATGACCTACATCGTCATGGACGCCTGCATCAAATGTAAGTTCATGGACTGCGTGGAGGTGTGTCCCGTGGACTGCTTCTACGAAGGTGAAAACTTCCTGGTCATCAATCCTGATGAGTGCATAGATTGCGGCGTCTGCGAACCGGAATGCCCGGTGGACGCCATTAAGCCAGATACCGAAGATGAGCCGACGGCAAGTGGCTGCGGATCAATTCCGATTACGCTAAAATCTGGCCGAACATTACGGTCAAGGGCGAACCCCCGGCCGATCGCACCGACTTTGAGCGGGAAACCGGCAAGTTCGAGAAATACTTCAGCGAAAAACCGGGCACAGGCTCTTAAGGGATTGGTTTGCCCTACGGGGGCAAGCCTTTCTTACCGCTGAATTTTATGATATTCCTGTCCCTGACTTTTCGACAGCCATCACGCGGTCGGAGTCGATTGTGCAAAAGCGCCGTTTCCGGCCGATAAACGCCTCATAAAGGCGAAGGGTGTCTTCGAAGGTTTAGCCCGCGCCAAAGTCTTTCAGAACCGCCCGATCTTGCGGCAGGGATGATTTGTCTTTGAAGCTGGGGAGGTCTTCGTCACACCGCTGTCGGATCGGACAAGGTCGAAAGGACTGAAACTGATGAGCAAGAGCGGTCTGGAATTCTCGGTTGGCGATCATGTGGTCTATCCGGCCCACGGCGTCGGTCGCGTGCAAGGTGTCGAAACCCAAACGGTCGCGGGCTATGATCTCGAAGTTTACATCATCACCTTTGACCACGAAAAAATGACCCTCCGCGTGCCCACGGCTAAGGCACGGGTCTCGGGCCTGCGCTCTCTGGCAGAGGGCAATGTGGTCTCTCAGGCCCTGACGACCCTGAAGGGGCGCGCCCGGGTTAAACGTACAATGTGGTCGCGCCGGGCACAGGAATACGAAGCTAAGATCAATTCCGGCGATCTGATTTCCATAGCCGAAGTGGTCCGTGACCTGCACAGGGCCGAAAATCAGCCTGAACAATCCTATTCCGAACGCCAGCTCTACGAATCGGCCCTTGATCGCATGGCCCGGGAAGTCGCCGCCATCGAGCGGATTGATCGGGATGCGGCCATCACCATTCTGAACAAAAGCCTAGTCAAGGCCGTGGCCGCCTAAACCTAGAGACAGGCGTGTTCCGATAGGTCAGAACCGATCATCGGATCGAAACAGACTCTTGGAGAATGTTTCGGCTAACAAACACCCGGTCGAAAGACCGGGTGTTTTCGTATGTGGTCGGGCAAACCGAGATGGTGGCGCACGGCATAGCCTTGCCATAAGGTTGCTGAAAGACACCATACCACAGGCCGCCCGTCATGACCGAGACCCCCTCCGCGCCCAAACCAACCATCGACAAGCAGGCCCTGCTGGCCAGATACTTGGCAGAGCGCGACAAGCGTCTGCGTGCCGATGGCAATCACCAATATCTGGAACTGAAGGGGCACTTCTCGCACTATCTGGACGACCCCTACACACCGCGTGTCGAGCGGGAGCCGAAAACCGATCATGTGAAGTTCGCCTTCATCGGCGGCGGCTTTGCAGGCTTGGTCACCGGGGCGCGGCTGAAGGAGGCGGGCATTACCGATGTTCGGATCATCGAAAAGGGCGGTGACTTTGGCGGCACCTGGTACTGGAACCGCTA
>NMUI01000148.1 GCA_002221445.1 Phenylobacterium zucineum | reverse complement strand
CCGACCGGCCAAGCGAGGCGATCCCCGGCTCTCATTCAAGATGTTAGAGTGCGTTTCGATCCGATAACAGGTTCCCACTTATCGGAACGCACTCTAGATTCAGCCCTGCCTGTCGCTGCGATCTTGAATCGGCTCCAGGTAACCCAACTGCACCAGAAATGTGTAGGCCGCCCGGCTGAGTCCGATCAGGCCGGTCAGGCAGATCAGAGACCCGATCAGGAAGGGGTGGAACACGCCCTCCCCGATCGTAACATGGCCAGACCAATAAACCCCGCCCACCGCGAAGGCTAAGGCGGGAATTGCAATCTTCAGGATAGGCCCAAGCTTGACTCTCGGCTGATCGACCATCGTCCAGCCCGTGGAGGCAGACGGCTCCGGAATGGGCTCCTGGTACAGGCCGGAGGTTTCGGATTCAGGCTGATCTAAGGTCTGATCTTGTTCCGAAACGGATTCTGGGACCAGGTTCGGTGCCCTGTCGTCTGGATCAAACCGCAGGGGCCAGGCGGAATGGCGTGGAACCGCTGGGTCCGAACTGAGATCCGTCGAGGATGGAGCCTGCAGAGATTGCCCTGAAATCCCAACTCCGGTGACCACATCTCGCTCGTCTGACGCTGTATCAGGCTCATTCAGCGCCGGGCCCAAGGTTTCGCTGTCGAGAGTCGGGCGCAGGACGGCGGAAGGTGCCGGAACCCAGCCCTCGGCGGGTTTGAGGAAAAGCGTCTTCTCCGCCGCCCGCCGTCGGACAATGGCGTCAACCACCTGCGATGTGCCATGGAACTGCGCGCGCCGCCAAAATTCCATGGCGAAGGCCGCTTCAAGCAACCGTCCTTCATTGAGGTATCTCAGGACGTCAGAGTCTTGAAACGCCTCAATACCGATATTGTACACAAAAGCGCAGAGGGCATCGAATTGGTTCTGGGTCAGGGGTGTGAAGGTCAAGCTGTTGACGGCATCCGCCACCCGGATCAGATCGTAGATCAGCAGAGCTTCCGCATCCGCCGGGGATACTTGAGCGCCCTGCCGAGTGCTTTGGGTATGACCATAGCCGATCATCCATCGCCCATCTGCCAGCGGTTCAGCCGTACCGAGGAATCCCTCAAACCGCTTGATAATTTCTAAGGCGGTTTTGGAGACCTGATATCGCGGTTTCATCACCGATTGACCCAAATTGACACAGACGCGCAGGCATCTGGTGGGTCAGTCGCAAGAATGGGGCCGGGCTAAAACAGGATTAGCCTAGCAATACCCAAAAGGGCGAGAAAGCCCATGAAATCGGTCGCAAAGGTCACCACCACCGATGATGATACAGCCGGATCACGTCCAAGACGTTCCAACACGATAGGGGCCAGAATCCCTGCAAAGGCGGCGACAAACAGATTTGCAATAATAGCTAGGGCCATGGTCAGGGCCAACTTCTGATCGTGATAGAAGCCGAAGACGGCAAGTCCCATCACCAGGGCCAGGGCTAGGCCATTGAGCAGACCAACCATCAGTTCCCGATTGATCACCCGCCACGCATTCGCAGCGTTGAGTTCACGACTGGCCAGGGCGCGGACTGCAACGGTCAAGGCCTGGGTCCCGGCGTTTCCCCCAAGGGATGAGACAATCGGCATCAGGACCGCCAGGGCGATGACCTTGGCAATCGTATCCTGGAAAATACCGACCACCGTCACCGCGACCACCTCGGTCACCAGATTGATCAATAGCCAAGGCAAGCGCGCCCGAACTATGCCGCCGATATCGGCGTCGCGTCCGGCATCGGACACCCCCGCCAGGGCAAGGATGTCTTCTTCGCTCTCTTCCCGGATGACGCCGACGATGTCATCAACGGTGATCTGCCCCACCAATCGCCCACCCGGCTCAATGACCGGGGCCGAGATCAGGTGGTATTTGTTGAAGATATAGGCCACTTCCTCCTGGTCCATATCCACCGGAATTTCCGTGATCTGCCCCATAATCTGGGCCAATGGCGTATCACGCGGCGTCATCAACAGATGGCTCACCGGAATACCACCCACAGGCTTATGTGAAGGGTCTACCACATAGATGTCGAAGAACAGTTCGGGTAGCCGCTCCGCCTCACGCCTGAAATGGTCGATGGTTTGTCCCACCGACCAAAACTGTGGGGCCCAAACCACTTCCCGCTGCATTAAGCGACCGGCAGTCTCCTCCTCGTAAGCCAATGAGGTCTCAATGGCGGTCCGATCGACCTCCGGCATGGCCGCCAGCACCTGGGCGCGCTTGTCGTCTTCAAGGTCCTCGACTACGTCAACTGC
Source organism: Phenylobacterium zucineum (assembly GCA_002221445.1). GTDB lineage: Bacteria > Pseudomonadota > Alphaproteobacteria > Caulobacterales > Caulobacteraceae > Phenylobacterium > Phenylobacterium zucineum_B. The sequence continues at coordinate 2,766 of NMUI01000148.1, read as the reverse complement.
GTCATCGGAATCCATCTCGCCCAGGGCTTTGGCCAGGGTGGATGACGGCAGCTGATCAAGAATGTCTTCGCGAATCTCTGTGTCGAGTTCCGATAGAATCTCGGCCAGGGCTTCGGGGTCGAGGTGCGCCAGCACCTCTTCGCGATCACTTTGGGATAAAAAGCCCATGAGATCGGCCACGTCGGCAGGATGCAAGGCGGCCAGCAGTTCGCGCAGCCGCTCGGCGTCGCCGCGATCTGCCGCGTCAACAACCATGGCCACAAAGTCAGGATTTAGAGCATAGTCTTCGCCAAGCGCCAGATCTTCCAGATCTTCGGCGACCTCAGAGGCCGCTGTCAGATCGGCGACAGGGCGAGCATCTTCCAGGTGACCGGTGTCGCGGCTCATGCGGACCTCCCCCTACTCGATGCGTCGACTCGTCGTTGTTTCAGCCTTGGCTTAGACTCTGTTTCACTGGTGCGGTCGAGAAGACTCGAACTTCCACGGGTTGCCCCACAGCGACCTCAACGCTGCGCGTCTACCAATTCCGCCACGACCGCGCGTGGTGAGCCGCGGGGCGTAGCAAAGCCCGACGGGTTTGTGAAGCGCGTTTAGAAGGACTCTAAGCGTTTCCACCAGCCATGAAGTCATAGACGTCAGCCGGGCCGGTCACCGAAATGGAAATCCGCTCATCATTTATCTGAATTTCACCCCGAGCGACGGGGTAGTTGTTAGCCAAAATCCAGACCTCATCATTGGCAGTCGCGTCCAGGGGAATAACCGCGCCCCGCCCCATCTTCAACAATTGGGCCATAGGCAGAACCGACCTTCCGAGAACGACGGAAATTTCGACATTAACCGAGTTGACTTGGCTCAAGATACCGGACCTTTGAATTTTCAAGCGAAAAGACGGGGCGAATGGCGAATTATCTCACGCCTCGCCATATTGTGGGCACCATGCTGAACCGGTCGTTAAGCTCCGCACCATCCTCACCGATTTTCGGAAGAAAAGATGACGCGCGGGTGGATTGGGCCGTATCCCGCCGCCCCATCGGTTATAAGCAGGCGGTCAGGGCCATGGAGGCGCGCGCCGCGGCCATCGCCGAGGGCCGGGCGCCGGAACTCGTTTGGTTGTTGGAGCACCCCCTCTCTATACGGCAGGTGTCTCGGCCAAGGAGACCGATCTTCTGGATCCCGAGCGTTTCCCGGTTTTTCAATCCGGGCGCGGTGGGCAGTACACCTATCACGGGCCAGGGCAGAGGGTGGCCTATGTCATGCTCGATCTGACGGCCAGGGACAGGGATGTTCGCAAGTTTGTGGCGGCCCTGGAAGCCTGGATCATCTCCGCACTGACACGATTCAATGTGGACGGTCAGATTCGGGATGGCCGGGTCGGGGTCTGGGTTGAGCGAAAGGTGCCGGGTCTGCCTCCCCGGGAAGACAAGATCGCCGCCATTGGCGTTAAGCTGCGCAAATGGGTATCCTTCCACGGTATTTCGCTGAATGTTGAGCCAGATCTCAACCATTTTTCCGGCATCATCCCCTGCGGCCAGACAGCGCATGGGGTGACCAGCCTCATCGACCTCGGCCTACCCGTGACCATGGACGAGGCAGATCGTGCCCTGCAGGGGGCATTTGAGGAAACCTTCGGGGCCTGCCGACCGGTCGCAGAGCCCGACGCCTAAACCAGTTCCAGCAAGACCTCGTCGGCGGCGACCGAGTCGCCGGCGGCAGCCCCTACAGACTTCACCACCCCGTCCCGTTCAGCCCGGATGATGTTCTGCATCTTCATGGCTTCAATGACGGCGACGGCCTCCCCGGCCCGCACAGTCTGACCGGCCACCACCTCAAGGCTGACGACCAGACCTGGCATGGGCGAGAGGATCAATTTGGACGTGTCCGCAGCGGTCTTAGGCGGCAGCTTGGCGTGTAGTTCTGCCGACCTGGGCGACAGAACCAGAACCCGCAGACTGGCGGCGCGATGGCGGATGACAAAGCCCTCGGGCGCAGGCTTGACCGCGCAGGTGAAGGCTGTTCCATCAAGTTTGGCGCGGAAGGTGGGATCGCCGGGGCACCAGGCGATGTCGCTGAGCACCACCGTACGGTCGTCCTCGACCATGGTCACCTTGTATTCGCCGCCGCCATTGGCGAGCTTCACATGCCGGGTCTGGGATCCAGCGATCACCACCCATTCATGTCGCGCCAGTTGCGGGAAAGTCCGCTTGGTCTGAATCTGCTGCATGGCACAGGCCACGGAGGCTGCAAGGTCTCGTTGGAAATCTGTCGGTGAGGTGCCGTTAAAGCCCTCGGGGAACTCATCCTTAATATAGTTGGTGGACAGTTTTCCCGACCGGAACCGGTCCTGGTCCATCACGGCGGCCAGGAAGGGGATGTTCTGGCCCAGGCCCTCAATATGGAAGTCTTCCAGGGCCCGGCCCATGACATTGATCGCTTCAAGCCGGGTTGGTGCCCAGGTGGACAGTTTCGAGATCATCGGATCATAGAACATAGAAATCTCGTCGCCCTCCCGCACCCCGGCGTCATTGCGCACAATGGCATCGTCGCCCAAATGCCCCTCCTGCGGCGGGGTGTAGCGCACCAAGCGGCCTATGGAGGGCAGGAAGCCCCGATAGGGGTCTTCAGCATAGATCCGGCTCTCAATAGCCCACCCCCGGATGGCCAGATCCTTCTGTGTAAAGGTCAGGGCCTGCCCATAGGCTGAGCGGATCATCTGCTCCACCAGATCAACTCCGGTGATCAGCTCGGTGACCGGATGCTCCACCTGCA
>NMUI01000432.1 GCA_002221445.1 Phenylobacterium zucineum | reverse complement strand
TGCCAGCTTGATGGGTCGCGTTGTCGAACCTGGCAAGTTTGCGAATTGGATTGCACCTCCGGTGATGGGGATTAATCGGCAACCGGTTGATTTTGAATACGTTCGGTTTAACTGATTTTCGGTTCTTTACCGTTCCTTTCTTTACTCCCCCATCCCCCCCCTTACCCCCCGTCGGGGTAAGGGGAGCCGGATACGGACTGCCGATTTGGTTGGCTCGCGCCGAATACGGAATTAAGGGCGGGGCGTTGCCACTGTTTTTTACTGACCAGATCTCACGCCAATAGTCCCGAGCGCCGGCAAGAACGCTTGCACTACACCAGCACGCTGACAGTTCCCGGTAAGGCCCTAGCCGAAGCGACAAAACAAAATCGGCTGTCCGCTCCCAGGCTCCCCTTGCCCGGCGGGGGCAAGGGGCGGGGGGGATGGCGGTGCAGAGAATCTGGGAGAGCAAAAGTGAGTCGAGTTAAATTAGCAGCCTGAAATAAAAAAGAGAGAGACAAAATGACCGAGTCCGTCATCAAACAACACCTGATCGACCCCGAAATTTGCATTCGCTGCAACACCTGCGAGGCGATCTGTCCGGTGGGGGCTATTACCCACGACAGCCGCAACTACGTGGTCAAGGCGGATGTCTGCAACCTCTGTATGGACTGCATCTCGCCGTGTCCGACGGGATCAATTGACAACTGGCGCATGGTGCCCAAGGCGCAGGCCTACTCAGTGGAAGCGCAGTTGGGTTGGGATGAACTTCCCGGCGAACTCAGCGCCGACCAACTGGCCGCGCAAGGCGTGACTGCCACCGAGGTGCAAGAGGCACAAGCTCCCGTCGCCGCGGCCGCCGACCCCGCTGGTCAGCAGACGTTCAACTCCGCAGCCTATGGCGCCACATTGCCGCCGTGGTCTGCGGCCCATGCCTATTCCAACCTGTACGGCCCCAAGGCCACTGAAAAGACCATCACCGCCAAGGTCGTGGGCAATGTGCGGGTGACCGAAGTAGGCGCTACCGCCGGTGCCGATTACGACACCCACCACATCGTGCTCGACTTCGGCAGCATGCCTTTCCCGGTGCTGGAAGGCCAGAGCATCGGCATCATCCCGCCCGGCGCGGATGAAAGTGGCCGCGCCCACCATGCACGCCAGTACTCGATTGCCAGCCC
>NMUI01000147.1 GCA_002221445.1 Phenylobacterium zucineum | reverse complement strand
CTTATCGGAACGCACTCTAGTGCCCCGTTCGTTCAGACGAGTCCGTCTGAGGGCAAAGGGTTCTAGCCCTTTTCCGAATTGACCCTTAGGCTTGAGCGCGATGGATTTCATTGATGCCCTCTCGCCGAACTTTGACGTGCGCAAAACGCCGCCGGACATGGTCGTCCTGCACTATACCGGTATGCAGACCGGGGAGGAGGCTCTGACCCGACTGCGGGATCCCGCCGCCAAGGTCAGTTCGCACTATCTGGTGGAAGAAGATGGTCGGATTTTTCATCTGGTGCCGGAGGCGCGTCGGGCTTGGCACGCTGGGGTGTCGTTTTGGAAGGGCGAGACCGACATTAATGGCCGCTCTATCGGCATTGAGCTGGTTAATCCCGGTCACGAGTGGGGCTATCGTGCCTTTCCGCAGGCACAGATCCGCGCCGTGACAGCCTTGGTCGGCGATATTCGAACCCGATGGATGATCGATAATGGCGGCATAATTGGTCATGCTGATGTGGCCCCCGACCGCAAAGAAGATCCCGGCGAACTGTTTCCTTGGAAGGCTTTGGCACTGGCGGGGCACGGTCTCTGGGTTGAACCAGCCGCGGCCCCTGGTGCGCCGTTGGTCGAAGGGGCAGAGGGAGCCGGAGTCTTCGCCCTGCAGGCGGGTCTAACCCGCCTGGGATATAACTGCGCCCCCTCGGGGGTCTTTGATGCCCACACGGCGGCGGTCGTGCGTGCCTTTCAACGCCACTGGCGGCCTGAAAAATTCGACGGACTTGCCGATGGCGAAACACGGGCCCGCCTTATCGCCCTCTTGCGGGCGGCAAGCTGATGCATCCGGCACCGATCTTTCGGACTGAGGATGTGAGTCTGATAGCCGATCACCTGCGGCATTATCCCTTAGCAACCCTCACCGCGGCACTCGGCGGGTCTCTGTGTGTCGCTCAGACTCCGGTTTTGATGCGCGAGATTGATGGCCGTCTGGTGCTGGATTTTCATCTGTCCCGAACCAATGCCCTTGCAGATTATGGGGTGTCAGGATTCGAGGCCGTGGCCGTAAGCCTGGGACCGGAGGCCTATATCAGTCCCGACTGGTATGTCTCAGGCGATCAGGTCCCCACCTGGAACTATGTCTCGGTTGAGGCAGCGGGGCCGGTGAGCCTGCTGGACAATGCCGAGCTGATCGCCCTACTCGATGATTTATCGGCGCAGGAAGAGGCCAAGCTGACACCTAAATCACCTTGGACTCGGGCCAAGATGTCACCTGGCCGGTTCGACGCCATGACCCGGGCCATTGTCGGTGCCCGACTGACCATGACCCGGCTGGAAGCAACCTACAAACTGAGCCAGAACAAGGCCGAACCGGATCGGGCAGGCGTTATCGCCGCGCTTGGGGATCATCCGATTGTCGGGGCCATGACGGCGCACAAATGATCCCACCCCTGGCCGATCAAACCCTGACGGCGGGGCCTTACAGCCTGATCCCCCTGGCAAGGGGTGATGCACCAGATCTGCTGGTGCTGTTCAGGGATCCGACTGTGGTTGAGTTTATGGATATCGAACCCCTGGCAAACCTCAAAGGGGCCAAGGACATCATCCTCTGGGCCCAGGAAATGGCCGAGCGTAATCGCGGCCTGCGCTGGGCTATTCGTCGTTCGGGATCTCCCACCTTGATCGGCACGGTGGGGTTTAACACCCTGGAGCTTGATCGCGGATTTAGAGGTGAGATCGCCTACGATCTGGCCCAAGCCTATTGGGGACAGGGCGTGATGAGCGAAATTCTGCCTTATGTCATGGCCTTCGGTTTTGAAACCTTGGGCCTGCATCGTCTGGAAGCCATGGTGACCGTGGGCAATCTCCGGTCCTGCCGCTTGCTGGAACGGCACGGCTTTACCCTTGAGGGTCAGCTCAAGGATCATGCTTTCTGGAAGGGGCGTTTCTGGGACCAGCTTGTTTATGGACGCTTGGCGGATTGACCCAAGGGAGCATAGCGGCCATTGGTCGGTCGGAACCAGATGGCTGGGCGATCGCGGTCCTTTCACGAGGGTCGAGGAAAGTCCGGGCTCCACTTCGACATGGCGGTGGGTAACGCCCACCGGGGGTGACCCTAGGGATAGCGCCACAGAGAGCAGACCGCCTGAACTTCGGTGCAGGTAAGGGTGAAAGGGTGCGGTAAGAGCACACCGCGGACCCGGCGACGGGGACGGCACGGCAAGCCCCGCCAGGAGCAAGACCGAATAGGGATGTCGCGCCCTCGCAAGGGGGTAGGACCGTCGAAGGTCCGAGATGTCCGGGTAGGTCGCGAGAACCGTCCAGCAATGGCCGGTCCAGAGGAATGATCGTCGCGTCGATTGCGGTCGGCGTCACAGAACCCGGCTTACAGGCCGTCTGGTTTCCTCATTTTCCACTGGATCCTGAAATCACGCCATTATGCTTAATGTGTTCAGTGTATGTTCTGTGAATTGTTTACGGATATTAACCACGATGAATGCAAATGCCGTTGTTTTCGTATGAATTCGGCAATGAGTGTCATTGTATCCCAGTTGATCCCATGTTAACCCAATTACCGAGGATTTTAGGTGATGGTGGTCTGTGCGGAGGGTCTGCCGTCAGGCTGCCGAGGGTGAATTTCACATTGGCTTTAATGGCCACGGATTGGGGCGCGACGGGATGTTCGTCTCGACGTTTGAAAAACAGTTGGACGCCAAACGGCGCATTGTTGTGCCGCAGGAATTCCGTGCCCTCGTGTCGAGTCCCTTTGATGGGGTGATTTGTTTTCCCTCCATTGAAGCTGACTGTATTGAGGGGGGCGGTCAGGCGCTTTTTGACCGCTATGTCCGCGTGATTGAGGAGTTGGACTTCGGCGATCCTGTCCGCAGCGCCCTGGAAACGTCCGTTTATGGCGGCCTTGCCCGGATGGCCTTCGATACCGCCGGGCGCATCACCCTTCCTGAGCCGCTCTGTGACCTGTTCGGCCTCGAGGACTGGGTTGTGGTGGTCGGGTTGGGAGATCGTTTTCAAATCTGGAATCGCGAAGCCTTCCAAGCCCACCGCTCGGCCCAAAGGGAGTTGGCGCGGGATGGGTTGGCCCAGCTGCGCGCCGCCCAGCGCATGGCGCGTCTTGGGGGGTGTCTTGACCTCTCCCCACGTTCCCGTCCTGCTGGGGCCGGTTCTTTCGGCCATGGATCTGAAACCGGGTCAGAGGATTGTTGATGGCACCTTCGGGGCCGGTGGTTACAGTCGAGCCTTCCTGGAGGCAGGTGTTGAGGTCGTTGCCTTTGATCGGGATCCCTCGGCGCGGCGCTTCGCGGCCGGCTTAGGCGACAGGTTTCGGTTGGTCGAGGCGCGTTTTTCCCAGATGGCGGTAGAATTAGGGGCCGACTCCGTGGATGGCGTGGTGCTGGATCTCGGGGTTTCATCCATGCAGCTGGATGAGGCGGACCGTGGCTTTTCATTCATGCGGGACGGGCCGCTGGACATGCGTATGAGCGATACCGGGCAGACCGCTGCCGATCTCATCAATACCGCAGAACTTAAAGATCTCGCCCGCATTCTGTGGGTTTATGGCGAGGAGCGGCAGTCCCGCCGGATCGCCGCGGCAATCGGTCGCCGGCGGGTTGAGGCACCCTTCACCCGGACTCTCGACCTCGCCGACTTTGTAGAACGGGTTCTGGGCGGGCGACGCGGGGCTAAGGTCCACCCCGCGACGCGAACGTTTCAGGGTTTGAGAATCGCCGTAAATGAGGAACTGTCAGAACTTGAGGCGGGTCTGTCGGCGGCAGAACAAGTCCTGAAGGTCGGCGGGCGATTGGCTGTTGTGACCTTTCACTCCCTGGAAGATCGCATTGTAAAAGCCTTTCTGACCGAACGCACCGGTCGGACACCGGGCGGGTCGCGCCATGCCCCACCTGTCCAGGTCGGTGCCCCACCCAGTTTTCAACTGCTGTTCAATGGGGCTCAAGGGCCGGATGAGGTCGAGGTGGCCTACAACCCGCGCGCCCGATCCGCCAAACTTCGGGCCGCAACCCGAACCTCCGCTCCGAGGTGGAGGCAGGTCGCATGATCCTTTTCACCCGACGGATTCGGGCTTCCGCCTTATTGATGTCATTGGGATTGGTCTGCTGATTGCGCTGATCCTGTCGGTCTATCTTGCAAAGACCATGGCGGGCCGTGAGCGTGGGGAAATTGCTCGAGTCCAGGATGAAATTGCCGCCGAACATGAGCGGGTGCGGCTCTTGCAGGCCGAGGTGTCGCACCTGGAACGCCCAGACCGCATTCAACGGCTGTCTGGAACCTATCTGGGTCTTGGTCCCGTAAAGCCCGACCGGGAGGTCGCGCCTGACGCTCTGCCGTCCGTGCTCACCACCTCGCGGCCTTCGGTGACGGAGGACAGGCTTTGACTATGGCCCCGATCAGAAGGCCTGCTCCAAACTGGCGGTGGATCAACGATCTGGTCTGGCGGATCGAACATGCCTTTGAGCGTGCCAGAGCGGCTGGGCGTGCGGAAGACGATACACGGCTCCGCATATTTGTGGTGCTTGCCGCTTTCTCCGTGGGATTTGTTGTTCTGGCCGCCGGTGCCGCAAAGATGGCAATGTTTCCCGATGTCGGCCGCATCCAGGAGGCGACGCTTGAGAATGGCCTCGACCGGGCCGATCTTGTTGACCGTACGGGTGCCGTGTTGGCGCTCGATCTGCTGCATTACGGTCTCTATCTCGATCCTCGGGAAATCTGGGACACTGGCGAAACCCGCCACGCTCTGCTGACCGTGCTTCCTGATCTTCAGGCCACCCGACTGGATAAGGCCCTGTCCTCCAAGCACAGGGGGTTTCTGATCGGTGGTCTCACGCCGGCTGCCAAGGCGCAAATACATGACCTCGGTCTGCCGGGGGTCAGCTTCGAGCCGGAGCAAAAACGCATCTATCCTCTGGGGGCGACGGGGGCCCATGTGATCGGCTTTACCGATACCGGCGGGCGCGGCCTTGAGGGTGCCGAAGCGGCCTTTAATGACGACATCCGTAAGACAGCCAGTTCGGCGACGCCCTTCGCCTTGTCGATAGATCTACGGATTCAGGCCGCCCTTGAAGACGAATTGAATAAAGCGGCGCAGGCGTTTCAACCGATCGGAGCCGTTGGCATTGTTACAAATGTCAGGACCGGAGAGGTTCTCGGCATGGCGAGTTGGCCGGCTTTTGATCCCAATCATCCCGGACAGGCCACCGATGATCAGAAGCTCAATCGCGCAGCGTCAGCCGTCTATGAGATGGGGTCAACCTTCAAGGCCTTCACGGTCGCTATCGGCCTGGACACCGGAGTCGCCACACAAACTTCGACCTATGATGCACGGACACCGTTCCGGCTCGGCTATCGCACCATTCATGACTATCACGCGGCCAAGAAAATTCTGAGCTTGGTGGAGGTCTTCCAGCACTCGTCCAATATCGGCACTGCGCGGCTTGCCGAACAGATCGGAGCCAGCCGCCTTAGCCGCTATTTCATCGCCCTGGGTTTGACCCGACCGGCCAAAATTGAGCTTAGGGAATCGGCCATGCCCCTGGTCCCGCAGAAGTGGGACGAGGATGCCGTCGCGTCGACCTCATTCGGGCACGGGATTGACGTCAGTCCCTTGGCCCTCAGCCGGGCCATGGGGGCCTTGCTTAACGGTGGTACACTTGTTCCCCTGACCCTTCACAAACTACCGCCGGGTACCAAGGTCAGCGGCCCTCGCGTTATTTCCGAAAAGACCTCAACGGAAATGCTGCAAATTATGCGAGCCAATGTCACGGGCGGCTCGGGCGGCAAGGCTGATGCACAAGGACTTTCCGTGGGGGGAAGACGGGAACCGGGGAAAAATATGATCCCTCAATCAGAGGTTATAGCACAACCAAACAGGTATCGTCCTTCGCAGCGGTTTTCCCCACTGAGGGGGCCGCCAATGCCGACCGCTATTTCGTCTTGATTCTCCTGGATGAGCCGCATGGCAATGCGGCGTCCGCAGGTTTCTCAACCGGAGGATGGGTGGCGGCCCCGGCCGCGGGTCGGGTCATTGATCGGATCGCCCCCTTCCTGCATGTCCGGCGACAGTCCAACCTGGCGGTAATGTCCAAGCCGACCGACCCGGGCGATGAACGGTGAGTGCGCGCCTTTCAGAGCTCGTCCGTCGGGACCTTTCGATTGATCCCCTGATCAGCTGGGTTACGGCTGACAGCCGCAAGGTCAGGCCCGGATCCCTATTCGCGGCCCTGCCGGGGGTTTCAGTCGATGGTCGGCGTTTTGCATCCGATGCGGTGGCCCAAGGGGCCGTGGCGGTCATGGCTCTTGAGGACATGCCTGAGCTGGGGGTGCCGGTCATTGTCACCCCTGACCCGCGCCGGGCCTATGCCCTGGCCGCAGCGCACTTTTGGGTCCAACAGCCGCAAACCGTCGTAGCGGTTACCGGGACCAACGGAAAAACCTCAGTTGCGGCCTTCTGTCGGCAGATTTTCAATGCCGCAGGCCATCGTGCGGCCAGTATGGGGACATTAGGTGTCCGCGCCACGGGCCCGATTGGATTTGACCTCCAATTAACCCCTCCTGGTCTGACGACGCCAGATGCCGCCGATGTGGCCGAGCTGATGGCCAATCTGGTGAGCCATGACGTTACCCACCTGGCACTCGAGGCCTCCTCGCATGGAATTGAGCAGAGGCGTCTGGACGGGGTTGTTCTGAAGGCGGCTGGCTTTCTGAATCTGACCCAGGATCACCTCGACTATCATGGCACTATGGAGGCCTACTGCTCCGCCAAGCTGCGCTTGTTCGAGACTCTGTTGCCGCAGGGCGGGACAGCGGTGCTCAATGCGGATTCCGACCATTTGCGCCCCTTTGCAGCGGCTGCCACCATGTCAGGCCAGACGATCATGACGGTCGGTGAGGCGGGTCAGGCCCTGCGCATGATCGGCAGGACCATGATGCCTTCCGGTCAGAGACTTTCGCTGGAAGCTGGTGGCAAGACCTATGAGGTTAATCTGCCGCTGGCCGGTGGATTTCAAGCGTCTAATGCCCTGGTGGCGGCCGGGCTTTGCCTCGCGGCCGGGACGGACATAGATACAGTTTTCCAGGCGCTTGAGCGTCTGGAGGGCGCACCGGGTCGATTGCAGAAGGTTGGAACCAAGATTGGCGGCGGCGAAGCCTATGTCGATTATGCCCACACGCCTGATGGTCTTGAGACGGTTCTGAAGGCGCTGCGCCCCCACGCCAAGGGGCGGCTGATCGTCGTGTTCGGAGCCGGCGGTGATCGTGATCGCACCAAACGGCCGCTGATGGGGGTCATTGCCGAGCGACTGGCAGATGTCGCCATTGTAACCGACGACAATCCCCGGAGTGAAGTTCCAGCTTCGATCCGCGCCGAAATCATGGCGGGCACCCGGGGCCTGAAAGATATAGGTGACCGCCGGCTCGCCATCCAAGCCGGTGTTGCCGAGCTGGGTCCCGGCGATGTCCTAGTGGTGACCGGCAAGGGTCACGAACAGGGCATGACCATTGCCGGGGTCGTGTATCCTTTTGATGATGTCGCCGAAACGGCAAGGGCTCTGGAGGGTGGTCATGACTGAAGCCCTGTGGACCGCCCAGGAGATTGCTGCGGCCACCGGAGGCCGGGTCACCACGGCGTTTGCTGCAGATGGTGTTTCTATTGACACACGGACGTTGGCCTCCGGTGATCTGTTCGTAGCCCTTGCGGGCGCGCGTGATGGGCACGATTTCGTGGCTCAGGCGCTTGATCACGGCGCGGCCGGTGTGCTGGCCTCTCAGCCTGTTGGCGGCCCCTCGGTCCAGGTGGCTGATACCTTCAAAGCCCTTGAGGCCCTTGGCCTCGCAGCCCGTTTGCGGGCCCCGCAAGTCCGTCGTGGGGCTGTGACGGGTTCTGTCGGCAAGACCAGCGTTACCCAGGCTATTCGGGCTGGCCTGATCCTGGCCGGTCGGACGCACAGTTCAATCAAGAGCTATAACAATCATATCGGCGTTCCCCTGACCCTGGCGCGTATGCCACGGGACTCTGACCGGGCCATTTTCGAAATCGGCATGAACCACGCCGATGAGATTGCTCCTCTTTCCAGAATGGTCGCACCGCACGCCGTTGCCATAACAACGGTCGGGCCGGTCCATGTGGAGAACTTTCCGGAGGGTGAGCGCGGGGTCGCGAGAGCCAAGGCCGAGGTCTTTCAGGGCATGGCCCCCGGCGGCGTGGCCGTGCTGAATGCTGACAATACCTGGTTTGAATTCCTGAGTTCCGAGGCGCGTAAGGCGGGTCTGCAGGTCCAGGCCTTCGGGACAGACAGCACCTGTGCGGCGCAACTGGTCAGCTTTGAGCCGCAAAATGGATATGCTCAGGTTAAGGCCCGTTTACAGGGTCGGGCGCTCGACTTTCCGATCCGCCAGACGGGATTCCACTGGGGACCAAACAGCTTGGCCGTCCTGCTGATGCTTGAAGCCTTGGATGTGAGCCTTGATCACGGTCTTCAGGCCCTGGCGGCATTCCAGCCCCTGGAAGGCCGCGGTGCAGAGAGCCTCGTTAATCTGGTTGGCGGCACCTTCACTCTTGTGGACGAGAGCTATAACGCCAATCCGATCTCCATGACCGCCGCCTTGTTAAGCCTAGGAGCCCGCCGAACAGATGGGCGGCGTATTGTCGCACTCACCGACATGCTCGAACTGGGGGATGGCGGGCGCAACTACCATGCGGCGCTGGCAGAACCCTTGGCAAAGGCCGAGATTGACCTAGTCTTCTGCGCAGGCCCCTTCATGAAATCCCTCTGGGATGCTCTTCCGCCGACTCAGCGGGGCGGCTACGCGCTCACAGCGGTTGATCTGGCGCAGCAAGTCGCACAGGCCATCGAACCTGGCGACTTGGTGATGGTGAAAGGGTCTCTTGGATCCAAGGCTGGCATTATTGCTGAGAAGCTTGGGGCATTGGGCCTAGGGCCGGAGGAGAGGCGATAATGCTCTATTGGCTCTACGAACAGGCCGCCGCCGGTGGGCACATCCCGATCCTGAACCTGATGAAATATCTGACCTTCCGGACAGGCATGTCGCTGTTCACTGCCCAGCTGGTGGTGGTGGTTATGGGGTCGCGGTTTATCCGTTGGATGCAGACCAAACAGGGGCGAGGCCAGCCGATCCGCCAAGAAGGCATTGAACGACACCTCATCGAGAAGGCGGGAACCCCCACCATGGGCGGGGTGATGATCCTGGCGGGCCTTCTGGTCAGCACCCTTCTGTGGGCGGACCTCAGCAATGTTTATGTCTGGGCGGTGCTGCTGGTGACGGCAGGTTATGGCCTTCTCGGATTTACCGACGACTATGCCAAGGTCACGAAACAAACGACGGCGGGGGTGTCAGGTCAGCTTCGGCTGGTGCTGGAGGTCGTCATAGCCTTGACGGCGGTTCTACTCATCATCGTATTCGGCAAGACCCCACCTGACGCACCGCAATTGGGGACGTCAATCGCCTTCCCAATCTTCAAGTTCGCCTTGGTGAATCTGGCTGGTTCTACCTAGCCTTCGGTGCCTTTGTGATTGTGGGCGGAGCCAATGCGGTGAACTTCACCGATGGTCTGGATGGTCTGGCGACGGTGCCTGTTATGATCGCCGCCGCGGCGTTTGGTCTGATCGCCTATCTGGTGGGAAACTTCGTTTTCGCCCGTTATCTCCAGCTCCACTTCGTCCCTGGGGTGGGTGAGGTTGCGGTGTTCTGCGGTGCCATGATCGGCGCAGGCCTGGGCTTTCTCTGGTATAACGCGCCGCCAGCCAAGATTTTTATGGGCGACACCGGTGCCCTGGCTCTGGGGGGCGGGTTGGGGGCTGTCGCCGTCGCCACCAAACATGAAATTGTCCTGGGAATTATCGGTGGCCTGTTCGTCGCCGAGACCCTCTCGGTCATTATCCAGGTGGCCTATTTCAAGCGCACCGGAAAGCGCATCTTTCTGATGGCACCGATCCACCATCACTTTGAAAAGCTGGGCTGGTCAGAGTCCACCGTGGTTATCCGCTTCTGGATCGTCGCCGTTATGCTGGCCATTCTCGGCCTCGCCACCCTGAAACTGCGATAGGGAGGTCAGGCGCGCTCATGATCCCGGTTCGCGGCTTTGAAGGCAAATGCGTGGCTGTGTTCGGCTTGGCCCGCACGGGCCTGACCGCTGCCCATGCCCTTCTGGCCGGAGGCGCTGAAGTCGCCCTGTGGGATGAGCGTCCGGCGAGACGAGAGGCCGCCCTGGCCGAAGGCCTGCCCCTTGTGGATCTTGCGACGGCGGACTGGTCCCGTTTCACCGCGCTTATGCTGTCGCCGGGGGTCCCCTTGACCCATCCAACGCCCCACTGGACGGTGGAAAAGGCAAGGGCGGCCGGGGTAGAAATTCTGGGCGACATCGAACTCTTCGCCCGCACAGTCAACCTCGCCCATGAGAGTAAGCGTCCGAAAATTGTCGCCATAACCGGGACCAATGGCAAGTCAACCACCACGGCCCTGATCGGTCATATCTGCGCGCAGTCAGGTCGGGATACCCGGATCGGCGGCAATATCGGCTATGGTGTTCTGGGTCTGCCTGACATGCACGGCGGTGCAGTCTATGTGCTGGAACTCTCCTCCTATCAGTTGGACCTGACCAGTAGCCTGAAACCGGATGTGGCCGTCCTACTCAATGTGTCACCCGATCACCTGGACCGCCATGGGGGTATGGATGGCTATGTAATCGCCAAGCGTCGCATTTTGCTCAATCAAGGCAAGGGTGACACGGCGGTGATCGGGGTTGATGACCCTTGGGGGCAAAGAATCTGCACGGAAATCACCGCAGCCAATCGCCGCACCATTGTGCCGATCTCGGCGTCCAAGGCCATGGGGCGCGGCGTTTATGCCCTGCAGGGCGTGCTTTACGATGCTACTGGCGAGCGGGCGACCGAGGTTGTCGATTTGCTGGCGGCCAAGTCGCTGCCCGGTCGTCACAATTGGCAAAACGCGGCAGCGGCCTTTGCCGCGTGTCGGGGGCTTGGCATACTCACCGAAGAAGTGGCAGCGGGGCTGATGTCCTTTCCGGGGCTCGCCCACCGCATGGAAACAGTCGCGCATCTGGGGAAGATTCGGTTTGTCAATGATAGCAAGGCCACCAATACCGACGCAGCGCGTCAAGCCATGTCGAGCTATCCTAAATTTTACTGGATCGCAGGCGGCCAACCCAAGGCCGGTGGTATAGACGCCTTGGCCGATCTTTTTCCCCGGATCGAAACGGCCTATCTGATTGGCGAAGCGACGGAGGCATTCGCCCAAACCCTTAAAGGAAAGGCCCGTAGCGTGGCCTGCGGTACCCTTGAAAACGCTGTCGCCTCCGCCTTCGCCGATGCACAGGCGGCCGGCGGACCGGCGGTGGTGCTCCTATCTCCGGCCTGCGCCTCGTTTGATCAGTTTCCGGACTTTGAGGCGCGGGGAGAGGCCTTCCGTACATCGGTCTGGTCCCTTGGCGAGGCCACCGCGAAGGCCGGTCACCGTCGAGCCGTACAATGACTGAGGTCGTTCCCGATAAGGCCTCGAAGCCATCCGGCGATTCCAAAAGCGAAACCCGTGCCTTTGCGCGCACCGACCGTACTCGACTCGGGGTCTGGTGGTGGACCATGGATCGGTGGTTACTGGGCGCTGTGGTTCTATTGGTTGTCCTCGGCGTGATGATGTCTTTTGCGTCCAGCCCGGCTGCCGCAATCCGCATGCATCTGGAAGACCCTTTCCACTTCGCCGTCCGGCAGTGTTTTTTGCAACTGCGGGACTCCTCATCCTGATTTCAACCACCGTGTTGGATGTGCGCGGCGTGCGCAGGGCGGCCTTCCTGATCTGGCTGGTGGCAATCGCAATTATGATTGCCCTTCCTTTCATCGGCCACAATGCCAAGGGGGCCACCCGGTGGCTTGAGTTTGGAGGACTCTCGCTTCAGCCGTCCGAATTCATGAAACCCGCCTTGATCATTCTGGTGGCCTGGATGTTCTCTGAGGGCAAAAAGGCCAGGGCGTGCCAGGCATCAGTATCGCCTTCGGCCTCTATAGTGTATCCGTTGCGCTTTTACTCATTCAGCCCGACGTGGGGCAGACCGTCCTGCTGACCGTCGCCTTTGGTGCCGCATTTTGGATGGCCGGTGTACCGCTCAGCTGGATTATGGGCCTTGGCAGTATCGCTGTGGTCGGGCTCGGCTCAACCTATTATCTCATGCCGCATGTGGCCAGTCGGGTGAACAAGTTCCTCTATCACGGTGATGCGGACTCCAAGCTGGACACTCATCAGGTTGATCGTGCCGCCGAAGCTATCGCAGCAGGTGGCTTGTTTGGGCGTGGCCCGGGGGAGGGCGTGATGAAGCGCCATGTCCCTGATTTGCATACGGATTTTATCTATTCGGTCGCAGCAGAAGAATACGGTCTGGTCTTTTCCCTGTTCCTGATTTCGCTCTATGCTTTCGTGGTGATCCGCGGGCTCTCCAAGGCCATGAAACTTTCCGACGGCTTCCAGCAGGTGGCGGCGGCGGGGTTGTTCGTCCTGGTTGGTGAGCAGGTCTTCATCAATGTGGCCGTCAATCTCAACTTGATACCGACGAAAGGGATGACCCTGCCGCTGATTTCCTATGGTGGGTCATCTATGTTGGCTATCTGCCTGACCCTAGGGCTTGCCCTAGCCCTCACTCGCCGCCGTCCGGGCGCCTTCATGCCGGGTTAGGCTACACAATTCCTTCGGCTTCCCTTAAAGCCTTTGTATGCGCAAGATCGCCGTCGTCGCCGCTGGAGGCACAGGGGGACATCTTTTCCCCGCCCAGGCTCTCTCTGAAGCCCTGATTGCGCGCGGCTGGCGCATTATTCTGGCTAGCGACGAGCGGGTCGCCGCCATATCAGAAAATTTCCCGGCGGAGGAAAGGATCGGCCTATCCGCGCGGACCTTCAAGTCCGGAGACCTGATCGGGATGGCCCTGGCAGGTGTAACCATTTTTCGCGGTGTTATGCAGGCCCGCGCGGCCTTTGCCCGGATCAATCCCTCGGTTGTGATCGGATTTGGCGGTTATCCCTCCGTGCCGGGGCTATTGGCGGGCATATCCCAGAACCGCCCGACGGTTCTGCATGAGCAGAATGCCGTGATGGGCCGGGCCAATCGGCGACTGGCCTCCCATGTCCGAGCCGTCGCTTGCGCCTTTCCGGTGCTTCTGAAGGCACCGGCCAAGATTAGGGGCAAGGCGGTTGTGGTGGGAAATCCGGTCCGTCCTGACATCCGGGATCTGGCCGATAAACCCTATCTCCCCCCTGAGCCGGACGGCACCCTCCGCCTGCTGATCACCGGAGGTAGTCAAGGCGCGCGCTTGTTGTCGGAATTGATGCCTGCTGCTGTCGCACGACTGCCGGAGGCGCTGCGTGGCCGCCTTCGGATTCAGCAACAGACCCGGGTTGAAAGCATGAACAATGCCCGTCGCATCTATGCCGATGCTAATGTTGAAGCTGAGATCGCGCCCTTTTTCCGGGACATGGCTACCCGCCTTCGCCAGGCCCACCTTGTCGTGGGGCGATCCGGCGCGGGGTCTGTCTGTGAATTTGCGATTGCGGGGAAGCCTGCCATTCTGGTGCCCCTAGCCATCGCCCTCGACGATGACCAGGGCGAGAACGCCAAGGTCATGGCCCAAGCGGGTGGGGCGCAGGTGGCGCGAGAAAATCAGTTATCGGTGGAAACCATGGCGGCGGCTCTGACCAAGCTGCTGACCAATCCAGATCGGCTCGCCCGTATGGCGGCCGGCGCACGTAGCATAGCCCGGCCCGATGCGGCCGAACATCTTGCCGATCTTGTAGAGGCCACAGCCGCCCAAGGACGGATTGCATGAACCGCCTTCGGCCTGCGCCCTTCCGACTAGGGCCGGTGCATTTTGTGGGTATCGGTGGGATCGGGATGAGCGGCATTGCCGAAATCATGTTGCGCATCGGCTATACGGTTCAGGGTTCGGATGCCAAGGCCGGTGCCAATACCGAGCGCCTTGAAAAGCTGGGTGCGCGCATCTTTATTGGCCAGGACGGTGCCAATGTGGAGGGGGCTTCAGCGGTCGTCTATTCCACGGCCATCAAGGCGGATAATCCCGAATTGGCTGCCGCTCGGGCGCGGCGCTTGCCCTTGGTGCGCCGGGCGGAAATGCTGGCCGAGCTGATGCGTTTGCAGTTTTCAGTTGCGGTTGGGGGGACCCACGGCAAGACCACAACCACCTCCATGGTCGCAGCCCTGCTGGACGCGGGCGGTTTGGACCCCACCGTGGTCAACGGCGGCATCATCAACGCCTACGGTACCAACGCCAAGGTTGGCGAGGGGGACTGGATCGTAGTTGAAGCCGATGAGAGCGACGGCACCTTCCTGCGGTTGAAGTCCACCTGCGCCATTGTCACCAATATAGACCCAGAACATCTGGATCACTACGGCGACTTCAACGCGGTACGAAAAGCCTTTCGGGATTTTGTTGAGAATATTCCCTTCTACGGGTTTGCGGCCATCTGCACAGATCACCCCGAAGTTCAGGCCATGGTCGCCCAGGTGGAGAACCGGCGATTGGTACCCTATGGGGTCAATCCTCAGGCCGAGGTGCGAGCGCTGAACATCACCATGGGGCCGGACGGCAGTCGCTTTGACGTCGTTATAGCCCCGCTTGGCGGAGAGATTCTGACCTGGCGGGATATGCACCTGCCCATGGCGGGGCATCACAATGTCATGAATGCCTTAGCGGCCATCGCAGTCGCGCGGGAGCTGGGGGTCACGGAATCTGACATTCGCCGGGGTCTCGCAGGTTTCGGCGGCGTGCGCCGACGATTTACAACCACAGGCTTTGCCAGGGGCGTGCGGATAATTGATGACTACGGCCATCATCCGGTGGAGATTTCTGCGGTCCTGAAGGCGGCCCGCGCTGTAACCTCAGGGCGGGTTATTGCCGTGGTCCAGCCGCATCGCTATTCCCGATTAAGGGACCTGTTCGGCGAGTTCTGCGGCTGTTTCAATGATGCGGACACGGTGATTGTCGCAGATGTCTATGCAGCTGGTGAGTCCCCCATTCCAGGTGCCGGGCGCGATGATCTGGTGGGTGGTCTTCAGCGGTTCGGGCATCGTCGCGCCCTGGCCTTGAGCGGTCCCGACAATCTTGCGACCCTGATCGCGGCTGAAGCTAGGTCCGGCGATCTTGTGGTCCTATTAGGGGCTGGTGATATTACGGCCTGGGCCTATGCCCTGCCGGGGCAGTTGGAAAATCAAGGCAAATGAGCTGGCGTGACGGTCTACCCCCGGTTCGTGGAAGACTTCTGCCCAACGCAGACCTGAGCCCTTTTACTTGGTTTCGGGTCGGCGGCCCCGCCGATGTACTTTTCCTGCCCGCAGATCCAGACGATTTGTCGGACTTCCTGAGGCAGTTGCCGCCAGAGGTTCCGGTCACGGTCCTTGGGGTCGGCTCCAATGTGATCGTGCGGGATGGTGGCGTAGAGGGTGTGGTCATCCGTCTGGCAGGCAAGGCCTTCGCGGAGATCGTGGTGGATGGAGATCAGATCATAGCCGATGCCGGAGCCCTCGACTCTGCGGTAGCTAAGGCTGCCGCCAAGGCCGGGCTGGCGGGTCTGGAGTTCTATGCCGGAATTCCCGGAACCATTGGTGGTGCCCTGACGATGAATGCGGGCTGTTATGGCCGGGAAACTAATGATGTCATGTCCAGCGCCTGGGGCTTTGACCGGACAGGGGAGGTGGTGACCCTTAGCCGGGACGACTTCGGTTACACCTATCGCCATAGTGAAGCCCCGGTTGAGATTATATGGATGCAGGCAGTTTTCATGGGCATGTGGATGATCCCGTCGCCATCCTGGCCCGCATGGATGACATCACTGCCCGCCGGGAAGAAAGTCAGCCGATCCGCGAAAAGACCGGTGGTTCGACCTTCAAGAACCCTGATGGACATTCCGCCTGGAAGCTTGTGGACGATGCCGGGTGGCGCGGCAAGCCGTTTGGTGGTGCCGTGGTCTCGCCTCAACACGCCAACTTTATGATCAATACCGGCACCGCGACTGCCGCAGATATTGAGGGGCTGGGCGAGGCGGTGCGAGCTGATGTCCTGGCTAAGACGGGCATTCAGTTGGATTGGGAAATCCGACGCATAGGACGACCTTAAACCCAAGCCCCGGGGCCGGGTACTTGACAGCTGATCTGACCTAAGCGACGGGCGAGGTATGAAAAACTTCCAGATTGCGACCATCCTCATCGCCGCCTTTTTTGCGACCACCGTTGCGACGGCAGGCGATCTTGCCCAAGAAGCTCAGGCCTTGAAGATCAAGGCGCTGGCAGACACCACGGCGTGGGAGATTCTTGAATCCCTTACCACTGAGGTGGGGCCGCGTTCGGTGGGGACACCGGCGATTGTTCGCGCAAAGGATTGGGGCCTGGCTAAGCTGACCGCCCTCGGCTTTGAAAACGTCCATGCGGAGCCCTTCACCGCCCGGGCCTGGGTGCGCGGCCCGGAATCGGCGGAGGTGGTTGCACCTTATCCCCAAAAATTGGCTATTCTTGGTCTTGGCGGATCGGCCCCCACACCCCCTGGCGGCCTTGAGGCAGAAATCGTTCTCTTCAGGTCCTTATCGGACCTTCAGGCACAGCCCCTAGGTTCACTAACCGGAAAAATCGCCGTCATCACCCAAGCCATGCGTCGGACCCAAGGTGCCGACGGCTATGGGACCGGAGTTGTGCCCCGGTCCGTCGGCGCGGCGGAGGCGGCCAAGCGCGGGGCGGTTGCTTTCCTGGTGCGCTCTATTTCCACCGACGATACCCGCCTTCCGCATACGGGGGCAATGCGAGGTGAGCCCGGCATTCCGGCCGCAGCCCTTTCGGTTCCAGATGCGCAACTCCTTGAGCGTATGGTCGCCCGGAACCGCCCGGTCAGGGTTCGGTTGAACATGGCATCCGCAATCGTACCTCAGGCTCAGTCCTGGAATGTGGTGGGCGAGCTGAAGGGCGCGGTGCATCCGGATGAGGTGATCATTGTCGGCGGTCATCTGGATTCCTGGGACCCCGGCACCGGGGCTATTGATGATGCCTCGGGCATTGCCATCGCGACTGCGGCCGCCCGTTTGGCCGGCACCACCGGTCAGCGCCCGGCCAGGACCCTCCGGGTGGTCATGTGGGGATCAGAAGAGCAGGGCGGATCTGGCATGGCCTATGCCTTGGCACATAAGGATGAGACCGGCAGGATAGTTTTGGCCGGCGAAAGCGATCTGGGCGGCGATGAGATATGGCGGGCACGTCTGCCAATGGGTGCGCTGGTCCATCCGGCTATGCAGGCCTTCGCCAGTGAGCTTCCAGACTTAAAGGTCATCCTGTCACCGGAGCCAGCCGATGAGGGTGGATCAGATCTTGAGGGTCTGAAGGCGGCTGGGGTGCCAGTGGTCGACTTTGATCAGGATGCCGGCCGCTATTTCGACCTGCACCATTCCGCCGACGACACCTTAGATAAAGTCGACCCCAAGAAGCTGGCCCAGAATGTCGCGGTCTGGGCGGCCTTCCTTCGGCTGACCGCTAATAGCGATATTGACTTCCGCACTTCTGCGGTGGCCCCGTGAGCGGCCCGCTGGCGGGCAAACATGTGGCCGTCCTGCTGGGCGGTATATCCTCCGAGCGGGAGGTCAGCCTTATATCTGGGCGGGAATGCGGTGATGCCCTCGAACGCCTGGGGGCCAAGGTGTCTCGAGTCGATGCCGGACGAGATCTCGCTGAGGTCCTTACCCGCCTAAAGCCTGACGTGTGTTTTAATGCCTTGCATGGCAAATGGGGTGAGGACGGGTGCGTGCAAGGTGTGCTCGAAACCTTGGGCTTGCCCTATACTCACTCCGGGGTGCTGGCCTCAGCCCTGGCCATGGACAAGGCCAAGTCCAAGGCAGTGCTGGCCGCTGCAGGGGTGTTCGTGCCTGGCGGGGGGTTGTTCAACAGGATGGATGTGGCCACCGCCCATGTCATGACCCCGCCCTATGTGGTCAAGCCGAACGCGGAGGGGTCCTCGGTCGGGGTCTTCATCGTTCACGATGGCGCGAATCGCCCACCACAGGACCTAGCTTCACCCGGTTGGACCTTTGGTGATCAGGTTATGGTTGAGCCCTTCATCCGGGGATTCGAACTTGCCGTGGGGGTTATGGACGGCAAGGCCATGACGGTTACCGAAATCGTACCGATTTCCGGATTTTATGACTATGAGGCTAAGTATTCTGACGGTGGGTCAAGGCACGTTTTACCGGCCCAAATTCCGCATCATGCCCTTGAAAAAGCTATGTATTTATCTGAGCAGGCCCACCGCGCCCTGGGCTGTTCGGGTGTCAGTCGGTCGGATCTTCGTTATGACGACGTTAACGACATTCTGGTCCTTCTGGAGGTCAACACTCAACCCGGCATGACGCCGACTTCGCTCGTTCCTGAGCAAGCCGCCTTGCAGGGCGTGAGTTTTGATCAACTGGTGCTTTGGATAACGGAGGATGCTTATGCCCGCGGTGATGCGGGGGGATCGCGCGCTCAGCCGAAACCCCGGGCCAAATCGCCCCCTAGCACCAAACGCCCTTCCTCGCCCGCCGGGCGGGGAGGTGATGTTTCTGCGTCCATCAAACCTTATGATGAACAGGGTGGAGGGCTTTCCGCCCGTCATGCCTTGCTTACCGCCTGCGGTGTTTTAATCCTGGCCCTTGCTGTAACCCTGGCCACGGGTGATCGCGCGCTGAGGCTGGGGTCGGCTACCGGGTCGGCCATGAGTGCGCGGCTGGCCCTGATCGGATTCAAATTGAAGGCTGTTCGGGTTCAGGGTGCCTCGAAGCCTGCCACCGCTGATATTTTGCAGGCGGCAAATGTCTATAAGGACATGCCCTTACTCGGTCTGGATCTGTCAAAACTACAGCAGGACATTCAGTCCGTCGGTTGGGTGAAGTCGGTTCGCATTATCCGACTGCTTCCCGACACCCTGGTTCTGCAGGTGGTCGAACGGCCCCAGGTCGCCATATGGCAGGACGGTGGTTATACCCGCGTCATTGACGACAAGGGCGAGGCGGTTCCAGAGGCTGATCCGCGTATGTTCACGAACCTGCCCCTGGTTGTGGGTGAAGGGGCCAATACCCACGCCAAGGACATCCTGAAGACGGTCGCTCAGCGGCCCGGGCTCATGTCCCGGGTTGAGGCCATGGTTCGGGTCGATAACCGGCGCTGGGACTTGCGTCTCAAGGACGGCAGCCTGATCCAGCTTCCCGGGGCTGGTATTGATGGGGCCTTGATTGCGTTGGAACAATTGGAAACGAAGTCCCGTATTTTAGAACTGGGATTCGAACGGATCGACTTGCGAAATCCTGAAATGGTTTCCGTCCGCCCCCGGGCTGCCACGGTTTCCGGCCCCCTGGTTGCGGACGGCGCGTGATGTTGAAGGGGGGTATGGGCTTGGGTAGCCGAAGCGGAACACGATCAGATTCCCGGGATGGTCTAAAAGCTGCCTTGGGGCGTCAACCGGTGGTGGCTGCCGTAGATCTGGGGGCCTCGAAGGTCGCCTGTTTTATCATGAAACCGGATGGTGTTCGTCGCGGTGATCGGACCCTGACGACGGCGGGTGTCGGATATGTTCAGTCGCGCGGCATAAAGGGTGGTTTCATCGTGGATCTCGATGAGGCCTCTGATGCTATTGCTCAGGCGGTGGAACGTGCTGAAAATGTGGCAGGCGTCCAGGTCCAGGGCGTTACAGTCGCCACAGCCGGCGGCCAGCTCACTAGCCATCGCGTGGCGGGTCGAGTGTCTCTCGGGGCCCGCCCCATTACGGATGCGGACCTGGTGCGGGCGATTCAGGCTGCCTTAGGACAGATTAAACTGCCCGGGCGTCGAGCCGCGCACATCCTGCCGGTCGGTTGGGCGGTTGATGGTCAGCAAGGCATTCGCGACCCGCGATCTATGTTTGGTCGGGCTCTGACGGTCGAATTGCTTGTGGTTTCGGTCGCTGAAGCCGTATTCCAGACCTTAGGGGCCTGTGTCGAACGGGCTCACCTACAGTTTGACGGGGTGGTTGCGGCACCTTTCGTCTCTGCCCTGGCCGCCCTTGAAGAAGACGAAATGGATTTAGGGGCCGTCTGCATTGATATGGGTGGGGGCTCAACCTCGGCAGCGGTATTCTCCGGCGGCAGCCTGATACACGTGGAAACCCTCGCTGTTGGTGGCCAGCATGTGACCGCTGACATCGCCCGCGGCCTATCGACCTCAATCGCCGGGGCCGAACGAATTAAAACCCTTCACGGTTCAGCGATCGCCTCGGCCAATGAAGATCGGGAAATGATCGAAGCGCCACCTCGGGGGGATGATCCCGGTGCCGGTCCGGTCATTGCGCCTCGCTCGCTATTGAAAGGTATTATCGCCCCGCGCGTTGAAGAAACACTGGAAATCTTGCGCGACAGACTGCGCGCGTCGGGGGCCGGTGTTGAGGCAGGCGCAAGTTTGGTCCTCACCGGCGGTGCCAGTCAGTTGTCGGGTATCCGCGAGGTCGCCGTTCGGGTTTTTGACCGGCCTGTCCGCCTTGGTCGTCCCCGTCGCGTCCCACATTTGGCGGACGCCGCGTCCGGCCCGGCATTCTGCGCCGCTGCAGGGGTTCTCCATCGCTCAGCCTTTGGTCCTCGGGAGGCGGTGTCGGCCAGGGCTCTGGCCTCTGCCAAGTTACGTCGCGAACCCCTTGACCCCAAAGCCAATCCCGTGGCCAAGGCCGCGGCATGGTTGATTGATAATCTGTAGTCGCAGTATCTTCGGCTGACCCGGAAGCACTTTTGTTGATGCCTCATCCTAGAGCCTGTTCCCTTTA
>NMUI01000146.1 GCA_002221445.1 Phenylobacterium zucineum | reverse complement strand
GGTGGTGGCGGAGGCGGCGGTGCAAAGGAATAACGCAGACCCACAGTCACCGAAGCGTCGCGGTAAGGACCCTTGAAAACACCCGGCTGAAGCGCCGCAGACCCCGTCGATTTGAAGGAGGAATCGGCACCTCCGAGATAACGATAGGTCAGATCCACGTTCAAAAGATCGGTTGCCTTCCAGGCTGCCCCGGCGATCAGCTGATAAGCGATCGTCGTGTCAGACTTGGAGATGGACAAGTTCTGATAAGCCGGGTTTGCCGCCGAAATCGTGCCCGTGACGTTGGAAAACTGACCCTGAAGGCCATCGACCTTAATCTGGCTGGCACCGAGCCCGGCACCCAGGAACGGGTTGATGACTGCGTCCGGCGCGAAGTCATAAATGACATTACCCATCAGCGACCAGACTTGCACGCTTCCGCTCGGTGCGCCGCAGGTCGGAGACGCCGCTGTGCGGATCACGCCAGGGGCGCAGACGCCCACAATGGCCTGACCGGCACCGCCGCGGAACGAATTCACATCGCCTGTGCGATAGCCACCTTCCAGTTCAACACGCCAGTTATTCGATACACGATAACCGAGACGCGCAAAGCCAGCCCAATCTTCTTTTTGGCTGAGATCCCACGCATAGGGCTGACCGGTCGAAGCGTTATTGCTGGACTTCAGTGCAAAGCTATCGGGCCAGTGATAGCCCAGATCGACGGCACCGTACCAACCGGTGTCCGCAGCGGACGCCCCGGAGGCGACGCAGACCGCAGCCATGGCGGCCCCTGCCAGAAGTTTGAATTTCATATTCAGAGCCCTCTCTTGCCCTATGCCGCGGCATATGGCCGAGCACGCTTATACCAAGGTCGAAGCGACACGGAAGTGTCGCAGAAGCCACACTCAGCGTCATTTACCTCATCCTCGCTTACACAACGCTGTGAGCCTATACAGCAATCCTTCATCCAAGCAACGATCTGATAAGCAACCGGGCGGTGAAGGGATTCAGTTTGGGTCTGAAGGTCATGTCTTGGACCGGTTCTCGCGACGAAATCTACACCTTCGATCACAAGGAAGGAATTATGTTGAAAACTCTCATTCTGACCGCCTGTTTGGTCATGACCCCGGCTGCGGCCCCTGCGGGGTCCTTAAGCGTTCAAGGGGTTCAGATTCAGAGGGCCTGGAGTCGCCCAGCGGCCGCAGAGTCAAACGGTGCGGGATTTTTCACCGTCACCAATGAAGGACGACGCCAGATACCTTGATGTCTGTCACCAGCCCTATCGCCGGCAGGGTAGACATACATCAGACCGTCATGGTCGATGGCATCATGTCCATGCAGCAGATCCAAACCGGGATCGTCCTGCCCCCCGGCAAGTCAGTAATTTTTGAACCGGGTGGCAAACATCTAATGCTTCTGGGGCTCAAATCGGCTCTGAAATCCGGCAACACCTTTCCTCTGACCTTCCGATTGGGGTCCGGGAAACAAATCACCCTAATGGCCGAGGTTAGAGTGTCGCCCCCGCCTGTAGATTCGAAGTGACGGAATTGTAACGTGGCCAGACGTGAGATCAGCGGCAAGCTCGCCAAACCGCTCCAAACAGGATTTTTCAAAAGATGAAACGCTTCTGGCTATCGGCTTGCGCCGTCTCGGTCATCGTCCTGGCTTCGGCTTCCGCGTCTGCGGAGGACACCCTCAATGCCCCGCGCATGGGGTCCTGGGGCTTTGACATGTCCGGTAGAGATCTCTCGGTGTCGCCTGGCACCAACTTCTCAGCCTTTGCCGGGGGAAATTATATCCGGAACCTGGTTATCCCGGCAGACCGATCCAGTTACGGGTCTTTCGACAGTCTGCGTGAATTATCGGTCAATCGTATGCACGCCGTCCTCGACTCGGCCGCTCAAGATATGACGGCAAAAGGCGACAAGCAGAAAATCGGAACCCTCTATCGCAGCTTCATGGATGAAGCCCGGGTCGATGCGCTTGGGGCCCGACCCATGAGCGCGGATCTGGCGGCTATTCGCGCCGCCGGATCAAAGGCCGACATCGCCCGTCTCATGGGGATTGCCCAAACCGGCTTTGGCGGTGCGATGTTTGGTATCGGCATCGGCGATGACCAAAAAGACCCCCTGCGTTATGCGGTCTATGCCTTTCAGGGAGGGCTAAGCCTGCCCAACAGGGATTATTATCTTGAGCCTCAATTCGCGCCACAGCGGGCCAAGTACGAGGCCTATGTCAGACAAATTCTGAGCTTGGCAGGCTGGACCAAGCCTGAGGAGAACGCCAAGGCCATCCTGGCTATGGAAACGGAAGTCGCCAAGGCGTCATGGACCCTGGCTGAGCGGCGGAACAAAGATAAGACTTATAACCCCGTCAAGGTATCGGATCTGCCGGGTATTGCTCCGGGCTTTCCTTGGACGGCCTTTTTCAAGGGGGCCGGCCTGGACGGAGTTGATCGGGTGATCGTGGCGGAAAACACCGCCTTTCCTAAAATCGCGGCCATATTCGCAAAGGCACCGCTGGATACCTTGAAAGCCTATCAGGCTTTTACCCTGGCTGACCAAGCTGCGCCCTACCTCTCCAAGGCCTTCGATCAGGCTCACTATGAGTTCCGCGAGAAAACCTTGTCCGGCCAGCTCGAGCAGCGTCCCCGCTGGAAGCGCGGGGTAACCCTGGTGGACAGCCAGATCGGGGAGGCCCTGGGCAAGCTTTATGTGGCGACCTATTTCCCGCCAGAAAGTAAGGCCAAGATGGTGGCCCTGGTCGGTGACATCAAAACCGCCCTCAAAGCCCGCATTGAGAACCTGACCTGGATG
The DNA here is from genome assembly GCA_002221445.1 of Phenylobacterium zucineum. GTDB lineage: Bacteria > Pseudomonadota > Alphaproteobacteria > Caulobacterales > Caulobacteraceae > Phenylobacterium > Phenylobacterium zucineum_B. Next base: position 14,319 of record NMUI01000146.1, on the reverse strand, counting down.
GGGCCGGAAACCAAGGCCAAGGCCCTGGAAAAACTGTCCAAGTTCAGTGTTATGATCGGCTATCCTGACTCATGGCGGGACTATTCCAAACTGTTGATCCGGGACGGCGATCTATATGGTAATGTTCAGCGCGCCGACCGGTTCGAATGGAATCGTCAGCTTGCCCGCCTGAAAGATCCGGTGGACCGCAAGGAATGGGGCATGACCCCTGCCACTGTGAATGCCTATTACTCCCCCACCAAGAACGGGATAGTCTTCCCAGCCGCCATTCTGCAGCCGCCGTTCTTTGACCCGGAGGGTGATATGGCGGTGAATTACGGCGGAATCGGTGCCGTCATCGGTCATGAAATCACCCACGGCTTTGACGATCAGGGCCGCAAGTCTGACGGTGACGGTCGTCTGCAGGAATGGTGGACCCCGGAGGACGCCGCCAAGTTCAATGCCCAGGCCGCCCGATATGGCGCGCAGTATTCAGCCACCGAAGTTCTGCCGGGCGTGTTCATCAAGGGTGAACAGACCATGGGCGAAAACATCGCCGATCTTGGCGGCGTGCTGCTGGCGCTCGACGCCTATCATGCCTCACTCAAAGGGCAGCCCGCTCCGGTGATTGACGGCCTAACCGGCGACCAGCGGGTCTTTCTCGGCTGGTCACAGGTCTGGCGCTCGAAAATGCGCGAGGATCGTGTGCGGCAACAGGTGGTGACCGACGTCCATGCCCCGAACTTTGCCCGGACCAATGTACCCTTGAAGAATATCGATGCCTGGTATGACGCATTCGGGGTCAAACCCGGGGATGCGAATTATGTCGCCCCGGAAAATCGGGTTCGGATCTGGTAGTCAGGGGATGTCAGGGTCGTGTCCGCGACCCTGACCCCGTCTGATATGGCGCAGGGCCGCCTCACCGGCCCTCTTGCCGGTGGCAAAACAGGCTTGGAGCAGATAACCGCCAGTCGGAGCCTCCCAGTCCAGCATTTCACCCGCCAAAAAGGTTCCCGGCCTTGCTTTGAGCATGAAATCCGAAGTCAGAGCGTCAAATGGCACGCCCCCTGCCGTTGAAATCGCCCGCTCCAAGGACTGCACACCGCTGAGCCGGATCGGCACGGCCTTGATCGCGTCCGCCAGCGGTTTGGGGGAAGCTTGAAGTGTGGGGCCGAATGCCTCACGCAGGAGCGCAATCTCCAGCGGACCGAACCTCAGCGCCTTACGCAAACGGTTGGCGAGGCTGTCGCCTGGTCGGGTCCGGTCAAGACGGTCTTGAATCTCGCGCGTCTTCAGTCCAGGCCGCAGATCCAACATCAGAACCGTTGGTCGACCTGCCATGAGGCTTTCCCGCAAATTACGGGACAGGGCATAGACCCCACCACCTTGAATTCCGGTGTGAGCGATCAAGATCTCACCCGGCACGGAAGTCTCGCCAAAACAGAGGGTCACAGCCTTGAGGGGCTGTCCGGCGAAACGGGATTTGAACACGGGTGACCAGGCGACGTCGAACCCCACATTTGCGGGCAGCAGAGGTGTCACCGCAAGACCGTTCGCCGTGAAGATTTGCGACCAGCGACCATCCGACCCCAAACGCGGCCAGGAAGCCCCACCCAGGGCAAGAACGACAGCCGCGGCGGAAATGGCTTCGCACGCGCCCCCGGCACCTTCGAAGGTCAGACGGCCGTCATGGTCCCACCCGGTCCAGGTCTGATGAAACCGAAATCGGACACCCCGGGCCGTTAATCCCGCCATCCAGGTGCGCAGGAGCGGTGAAGCCTTCATGGCCGTTGGAAACACCCGACCGCTGGAACCCACAAAGGTAGGCTGGCCCAGGGCCTCACACCAATCCCGGAGCCCAGATGGGGAAAAGGCAGTCAAGGCCGCCAGCAGATGCGGTGCTGCAAGGCCGTATTTTTGACGAAAGAATCAAAGGATTCGCTGTGGGTGAGGTTCAACCCCCCGCGGCCCGCCATGAGCAGCTTGCGCCCCGGACTAGGCATACGATCAAAAACGGTGACGGAGAAACCACCTTGAGCCAGGACATCGGCAGCCATCAGGCCTGCTGGCCCCGTTCCGACAACAACGGCACCCGGTTGTTCAGACATTATGAGGATGGAGATCGGTGTTGAGTGAGTCCGGAGATATTATTTTTGACGACATCGTCAGTTTTAAGTTTCGGACACAAAATAGCCCGCTGCGGGGGATAAACGCAGCGGGCTTTTTTGAGCAGTCGCTCGTATTAAAAGGCGTTTCCTCCCCGAAACGCCGGAGACTGAAAGCTTGAAGCTGTTCTTGTCTCTCGCAGGCAGGAAGAAACGGCAATTTCCGTCGGGAGTCAATGCGCTCAAACTTCGAGATTTCGTAAAAAGCGCACAAATTTCCGACATGACCGGATATTTTTTGCCTGAATCCGCCTATTTTTGACGCATGTGTCAAATTTAACCACAATATGCCCTTAAAGCCTCGGTGGCAGGACTCTGACTTTCGAACACAAAATCTGGTCGGGAGACGGTCACGGGCCCACGCCCTGCCGCCGTAAGTGCCATGGAAATTTCAGCAACCCGACTTCGGGGAACCAATAGGCCATTGGGCCGACGAGAAGCCCCCAGGGCCTCGAACTGGCGCATTAGATCATCATCGCCCAACTGCGAGGGCCAGATCAAGGTGGCCCCGGCGCGGGCGGCGGCCCTCGCCTCCAGAATGCGGAGCAAGGATTCGGCGGAGGTCATTTGTCCCGCCGTCCAAGTTGCGACTCGAGAGGCTGCCAGATGGGCCTGGCTTTTCAGGATCACGCCATCCTTAAGGATCTTCAGGCCATTGGCTTTCAGAGTCGCGCCCGTGGTGGTGATGTCGACGACGCATTCCGCCGCCCCGGCAGCCGGTGCGCCCTCCGTCGCACCAGCGGATTCAGCGATTCGATAATCGGACAAACCATGGCGCGCGAAGAATGTGCGGGTCTGGGCAAGATATTTGGTAGCGACCCGCATCCGCCGACCGGTACGGGCCAGCATGTCATGGGCCACATCTTCAAGGTCGGCCATCGTGTCCACATCAAGCCAGCTTTTGGGGGTTGCCACCACCAGATCGGCTCGACCAAAACCCAGGGGTTGGAGCAGGAGGACATCACGATCAATGTTTGGGCCGCGCTCGCGCAACAGGTCCTCGCCGGTCACCCCCAGATGGACCTCCCCGGCCTGAAGCGCCTCAGCAATATCCCCAGCCGACAACAACCGCACCGAAATACCGGCCACCCCTTTCAGCTCTGCACTATAGCCGCGATCTCCGCCGGAGGCGGCAAGGGACAGGTTACAGTCCTGCAACCAAGCCTCGACCTGGTCTTTCAGACGCCCCTTGGATGGAACCGCCAGGATCAGCACATCACTCATACCGCCACCTGTTCAAAGGCGCGGCCTGGCCGAACCATACAGCCGATGGCGCAGGCCTGATGCGTGCCCCCTAGCCGACTGAGCAGACCGTCATAACGCCCGCCGACCGCGACCGGGGCGTCCGGTCCCAGAGATTCAGATCTCACCTCAAAGGTGACACCATCATAATAGTCAAAGGCATGGCCCAGGGCTGTGGAAAAGGTTGCGCAGGCCACCGGAGCACCGGCTGCAGCAAGACGATCTAGCTGAGCGCGCCAAGCCTCCACCGCTGTTTGCAGGCCCATGGCCGACTTCGGTGCCAGTCCGGCAATGGCGTCCATGGCGTCCCACGGTCCGGCTTGAACCGCCAGGAAGGCAGAAACAGCCGCGGCCTGATCTTTGGTCAGGGCGGGAGCCGCATGGCTTTCCCCCTGCTGAATCAGCCTTTGGGCAATTTCGGCCGGGGTGCGTCCGCCGACGGGTTGAATACCCGCCAGAGCCCAGATGTCTTCCAGAGCAGCACCAGCAGCGTCTGGGGTAAGGCCCGCAAGCACCTGGACCAGACCACCCGTGGACGGATCTGCACCCTTCGCCCCAGCCCGGTCAAGCTCTGCCTGAAGAAGTCGGGGGCGCGCGGCGGCGCGTTTGATGCGGGCGCTTAAGCCGGGGGACAGATCCAGACCATCCACAAAGGCAGCAAACAAGGACACATCGCCCAGCCAGAGGGATAAGTCCCGTCGCCCACCGGTCAAGGCAGCGCGCCAACCAAGCATGATCATGTCGAAATCAGCCTCAGCCGTCGGCCCGACCGACCCGAAGCACTCCACCCCGATCTGAAGAAACTCTTCGGCCTGATGGCTTTGGTCAGGGGCGGCGCGAAACACTTTACCCTCATAGAGATAAGTCCCTGCCGGCTCACCACGCTCAATATGCGCCTTGGCAATGGGGGCGGTATAATCCGCGCGCAGACAGGCTTCCGGCCCACCCTCCGCCTGGACGATGAACAGCCGCGCCCTGAGGGCTTCCCCCGCCAGGTCCAGCATTAAGCTCAAGGGCTGAAGAATGGCCGTATCCATGGGCTGGGCACCCATGGCCGCGAAGGGCACGCGAAGGGCGGCCAGTCGGTCAGCCGGAATTGGGGGTTCCACGCGCATGAGCCTAGCTTTCGAGAATCTTGCGAATAGCCGATACTAAATCGGCCCGGGCAGGGTCTGTTGTCCAGGTCGGGATTCCCGCCACGCCGCATTGTCGGTGATCCCGGCGGCCAGGGCTCGGCCCAGATCAAGGTCCTTGATGGTGACCGTGTTCGCTGCGATTTCATCACCCCCCAGAATGACCGCTGCCGGGGATAGACGGCGATCTGCATATTTCATCTGCGGTCGCATACCCGAGGCCCCGAGATAGACCTCTGCGGCAATGCCTGCGGATCGCAACTCTCCCGCCGCCTCATAGTATTTGGACATGTCATCGGGACTAAAGGCGATAATAACCACTGGTCCTCGCGCCTGGGCGCCCAGGTCGCGCCCGGAGGCCCGCAGGGCTGAAGCCAATCGCGACACCCCAAAGGAAAACCCCGTGGCTGGAACCGGCGCGCCGGTGAACCGGGCCACCAGATCATCATATCGACCACCGCCGCCAACGGACCCTAAGCGAACAGCTTGCCCTTTATCATCGGTGGTGGGCACCCGAAGTTCAGCCTCAAAAACAGGACCGGTATAATATTCAAGACCCCGCACCACGGCGGGGTCGAACATGGCCTGTTCCCCATTGACCCCCATGGCGCGCAGGGCCTGATCGATCCGAGCCAATTCCGCCAGACCGTCGTCACCCTCAGCCGACCCGCCAATCACATTGGCAATCCTATCAAGAGTTTCAGGCCGTCCCCCAGCCCCGGCAGCAACAAATGCCAGAACCGATTCTGCCGCCTTACTCGTCAAACCTGCACCGGCGGTAAAGGCCCCGGACTCATCCTTGCGCCCCGCCCCGAGCAGCAGCCGAACCCCATCTGGTCCCAGACGGTCCAGTTTATCCACCGCCCGTAGTACGGCCAGCTTCTGACCTTCGGTGGTGACGCCTGCGGTAGCCAACAGGCCGTTAAGCAGTTTGCGGTTGTTGATCTTAATGACATAGCCATCGGGGGGCAGGCCCGCGGCCCGAAGACCCTCCACCGCCATGGCTATGATCTCAGCATCGGCTTCCGGACGGGCAGACCCGACCGTATCAGCGTCGCATTGAATGAATTCCCGGAACCTGCCGGGACCGGGCTTCTCATTACGCCAGACCGTGCCGAAGGCGTACCGACGGAATGGCTTAGGCAGGGTTTCCCAGTTCTGCGCCGCGAATCTTGCCAAGGGCGCGGTCAAATCATAGCGCAGCGCCATCCACTGCTCGTCGTCGTCCTGGAGAGCAAAGACCCCTTCATTGGGGCGGTCGGCGTCTGGTAGAAACTTGCCAAGGGCATCGGCGTATTCGAAGGCACCGGTGTCTAGGGCCTCAAACCCGTAACGCTCATAGACCTCCGACACCCGGGCCAGGATCAGGCGTTCCGCAACGAGATCGCGGGCGCGGCGGTCGTTAAAGCCGCGGGGCGCACGGGCTTCAGGTCTTTGAACAGGATCGGCCATGGCGCGCGCTTAGGCCAGGTCTGACCAAGCGGCAAGTCGCCGCCTCTGATTTTTGGCAAATCAGAAGAAAAAGCTAAGGCCCTCAGCTCTCCGATGGCCTGAACCCCCCTGTCAGATCAGGGGTCGCATAGGCCATGCCCGCCAGGGCTGAACTCCCGTCAGCCGCGTCAAACCCCGCCATGATGCGACCAAACCGGGTTTGAACCGCGCCACGCATGTCGGGGTGGGTGAAGATATACAGATCCTTGGCACGGAGGGATTCCACCACCCTCTGACCGACCCGCTCTGGGTCAATCCCGCTGTCGACAAGGTTTCCGGGCACGATAGGATTGATCACAGGCCCGCCGTATTGCGCCTGTCGGGTCCGCCCCGATTGATTGATCCTTGTCTTGACAAAACCGGGGCATAGGGCGGCCACGTGGATGTTTTCCCCCGCCAGCTGGCCGTGCCAGCCCTCGGACATGGCCACCACCGCAAACTTCGTCGCCGAATAGGGCTCCATGCCCGGCGGCGAAATCATCCCGGCCATGGAGGCCGTGTTGACGAAAGCCCCACCCTCGCCGTGGGCGCGTACCAGGGGCAGGAAGGTCTCCATGCCATAGATGACGCCCTTCAGATTAACATCGATCACCCAGTCCCAATCTGCAGGTTTAACCTGATTCATGGGACCGCCAGCCCCGACACCGGCATTGTTGCAGACCACATGAACCTTGCCGAAGATCTCAAGGGTTTTCTCGGCGGCGGCCTGAATGGCAGCGCGACTGACCACATCACAAAGAACCCCAGCCGCCCTGATCTGCCGACCCTCCAGTTGGGCAACCGCCTGAGCAAGGGGGACCTCATCAATGTCGGCCAGCATGACCTGCATCCCCGCCTGGCCGAAGGCGTGGGCCATGGCCAGGCCCAGCCCGCTTGCACCGCCGGTGATGAAGGCGGTCTTGCCCTTAAGGTCTTCCATATTCACTACCTTATGCCTTGAGACGGGTAATCAGAGCTGTGGTTGAAGGATCATGGGGGTTTGAGGCTGCTCCGGTCAATTCCGGCAAGACCACGGCAGCCAGGGTCTTGCCCAGCTCTACCCCCCACTGATCAAAGCTGTTCAGACCCCAGACCACCCCTTCAACAAAGACCTTATGCTCATAAAGCGCGATAAGGGCCCCCAGTGCCTCCGGGGTCAGCTGGTCCATCAGCAGAAAGCTTGAGGGGCGATTTCCGGGGAAAGTCCTCTGCGGGGCCAGGGTCGCTATCTGGTCTGCGGACACCCCGCGCCCGCCCAACTCCAGCCGAACAGCCTCTTCCGACCGCCCCACCATCAGCGCCTCGGCCTGGGCGATGACATTGGCCAGGAGTTTCTGATGGGCTGCGGGGTCACCCTCCCGAGGGTTCGCCACAGCGATGAAATCTACCGGCACAATATCCGTCGCTTGATGAAGGGCCTGGAAGAAGGCGTGCTGACCGTTGGTGCCCGCGTCGCCGAACACCATAGCGGCCGATCCTCGAGTGAGTGGCACACCCAATGCTGAGACCCGCTTGCCATTGGACTCCATCTCCAGCTGTTGCAGAAAGGCCGGAAACAGCCTCAGGCGCTGGGCATAAGGAATCACCGCTCGAGCAGGCCGCTTCAGGCCATTACGATTAAAGATATGCGCCAGGGCTAGGGCTATGGGCAGGTTCTGATCCGAATGGGCGGAAAGAAAATGATCATCCATGGCTGCCGCGCCCTTTAGCAGGCTATCGAATGTCTCAAACCCCAGGGCGATGGCGCAGGACAGACCGACGGCAGACCACAGGGAATAACGCCCCCCACCCAGTCCCAAAATGCGAAGACCTGATCCGGCGGGGTTCCGAAGGCCACCGCTTGATCTGGTGCGGCAGTGACGGCGATTAGTTGGCAGTCGGCGGTCGGACCCAAGGCCGCCCTGAGCCACATCCGGGCCGCCTGGGCATTGGTCAGAGTTTCCTGGGTGGTGAAGGTCTTGGAGACCACAACCACCAGGGTTGTGGCGGGCTCCAGACCCGCTAGGGCAAAGGCCAGTTCCGAAGGGTCCACATTGGCGACGAACCGAAGGTCGACCTCGGCCTTAAGGGGCCGAAGCCCCTCCCACACCAGCCTCGGACCAAGATCAGATCCGCCAATGCCGATATGGAGAACCGCCTTGATTTTCCGACCATCGGCACCTCGGATCCTGCCGGACCGAACCCCGTCGGCAAAAGCCCGCATCTTATCCCGGGAGATCTCAACCTCGGCTGAAATGTCCCGGCCCTGGACCCGTCTCGATGCGCCGGCCGGAGCCCGGAGCGCCATGTGCTGAGCGGCCCGCCCCTCTGAGGCATTGACGGTCTCGCCCGCGAACAGTCGCGCCCTGGCACCGTCTAAGTCCGCCGTTCGGCTCAGGACCAGGACCTGATCAAAATCAGCGCTCGACCAGGGCTGTTTGGAAAGGTCCAGGTGAAGTCCAGCCCCGGCGAAGCTCAAGCGGGTCAGGCGATCTGGCTCGGACGAAAAAAGCGCCGCAATCGACCGTCCTGCGGCCGCGGCACCGTTTGTCTCCAATTGAGTCCAAGCATCAGAGACTGTCATGAGCCGGCACCACTTTATCAGAAATGGATAGGAATCTTCGACCTTGGAGTTAGCAAATACCGGTCTGCCTGTCAGCGACCGCGCATACACCTCCGAGGTCGAGCAGACCCTTTACGACTTGGCTGCGGTCTCCAGCGCACCAGCGACGATCTCACCGGTCAGAAGCTGCGGCAAAACAACCGGATCGCCCCCCGCTGCCGGATAGACCAGATAGAGTGGCACCCCGGCGCGTCCGTGACGGGCCAAATCTTCGGCAATCGTCGCGTCCCGGCGGGTCCAATCGGCCTTCAGATAGACGGTGCCGCTTTTTGCGAAAGCGTCGGCGGCGATCTTGGTCGAAAAAGCCACCTTCTCATTGACCTGACAGGTGACACACCAGGCGGCTGTGTAGTTCACGAAAACCGGCTTACCGCTCGCCCGAGCCTCCGCCAGTTTTTCGGGGCTATAGGCCTCGTAAGGAATATCGGAGCCCTGGGTTTCGGTGCCCCCCCTTTGCGCGGGTTCGGCATAACGCGGCCAGATCGCAACAGCCAGGGCGGCCAGGGTCAAGGTCACACCCAGCGCTAGGGTCTTGACTGGCCGCCGCCCAAGCGCAGCACGATGCTGGGCTGATCCGAGCAGCCAGACCCCAAGAGCCAGGGTCACCGCCGCCAAAAACAGCCGGGCCAGGGCGTCAGAGCCCGACTGCACTGCCAGAACCCAGGCCAGCCAGGCGGCCGTTCCGTACATGGGAAAGGCCATCAATTTACGGAAATCGTCCATCCATCCGCCGGGCTTGGGCAGACGGACCAATAAGCCCGGAACAAAGGCCGCTAGGGTAAAGGGGGCTGCAAAGCCCAGGCCCAGGCCCAAAAAACCGCCAGGGCCGCTAGGGGGGTTGAACCAGGGCCCAGCCCAAGGCCGGTGCCATGAAGGGCGCGGTACAGGGGGCCGCCACAACAACAGCCAAGGCACCGGTCAGGAAGGCCCCGGCCAGTCCGCCGCGACGGGCAGCTTCCGACCCCAGACCCTGAAGTGACGCCCCGATCTCAAACAATCCTGACAAATTAAGCGCCACTGCAAGCATGAGCAGGGCCAGCCCAGCTACCACCGGCGGCGATTGAAGCTGAAAGCCCCACCCCACCGCAGCACCCCCGGCCCGTACAGCCATCAGGACCCCTGCCAAGGCCAGGAAGGTGAAAACAGAGCCTGCCAGGAAGGCCAAGCCTTGGACCTGGGCCTCTTTGCGATTGTGCGCGTGACCGGCCAGAGAGGTGGCCTTCATGGCCAAGATGGGAAAGACGCAGGGCATCAGGTTGAGGATCAATCCGCCGACAAAGGCGAAGGCAATCGCCGCCACAAGTCCCAAATCCCCCCTCGCGGGCGAGATCGCCTTAGAGGGCGGGGGACCTAACCCGCCAGCTTCCGGAGGCAGGACTCCAGCCTTGGCCTGAATCTCAAAGGCATGACCGGCCACCACCACCACACCCTCGATCACGGCGGGCAAGGGCCCGGCCGCCTTGCCAAGACCGGGTGTCAGGGTAAAGGTCAAGCCATCGGGGCCGCGTTCAATCCCCTGGGGCTTGCCATGGTCGATCAGATCAGGGGCATAGGGGTAGAAATAGCTGTCGGCGAGGTCTGCCCCCTTCAGGCCCGCACCGACAACAGCCAGCTTGAAGGTCGTGCCGGCCTGACTGAACACCGCCCTGGCGAACCCAGGTTTGGGAGCGGCGGCCAGGGCCGCTGTGATCTTCGGGCCAAGGGTGGGGTCCAGAACCGGGGTGGCCGCAACCACAGGCAGGGTCAGGGTCAGATCTGCATCCTCGGGCACGCACACATCGGCGCAGACGAGGACCGAAGCATGGACTTTCAGCTCAACAGTTTCGCCCACCCTGGCCGATTTCGGGGCGGTTAAGGTCACGGGTAACAGCACCCGGCCCGCATACCCATAATTCATCAATGGGCCCGTGGGCTGTCGGGTCGGCGGTGCCCAGACAATCTCGCCCGCCGTCCAACCTTTTGGCAGGGTCCAGGTCAATTCCGTCGGCGCGCCGGAGTCGCCGGAATTACGCCAATAGGTATGCCACCCGGGTTGAATGTCCTGGCTCAGGGCCACTACAACCCGCCCCCCCGGCGTTACCCCATTGGTTTGCGCCATCAGGTCAAGGGTCAGGTGGCTGGTCTTGACCGGAGCGGCTTGCGCACCCGTCGAAAGCCATAGGGCGAGGCCAACGAGTGCAGCGCATTTCCAGAGCAGCTTCATCTTACCTCAGTCGCAAAATCGGCTCGAGCGCGGAGCCTGGATCAGGGGAAACCGATTATCGGATCAAACCGGTATTACAGTCCTGAATTGGAGCTCTTTTTATCCCTTTAGACCGTTCCGTCTAAAGGGAACAGGCTCTAGAAATGTGAGGCGGCTTCGTTTGCTCAAACATCTGAATGTCTTGGCGCGCGGCCAGCCGGAGCATGATACGATAGGGCGCAACCGGTTTTCGGATCGATATTCATCGGAGAGCGCCCCGTGCCTGCCCCTTTTGACGACATTGCCATCGGCCAGGTGGCTCCCCTCGGACAGGTCCGGGTAGACGCTCGAGCCCTGGAATCCTTTATCGAGGCCTTTGCGCCGGGCTGGCCCCTGGAGCGGGGTGCGCCCGATGCCATGGTCTATGCGCTGTGGGCGCGACTTGATGCGGCCTCGTCCATGGCTTGGCCCCAGACCAAGCGCCTGGGGGTCGATGCCCTGCGTTGGGTTCGCAATCCCCCCACCGGCGAGCTCCTTCGCGGGCGTATGACCGTCATGGGCAAGGACCCCGTCGGCGACGGCAAGGGCATTATCATCGCCCAACATGACCTGCTGGACGAAGCGGGTCGGCTGGTATTTTCCTGCCTGACCCGCAGCGTCTATTCCCGGTAACGACGCTTATGCCGCGTTGGCTGCGGCACTTGCGGTCTTGTACATCTGAAGTGCAATCAGGCGATCCCAGCCGACCAGACTGATCAGGTGCGCATAGATCTGCATCAGAGCCCCGTTATCCCGCAACTCGGCCAGCTTGGGCTGGGGCAGGCCTTGGAGCTTGGTTTCGGAAACACCGAAGAATTCTGCAATGACCTGAGGCTCACCCGGGCTACCGTCTTCGTTTATCGGCGTATGGCTGGCCGTCTTGACCTCGAACAGGTCCCATTGCTTCAGCATGTCGACAAAGTTGAGGGTCCGTTGACGCTCGACTTCGTAATTATTGCAAAACTCAATGCAGCCCTGCGTGTAGTCTGACGGAGTGCCGTCGTCCTTGAAGAAGGGCATGTCGCCGCCCTCAACAATGAACTCAGCGGCACGGTCAATGCACAGGATCGATTGCTGGGCATTCGGATCATTGGCAAAGACGAAGGGGTACCGACGGATATAGGCCGGAATATAGACCCCGGCTTCGAACACACCATCGTCCCGCAGGAACAGGTTTTCATTGGGGTTAAGCCCCATAACCGCCAGGGGGGTCTTTTCTTCGCCCACAAAGATGATCGGACCGGTCAGGGCCGCCGGACTGAACTCCGTCACTGTCAGGGGCACCGCGTGACCCGCCCTGGCAAAGCCGAAGGGGCCATCCATGCGTTTGACGCCCAATCCCTTATGCAGCTCGATCGCCAGGGGTTCGGGCTTGGAATAGAACAGGACCGTTCCGGTGATTTGACCGCCGAGATCGGCTTGATTTTCGTTCGCCATGAGGTGCCTTTAAGCTGAGGGGCGAGAAGGAGATTGCTGGGTCAGGCCCATGGACCCATCCGCGAAGACCGGGCTTCTAGCGGAACATTAGCCGGGCGGCAAATCAGGTATGGTCAGTCGGCCGGACGGGTCAGGCTCAGGGCCCCGTAAAGGTCTGTCCGCCGGTCACGAAAGAAGCCCCAGGCCGCCCGGTGTCGCGCCAGAAAATCGAGATCGAACTCGGCCACAATGACCCCCTCCTCATCCCGACCCAGGTCAGCCACAAGGTCGCCCCGATGGTCGGCGATGAAAGATGCCCCGTAAAAGCCCTGCCCACCGCCGGGATAATTATCCCAGGGCTCAAACCCCGTGCGATTTGCCCCGACCACAGGAATGATGTTGGAGACAGCGTGCCCCTGCATGGCCCGGCGCCAGGGAGCCGCTGTGTCGAGGTTAGGATCGTGCGGCTCTGACCCGATGGCTGTCGGATAAAGCAGAACTTCGGCCCCCATTAACACCATGGATCGGGCGGCTTCCGGGTACCACTGATCCCAGCAAATACCGACACCGACCTTGCCGAAACGGGTATCCCAGACCTTGAAACCCGTATCACCGGGACGGAAATAATACTTTTCCATATAGCCCGGCCCATCGGGAATATGACTCTTGCGGTAAACCCCCATCAGAGACCCGTCCGCGTCGATCATGACCAGGGAATTGAAGTAGTGAGGTCCTTCCTTTTCGAAGATTGAGACTGGCAGGACGACCCCCAATTCCGCCGCTAAGGGGGCCAGGGCGGTAACACACGGATGGGTCCGCCAGGGATGAGCCTGGGCAAACCACCGTTCCTCCTGGGCCACGCAGAAATAGGGACCCTGGAAGAGTTCCGACGGCAGGATGACCTGGGCACCCTGAGCGGCGGCCTGGCGGATGAGATCAACTGTCCTGGCGATATTGGCGGCCAGATCCATGCCATAGGCGGTTTGGAGAGCGGCGACCTTGAGCGGGCGAACCATCAGGCGGGCTCCTGCTGGGTAATGCAATGAAAGGACCCTCCGCCGGTCAGAATGGCATCGGATGGCAGGGTGATGACGGTGCGGTCGGGGAACAGAGATTGCAAGGCCTGAGCCGCCAGGGTGGAGGCCTGGGGATCGCCGGCATAGGTGGGCATGATCACCGCCGCATTGGCGATGATGAAATTCATATGGCTGGCAGGGGCCGCGCCGCCCTCTGGATGCTCGATTCGGCCGGGTGAAGGCATCCGCACCACCTTGAGTTTCGTGCCTGAAGCATCGGTCATGGCCGCAAGATCGGCTGCGGCGGCATTATAGGCGTGCGCATTCACATCCCCCAGGCCCCAGGCCACCGGGCAGACCACCGTCGCAGGCCCCACAAAGCGGGCCAGATTATCCACATGGCCGTCGGTATGATCATTGGCCAGACCCTCCCCGAGCCACAGCACCTTGCGGGCCCCCAGACCCAGAGCTAGGGCCTCGGCAGCGACCGCCTCAGTCCAGCCGGAATTCCGATTGGGATTGAGCAAACATTGGCGTGTGGTCAGGATCGTTCCCTGACCGTCATGATCGAGGGCACCGCCTTCTAAGATCATGTCCCGGCGCGCCAGCACCACGCCCGACGCCGCAGCGATCTGATCTGAGACCGTATCGTCATGGTCCAACCGATACTTGCCGCCCCATCCGTTAAACTGAAAACCCAAGGCAATGTCGGCCCCATCCTGCCGGGCGAAGATCGGACCGGTATCGCGCAGCCAGATGTCGCCGAACCGGCCCGGAACAATATCCACCCCAGCTATATCACCCAACAGACGGCGGGCGGTGACCTCGCCTGCTTCATGGCCGGTGAGCAGACGGACCCGCTCACCGCCAGGCCCCGCCAGGGCGCGGGCCAGGGCGGCCACCTCGGCTTGGGCGGGCTCAAGATCATCTTCCCAAAGCTCGGCATGGCTCGGAAAGCCCAGCCACATGGCCCGGTGCGGTGCCCATTCGGGTGGCACAATCAAGGGCATCGGATGTCTCCAATTCAGGACGGCGCGCAAGTGTGCGGCAGCGGGCTCTAGAGTGCGTTCCGATA
>NMUI01000145.1 GCA_002221445.1 Phenylobacterium zucineum | reverse complement strand
GAAGCCGCCGGGTGGTCCGCCAGAAGGTCGCGCCCCGCCCGCCCCGGGCCCGCCTGGGGGCCTCAGAAATGTGCTGGGTGCTGGCTGGGGTCCGACGGGCTGAGAATAGTTGAGGCCGAGTTTCAGCTCCCGTCGATCCTCCTCTGCGAAATTGACTGGGCGGTTGTCGATGGAGATCAGGTCTCCGGTTGCATTGCGCACGAACCGTCCGGGAAAGGCCGCCTCCACCTGGGCGGTGGCGGCGGGCAGAGACCCGGTGATGTCAGAGTTCCGCGAGGCGGCATAATTGACTGAGAAGGTCAGGTCCTTGTCGGGCAAGGGCCGATAGGTCAGGCCGATCTTCAGGGTCTTGCGGTTATCGGCCTTGAGCGCACTATTGCCACCGTCCAGCCGGGTGATGTCCACGGTCTTGCCCGTGGCATAGTCGAATACCCGAACCCCCGAGGTTGCCACCAGGGGATCGCCGATCTGTTGCAGGGTTGGGGCGTTGTGATCCTGGTTCTGCGAAATGATCAGATTGACCCCGGTCATCGGGTTCCAGTTGGTGCCATAGCCGATGGAGGTCAGGGTCCCGAAGCCTGTGATGGGCGTCACATTGCCGTTGAGGTTCACGGACAGGGCGCCGATGTTCTGGATGCCGCCGCCATTGGCGCTGGCGATGGGGATGTCGATATTGCCCTGAACCAGCTGGGCGCTGCGGCTGAAATCGCCGCTGAGCCGGGTTCCAGAGCGGAAGGATGAGGTGACCAGCCGGGTCTCGGTGTCGCCAAGATTGAGACTTAGCCGAACATCGCCTGCCGGAATATGCACCAGGGGTCCCGCCGCCTGGACCTGGACATTGCCGGTGTCAGAGCGAGCGCGGGCGGTGTTGTCGGCCCTGGTCTGGATCAGGCCGTCGGCCAGGGTACCCCTAGGGTCGACGGCGGTGCTGAAGCTGTTCAAAGCCGCCTGGATTACCGTAGGATCAAGGCCTGAATCGCTTTGTATTCGGCTTTCGACGTGGTCGAAGGCCCCGGTGGCCGAGAGTCGCCACTTGCCCTGATCCTTATTCACCGCCCCACCCAGGTGACCGGTCCAGCCCTGATTGGATTGGATGAGGGGGCCGTTGTTTTCCACATAGCGCAGGATCGACTGCGGCGTGGCACCGGGGTTAAAGGGGCTCAGGGCCGGAACCGACAGGCTGATCAGGGGTAGGCCCAGGCGGGATTGCCGGCTGCTGGTCTCCAAGGTGGCGTTGAGGGTGGTCGCCAAGCCGCCGAGGATGGTGTGGCTGTAGACGGCGTTGAGGCTGGCCGAGCGCGTCTGGGGCGAGAGACTGCGGGCGGTCCTCAGGTCTTGCAGGTTAGATAGGCCCAGGGTGGTCGGCGGCGTTGCGGGCGCCAGGTCGCGCTCAGCCTCGGTGAGGCGATCGCTGGCTGCGACCTTCAAGTTCAGGTTCAGGCGGTTCTCGCCCATGATTTTCAGATAGCCCAGATCGGCCGACTCATTGGCCAGGCCGCCTCGCGTCGCCGCCCCGCCTTGGAGCTCAAGGATTTTGGCGCGGAACCGGGGCCGCAGGACGAAGTTGATCACCCGCTGATCGGCGGGATAGCCGAACTTCAGGGCCGCCTCGGCGGGAAGTATGTCGACCCGCAGGATGGCTTCCGACGGCAGGTCGCGGATTTCATTAAAGCCCGATACCCGGCGCCCGCCCACCAGAACAATGGGCATGCCGCCGCGACGGCCGCCCGTACTACGCAACTGGGGTGCCAGCTCGGCCAGCAGACTGGCGGCCGAGGTCACGCCCATGGCGCGGATTTCAGCTGGCGAGATTTGCACCTCGGCCCTCACATCGCCGACCACGGCCCCCGGCTGGGCCCGTGTGCCCGTGACCACCAGTTCGGAGACCTCTGCGGGGTCCTCGGCAGGCGCAGGTTTTGCGACGCCCTGGGCCAGGGCATCGCTGCCAGCGGTGGTCAGGCAGAACAAGGTAAGCGCCGCGCCACATAGGGCCCGTTGCCGAACAGACTTCATCATCAAATCCCACATGGCGCTGACCGCAGACCGGGGAGGAACCGGCGGCGCAAAGATTCAGGTTTTCCTGGCCCTATATGGGGACGCTTTTAAGTCAGGGTTATTTCCGGGCGGACATGTTGGGGGGCACTATCTGCTGGCCATGGTTGATCGAGGCGAGCACATCCTGGGGACTGGACGAAGGCGGGAAGCGTTTGTGGAGCCCGCCAAGTGGGACGAGTCGGCGTTCCCTTTTTTGTGCGATCATTTCCGACCATCTGGAAATGCATCAAGGATTTGGAGTGCTTTTCGCGGTGCTGGCGGAGTGATGGTTTGCCTCGGCAGAGCAGGGTCACGAGCAATCAATCGCCATGTCGGGACGTCATAGGATAGGATAGCCTGATCGCTAGCGACCTATTTCGTAAAGTGTCAGTTCAACCCCCATCTCGCCGCGCCAATGCTCAAAAGCGAAGTGGCTAGAATCATGGTCGAATTAGAAAAATCTCTTAATCGAAAATTGAAAATACACTTTGAGAGAGAGGTGTGTCGATCGTGAATAATCTGCGCGCCATTCTCGACGAACGCCCGTAACAACCAGCTATCGAATTCAGGTGCTCAATGCTGAAACTCCGTGCTGATATTTCGCCCTTGGAAAATGACGTCGGACATGAGCAAGCCTTGTGGCGCGACAAAATATTCAACGAAGATAGCATCGAAGGCTTGCGGCGAGTTCCCGACAATTGCGCTCATTTGATTCTGAGCGATATTCCTTATGGAATTGGTGCTGAGGATTGGGACGTGCTTCACGATAACACCAATTCAGCCTACTTAGGCGCGAGTCCCGCACAAGAGAAAGCAGGAAAAGTATTCAAGTCTAGGGGTAAGCCGATTAACGGCTGGTCAGAAGCTGATCGGCTCATTCCGAAGCAGTATTACGACTGGTGCTCGACGTGGGCGAGTGATTGGCTGCGTGTTGTGAAGCCTGGTGGCTCTGCAATCGTGTTTGCAGGCCGACGATACGCTCACCGCTGCGTCGCGGCGCTAGAAGACGCTGGCTTTACATTCAAAGATATGTTGGCGTGGGAACGAGATCGTGCCGTTCACCGCGCTCAACGGCTAAGCATCGTGTTCAGGCGGCGCGGCAATGTGTCTGCAGCAGATGAATGGAGTGGATGGCGCGTTGGGAATTTACGCCCGTCATTCGAGCCTATTCTGTGGTTCACCAAACCCTATAAAATAGGCACGACTATCGCTGATAATGTTCTGACTCATGGAGTGGGAGCGTACAATCAGGAAGCATTTGAACGCTATTCGTCCGGTGCTGAAAATATCATTCGCGCAGGCTTTCGTGCGCGTGAGTCTGGTCTTCATCCAACGCAAAAGCCGCTCAATTTAATGGCAGCTCTGATCGAGTTAACAACTCAAAAGGGGCAACTCGTGCTCGACCCATTTGCGGGAAGCGGCACCACGGGCGTTGCCGCCAAGGGGCTAGGCCGCAACTATTTGATGTTTGAGCGGTCGCGGGATTTTTATGAAACCGCACAGGGGCGTTTCCGACAATCTCTACTCGATCTATGATATTTCGAGGATTCCGCTGTCGGAAACAGCAGAAATAACTTTTCTGCGCCCGTCGATATTCTTATATCGAATTAGCGACTGAATTGCTTCGTCGTGGCTCATCTGCAAAATACGTTGGCGCTCTACAGCAAGTGCAGTCAATGACTCATTCCTTGCAGCTTCTATTGATTCTAAATTGGCAATTTTCTCTTCCCGCCAAAGACTTTCAACAGATGAGTGAGAATCAAGCATTGCCTTATTGATTTGATGCCAATATGGGATTGCATCTTTGCTCGGGTTTAATGTTGAAGTGCATCTTAGAATGCTATGAAGCGCATCCATTGCATTTTTAGTATTGGTTACTTCGGCAAGTCGAACTAAAACACTCAAGTGTGAATACGTGAAAATGCAAACCGTACGAGTAATAGCCTGATGATAAATTTGACTAGATCTGTTAGGAAGTTGATATATAGGGCAAACAACAATTGCATAAGGTTTACCACGCTTCCAGCCATCCATTGCTTCAATCTTGAAATCTTTTTGGTTCTTCGCAGTGCGACTTAGCCTAAATGCTTTCGCGTCACCTACCAGCGCATAGTCGCTATTCGCTGCTTCTACGTCAGCCGCGTCACCGCGTTCAGTTAGAACGGTGCTATTTAATCCAATATGTGTAAATGATGTGGACAAAATAGCATCTGTATATTTTGAATATAACTTTTCTTCACTGGAGTCGTGTCCGTATTGTTCAGGTATAGATCCGGCTAGACGCAAGTGATCTAAAATAGAATTTATACCTTCGGATTGCGTCTCTTGATTCAGCTCATGCTCTATGCGCGTAGAGTCATTGCCAAAATGACCGCTGATCTGCACAATATCGTGAAGCCACCGGGCGCGACGGGCAATCGTTGTAGGAATTATAAATTGATTAACCACTATGATCTCGCTGAGTGTAGTCTGTTGTATATTTTTGACCAAGATCTAGGTGGAGTCTTGCATATGTTATCGGGGCGAGCAAAAGCGCATTGATTTTCGGTTGAGTGATTTCTGCAAATGTCAGGATTTGAATGTCGGCATCCGACGGTTTGGCTAAGCGTGTCTAATTCTTCCAATGGTCGTTTCTGATCGGGTCGCATTCTTAGAGCCTAGCCAACCTTGTGCGAAGTGACGATGGGTTTCGGTCCGATTCGGAATCTATGCGAATGCCGCTTTTTTTCAGCGCGATGTTCGCTGGACCTTGGGATTGGACTGTTTGATGATTTACGGGATTTTTTCGCGATTGGCCGCAAATATCGTTTCTTCGTCTACAATTGCAATCCAGCCCAAGGACACCAGCGTCCCCATCACCCCAACCTCAGCCCATTCGCCACCGGCTTGTCCGGCACGGCCAACACCACCTGGCCCTTGTCGTCATAGAACCCCGTCACCAGGATTTCCGACATCAGGGGACCGATCTGTTTGGGGGGGAAGTTGGCGACGCAGATGACCTGTTTGCCGATCAGCTCTTCTTTTGAATAGTGGTGGGTGATCTGGGCGCTGGACTTGCGGATGTCGCCATTCCCGATGTCGACTCGCAGAATGTAGGCCGGGCGGCGGGCCTCCGGAAAATCCTCGACCTCGACAATGGTCCCCGTGACGAGGGCGACCTTCTGGAAGTCTTCCCAGCTGATGGTCATGGTCGCCCCCTGTCCAAACTGACCCTAAACGATCTTCGACCCTTCCTTCCCCCAGTACGCGTCCCTGATCAGGCGCTTGTAGAGCTTGCCCGTCGGGTGGCGGGGGAGTTCTGCCATGAAGTCGATGATGCGCGGAGATTTCACGTGGCTGAGATTGGCCCGGCAGAAGGCCATGAGTTCGGCCCGCATCTCCTCGCCCGCATCGGCCCAATTCATGGGCTGGATGACGGCGATCACCTGTTCGCCCATTTCCTCATGCGGGCCGCCGACCACAGCGGCGTCGGCCACCTTGGGGTGGGTGATGAGCAGGTTTTCCAGTTCCTGCGGATAGATGTTCACCCCGCCGGAAATGATCATGAAGCTCTTGCGGTCGGTGAGGTAGAGGAAGCCCTCTTCGTCCAACCAGCCCACATCGCCGAGCGTGGTCCAACCGTGGCGGTTGGTGTTCTCGGCCACCTTGTCGGGGGCGTTGTGATAGACCAGGGGCGCGCCGCCGGAGAAATAGACCGTGCCCTCGGTGCGCGGGGGCAGGGCCTCGCCGTCCTCGCCGCAGATCTTGACCTCGCAATTGATCGCCCGGCCGACAGAGCCCTTATGGGTCAGCCAGTCCTGGGGGCCGATATAGCAGAAGCCGTTCCCCTCGCTGCCGGCATAGTATTCCTGGATCACCGGGCCCCACCATTCGATCATCTGCTCCTTGATCGGGATGGGGCAAGGGGCGGCGGCGTGGACGGCGCTGCGCATGGACGAGATGTCGTATTTGGCGCGGACGGCCGGATCGAGCTTGAGCATGCGAACAAAGTGGGTGGGCACGAACTGGCCGACGTCGATGCTATAGCGTTGGATCAGCTCAAGGGCGGTTTCGGGGTCGAACCTTTCCATCACCACCACGGTCCCACCCAGGCGCTGAACGCTCATGCACCAGCGCAGGGGGGCGGCGTGATAGAGGGGGGCGGGCGAGAGATAGACACTGTCAGTCTTAAAACCGAACAGGCCCTGGGCCATTAGGGCCAGAGCGTTGGGCGCGTCAATCGGGGTTCCGGCCAGGGGGTGCTTAATACCCTTGGGGCGACCTGTGGTGCCCGAGGAATAGAGCATGTCCGTACCAGCGGTCTCGTCCGGCACCGGGGTTGCGGGCATCTTGTCCCGGGCGGCCTCGAAGCTTTCAAAGGGGGCGCGGGCCTCGCCGACCATGTAGAGCTTAACACCGGGCAGGAGTTTGGGCAGTTCGTCCGCCACCGGGCCGACCCCGGGGGAGGTGATCAGCACCTTGGCCTCGCAGTCGGTCATGATGTACTCGATCTCGCCCGCGCTGAGCTTGGACGAGATGCAGGTGAAATAGAGGCCCGACCTCTGGGCCGCCCAGGCGATCTCGAAATAGCGGGCATTGTTGTCCATCATCAGGGCGATGACGTCGCCGACCTTGAGGCCCAGGGACCTGAACAACTGAGCGCCCTGGTTCGACCGGTCATTCAACTGGGCGTAGGTGACGGTCTCGCCGGAGCCCGCCATGATATAGGCGGCGCGATCGGGGTGGCTGAGGGCGTGTGTGGCCGGATGCATGGCAGGTCCTGATTGTGCGGGCTTCACCTTAGGGAAGCCCGCCTCCCAAAAATTATCGTTGTGAAACTCATATGCGGTGCTTGACGGACCGTCCGTCAAGCGGGCCCTGTGCAAGAAAATCGCATCTTTTAGGGAGACCTGCCATGACCACCCCGACCTTTGAGACCATTAAGCTGGATGTAGAGGAGGGAGTCGCCGTCTTGACCCTGAACCGGCCGGACAAGCTCAACGCCTTCAACACCCAGATGATGCTGGACATGATCGCGGCCTTCGATTTCACCGATGCTGCCGACGAGGTCCGGTGCGTGATTGTGACCGGGGCTGGGCGCGGTTTCTGCGCTGGAGCAGATCTGTCGGCAGGCGGCCAGACCTTTGACTATTCGGCCCGAGGCGGGGCCGACCAGGCGGCGCGCACCAAGGCGGGGGTGCAGCGGGACGGCGGCGGTCTGCTGACCTTGCGGATTTATGAGAGCCTGAAGCCAGTAATCGCGGCGGTGAACGGCCCGGCTGTGGGTGTCGGTGTCACTATGCAACTGGCCATGGATATTCGCCTTGCCTCCACCGAGGCGCGGTTCGGTCTGGTCTTCGCCCGTCGCGGCCTGAACCCGGAGGCTGCGTCGTCCTATTTCCTGCCCAAGCTGGTGGGTGTTCAGACCGCGCTGGAATGGTGCTATACAGGTCGGGTCTTCCCGGCGCAGGAAGCCCTGGATAAGGGTTTGATCCGCTCGATCCATGCTCCGGACGATCTCCTGCCCGCTGCCAGGGCCTTGGCACGGGAGATCGCCGACAATACCGCCCCGGTCTCTATCGCGCTCACCCGCCAGCTGATCTGGCGGATGGCCGGTGCCGGCCATCCCATTGAGGCCCACATGGCCGACAGTCGCGGCATTCAGGCCCGGGGCAAGATGGCCGATGCGCGGGAAGGGGTGATGTCCTTCCTGGAAAAACGCCCGGCCAATTATCCGGATAAGGTGTCTACCGACCTGCCCGACATCTGGGATCATTGGACGGCACCTGAATTCCGGTAAGGATCGGAATAGCTGCGCCGCACAGGGTTCGTTAACGACGCTGTGGCTCCATGCGGAGCTATGAGCGAAACCTCCCTGTCAGAAGCCTTTGAGCGTGCGCAACCACAGCCTGTGGCGTCCAAATCGCGGGTCGCCCTGCTGAAACGATTGGCCGACGTGGTGAGCCTGCCCGGTTCGCGGGTCAATGCCTTCGAGCGCGCCGTAACGGCTGACCTGCTGGTGGATATGCTGCGGGAGGCTGCGCCCGAGGAGCGCCGACGTGTGGCTAGACGTCTCGCGGGCCTCTCGGAGCTGCCAGCGAGTCTCGTGCGCGTTCTGTTGCGAGATCAGTTGGATGTGGCTGATGTCTTGCTCAAAGAGTGCCCCTTCATTTCTGACTCCGACCTCATGGATTGCGCCCGCCATACCAACGAAAATCACAGGTATCTCATAGCCCAGCGCCGGGGGGTGAGCGAAGTCCTGTCGGAGACCCTGATTGAGTTTGAGGAGCCCAAGGTCATTGAAGCGCTGTTGCGGAATGACACCTCGCGGCTGTCGAATGCGGCGATAGAAGCCGTTGTCGGCCTGACCCGGTTCGCAAGCGGTCTGGCCCCCGCCCTGCTGAAACGACCGGAATTGCGCCCTTCCCACGCCTATGTGTTGTTCTGGTGGGCTGAGCGGGATGTCCGTCGAACCATCTTGCAGCGATTTGCGGTTTCCCGGGAAATTCTTCAGTACGCCGCTGGGGACGTCTTTCCCATCGCCGCCTCGGAAGGATGGCAGGACCCACTGACCCGGAAAGCGCTGCAGTTCATCGAACGCCGCCAGAGAAACCGCGCTGCCATTGAAAAAAGCCCCTATGATAGTCTCGAAGCCGCAGTCACCGACGCCCAATATGGCCTGACGCCAGAGATTGCCGATGAGATTTCCTACCTGTGCGGGTTGAAGCCCATGATAGGGGCAAAGATTTTTGCTGACCCCGGCGGCGAGCCTCTCGCTGTACTTTGCAAGTCAACGGGCCTGCCTAAGCCTGCCCTGCGGGCGCTTTGGCGAGGCCTGCGCCGCCCCGAGACCGGGTCTGATGGTAGTCCTGATCCGCATTTTGCCTATGTGCTGACGGTGTATGACATGATCGCCGTTGATCCGGCTCAAACGGTCCTGAAGTATTGGAATTGGTCACTTTCATCAGCCCTGACCCCTGCCCTGATCCGGTCCATCAGCGAAGGTGAAGAGGTTGAGACGGACGAATATTCGGTGGCACAAAGGTCAGCCCTATTGGCACTCCACCACGAGCTAAGCCGGTCGGCCTAGAGGCGAGATCTCAATAGGTTGTCCATCCGACCTGAACCTGGGACGCCGTGGCTAGAGCCTGTTCCCTTTAGACGGAAACGTCTAAAGGGA
>NMUI01000144.1 GCA_002221445.1 Phenylobacterium zucineum | reverse complement strand
TCGATTACGCCGCACACCAAGTTCACGGCTGAGGCCTATATCCTGACCAAGGAAGAGGGTGGTCGTCACACGCCGTTCTTCACGAACTATCGTCCTCAGTTCTACTTCCGCACCACCGACGTGACGGGGATTATCCGTCTGAAGGAAGGCGTGGAAATGATCATGCCGGGTGACAATGCTGAGCTGGACGTTGAGCTGATCACCCCGATCGCCATGGATCCGGGCCTACGCTTCGCGATCCGCGAAGGCGGCCGCACGGTGGGCGCAGGCGTCGTCTCGAAGATCATCGAGTAGGCTCAAAGCCACCACCCCATAGATCAGGCCGCCCAGGGAAACCCGGGCGGCCTTTTTCGTTCGGGCCTATCGGATCTGCCTCAGGGAGCTGATCGCTTCGCCAAGCCCCAGGTCGTTGAGATTTGCCACATCCCGGTCGATCACCTGACAACGGCCCTCAAAATCACTGTCGGCATCACGGTCGGCGCAGGCCGTTCTTGGCATCGGCGATGCTGTAAGTGGCCATCGCATAAATCCAATTATCTCCATTATATAGCCGGAATACCATCCTCATGCGATGACTTCGACGGGACTAGGGATATTTCGCGGTCAGATGTTGCGCGCCGGGTTCTTTGGAATCCCTTGCCCCGTCGCCCCCTCGCTGCTAAACGACCCGGCTCCAGTTGACGGATGCGCGCCGGGAGCCTTTCCGGCGCGTTGTTCATCGGCCGGAGGCCGGATCCGCAAGGATAGGGTCTTAGGAGTGTAGCTCAGCTG
The DNA here is from genome assembly GCA_002221445.1 of Phenylobacterium zucineum. Taxonomy (GTDB): domain Bacteria; phylum Pseudomonadota; class Alphaproteobacteria; order Caulobacterales; family Caulobacteraceae; genus Phenylobacterium; species Phenylobacterium zucineum_B. The sequence continues at coordinate 9,817 of NMUI01000144.1, read as the reverse complement.
GTAGAGCATCGGTCTCCAAAACCGAGGGTCGTGGGTTCGAGTCCCTCCGCTCCTGCCAATCGGCACCGATATTAGAGTTTCCGAGGGTGGTCCGCCGCCTTCATTGCAGAGAGTTTCGAGACCTGAGATGGCCAGGAAGTCCGGCTCAACGCCGACAGCGATGAGAAACCGCGCCGCCAAAACGGCCGCGGCGATCGCCCCTGCCTCGCCCCCGGCGACTGCGCCCGCTGCGCCCAAAAAGCGTGTTAGCCTCGCTCAGTTTGCGCGGGAAGTGCGTTCAGAAGCGCGCAAGATCACCTGGACCACTCGCAAGGAAACTTGGATCACTTCGGTGATGGTTGCGATTATGGTGGTGATGGCGGCCCTGTTCCTGTCCTTGGTGGACTGGATCTTCGGATCGGGCATGACGCTCATTCTAAAACTCGTAAACGGGGGTTGATCTAAAAGACATGAACGCCGAAACACCCGTCGTTGCCGCCAATCCTCGCCATAAGTGGTACATCGTCCACGCCTACTCGAATTTCGAGAAGAAGGTGGCTGAGTCCATTCGCGAACAGGCCCATGCCCAGGGCCTGGACGAAAATTTCTCCGATATTCTGGTCCCCACCGAAGACGTGATCGAGATTCGTCGCGGTCGGAAGATCAATGCCGAGCGTAAGTTTTTCCCGGGCTATGTCCTGGTGAAGATGGAGCTGACGGACGAGGCCTATCACCTCATCAAAAATACCCCGAAGGTCACAGGGTTTCTGGGCAGCCAGAACAAACCCATGCCCGTCTCGGAAAAGGAAGTCGCCCGCATTATCGGTGCCATCGAAGAAGGTGTGGAGCGGCCTAAGCCGACCATCCAGTTCGAGATCGGCGAGACCGTGCGGGTTACGGACGGCCCCTTCGCCAGCTTCAACGGCTCGGTGGAACAGGTCGATGAAGAACGTGCGCGCCTGCGCGTGACCGTGTCCATCTTCGGACGCGCCACACCGGTCGAGCTCGAATACGGGCAGGTCGAGAAGGTCTCTTAGACCGCCCGTTCAAACCCGTGGGAGGAGCGCCAATCTCCGCACCACGGCTCAACCGACCGGAAACCGGTCAAAGAGGAGAATCATGGCCAAGAAAATTCTGGGCTATATCAAACTGCAGGTGGCCGCTGGCTCCGCAACCCCGTCGCCACCCATCGGGCCGGCGCTCGGTCAACGGGGCGTCAACATTATGGGCTTCTGTAAGGAATTTAACGCCCGCACCGAAAAGGAAGTGAAGGGGACGCCCCTGCCGACGGTGATCACCGTCTATCAGGACAAGTCTTTCACCTTCATCACCAAGACCCCGCCCGCTACCCACTTCATCAAGCAGGCACTGAACCTGAAGTCCGGCTCCAAGCTTCCGGGTCGGGACACCGCCGGGTCTATTACCCGCACTCAGCTGCGCGAGATCGCTCAGAACAAGATGAAGGACCTCAACGCCAACGACATCGAGGCTGCGGCCAAGATCATCGAAGGCTCCGCCCGGTCCATGGGCCTGTCGATTGTGGAGGCCTAAGATATGACCAAGCTGACCAAACGCATTAAGGCCCGCACCGGCGACCGCACGGTGGCCCATCCGGTAGAAGCCGCCGTCAAATTGGTGAAGGCCAACGCCACCTCCAAGTTCGATGAAAGCATCGAAATCGCCGTTAATCTTGGGGTTGATCCGCGTCACGCTGACCAGCAGGTTCGCGGCGTCGTGAACCTGCCCTCCGGTACAGGCCGCGATGTTCGGGTCGCCGTCATTGCCAAGGACGCCAAGGCCGCTGAAGCCACCGCCGCCGGGGCCGACATTGTCGGTGCCGAGGAGTTGGTTGAACGCATCCAGGGCGGCTTTATGGACTTTGACCGGGTCATCGCCACCCCTGACATGATGGCTCTAGTCGGTCGCTTGGGTAAGGTGCTGGGTCCCCGCGGCCTGATGCCGAACCCCCGCGTCGGCACCGTCACCCCCAACGTGGCTCAGGCCGTGAAGGACGCCAAGGGCGGTGCCATTGAGTTCCGCACCGAAAAGACCGGCATTATCCACGCCGGTATCGGCAAGGCGAGCTTCAGCGACGATCAGATCCTAGCCAATGTTCGGGCCTTGGTTGACGCCCTGAACAAGGCCAAGCCGTCCGGTGCCAAGGGCGTTTACATCAAGCGCATCAGCCTGTCCTCGACCATGGGACCGGGCTTCAAGATCGAAACCAACACGGTCGGCGTCTAAGCCTTACCGAAATCGATCTGCGAAATATCGGGGGCGTTGCAGAGATGCAGCGCCCTTTTTTCGTGGTCGATTGATTGCTCCGCAGCCAGCTTTGGTTATGGTCGCCAAAACACACAGAGGATGAATATGCTAGGAGGTCGCCTATTGACCGCTCTTGGCGGTGCGCTTGCATCAATCTGTTTGCTGGGCTCAGCCTCTGCGGAGAAATTCGACTTCGTCGCTCTTGGGGACACAGCCTACAATCCCACCGTAGACTACCCCGTTTATGATGCGCTGATCGACCGCATCAACGCCGCCAAACCGGCTTTTAGCATTCATGTGGGCGATGTCTGGGGTGCCTCACCCTGCACTGAGGATCAACACAAGCGGGTTCTCAACTGGTTCGCCAAATATGAACAGCCTGTCGTCTACACGCCAGGCGACAATGAGTGGACCGATTGCCGTAAGCCGGAAGTGCTCGAGGCCTATTCCCACTATATCACCGGCAAGGCGACGCCGCAGGATTTCGCCCTCTTACTGCCCTTGCGCGGCGTGGACGCCAATCTAAAGGGGGCGGGCTATGATGACCCTCTTGGCGCTTTAATACGACTCCGCAGGCTCTATTTCGCCAAGCCGCAGAGCCTTGGTGCCCATCCCATGCCTGTCGTTCGTCAGCCTGACGTTTCTGACTTTAAGGACACTGTGGAGAATGCGCGTTGGGAAAGAGGTGGGGTTGTTTTCGCCACAGTCAATGTGCCCGGCTCGGCTAACGGCTTCACGATTGTCGATCCAGCTCGCGCCACGGAAGCCATCCTGCGCAATCGAGCAAATGTGGATTGGATTAAGGCGACCTTCGCTCAGGCCCGCACGAGCAAGGCTAAGGCGGTCGTGATCGCCCTACAAGCAGGTATGTTCTTTAATGAAAAGGGCGACGAGTTTTCGGGTAAGAAACTTCGAGGCGGCGAAGAGGGGCCTTATTATCATGTCGCACTGGCGATCCGAGATCTTAGCGCACAGTTTGGCAAACCTGTGCTGTTGATCAATGGCGATTTCCATGACTTCATTGTCGATCGGCCCTTCCGGGTAGAGCAAGGTGAAGTCAAACCCGCCCTTTATGGCAATATCGTCAGACTGCAGGTTTATGGAGCCCCAGATTTGAAGGCGGTCACAGTGGGGGTCGACACTGACACGCCGTGGGTCTTCAGTTTTTCGCCGCTATACAACTAACAGATCAAGCCCAATCGCCGGGTTCCACATTTCGCATCTTTGGAGCATCTCATGAAACGCGCCGCTATTGTCTCGCCCATCCGCACGGCTGTGGGTAAGTTTCAAGGCGGGCTATCCAGTCTGACCGCCGGTGAGTTGGGTGCCGAGGTGCTGAAGGCCCTGGTGGCGCGGACCAGGATCGACCCCGAGCGGATTGACGACGTCATCTTCGCCCAAGGTTATGGTTCAGGCGAGGCACCCTGTATTGCCCGTTGGTCGGCCCTGGCGGCGGGCCTGCCGATCAGTGTGCCGGGGTATCAGCTAGACCGGCGTTGCGGCTCGGGTCTCCAGGCGGTGATCGACGCGGCCATGATGGTCCAGACCGGCGTGGCCGACATTGTGGTGGCCGGCGGTGTCGAGAGCATGAGCAATGTGGAATACTACACCACCGACATGCGCAATGGTGCCCGGATGGGCTCAGTCACCCTGCATGACCGCCTATCCCGGGGCCGGGTGATGAGCCAGCCCATTGAGCGTTTCGGGGTAATTTCGGGCATGATCGAAACCGCCGATAATCTGGCCCGGGACTATCAGATCAGCCGGGAAGAATGCGATGAATACGCTGCCATGAGCCATCAGCGGGCAGCAGCGGCTTGGGCTGCGGGCAAGTTCGACGATGAACTGGTGCCCGTCTCGGTCAAGCAAAAGAAGGGCGATCCGATCATTTTCGCCAAGGATGAGGGGGTTCGCGCCGATGCAACACCAGAGAGCCTTGGCCAACTACGCGCCATTGAAAAGGGTGGGGTGGTCACCGCCGGCAATGCCAGCCAGCAGAATGATGCTGCGGCGGCCTGTCTGGTTGTGGCGGAGGACAAGCTGGCCGAGCTTAACCTCGACCCCATGGGCTGGTTCGTCAGCTGGGCGGCGGCGGGGTGCGAACCCTCTCGCATGGGTATCGGCCCGGTGCCCGCAGTGGAGCGCCTCTTCGCCCGCACGGGCATGGGTTGGGACGACATTGACTTGGTTGAGCTGAACGAGGCCTTCGCGCCCCAGGTTCTGGCCGTCCTGCGCGGTTGGGGCTGGGATGAGCGGGATCGGCTCAACGTCAATGGTTCTGGGATTTCCCTCGGCCATCCCATCGGTGCTACCGGTGGACGCATCCTGGCCAACCTGCTGCGGGAGCTACAACGCCGCGACGGACGTTATGGTCTGGAGACCATGTGCATCGGTGGTGGCCAGGGCATAGCGGCCATTTTTGAGCGGGCCTGATTAACGGGATGGCTGTTAGGACATAATCGAATAATCGGTCCCCCATATTGGAATAAACTCCAGATAAAATTGGGCTCGTCGGGCCTTTGGCCGTCCCCCGGATCTGGAAACCGGGCCGTGATCAGCCTGTCATCAGGGGATGATCAGGTTATCGATCAGGCGGGTGCCAGAGACTCTGACGGCAAGAGAGAGCAGGGCACCGCCTTCGCCCAGGTGGTTCAGTTCCTCGAGTGTGTCAGGGTCTGCAACGCTCACATAATCGAGCTGGGCAAGGGGTTCGGTATGGATCGTGTCGCGCATCAACCTGCGCAGGGCCTCGGCGTCTCGGTCGCCGCTGGCCGCCGCCGCCCGTAGGGCACGGATTAGGATCGTCGCCTTAGCCCGCTCTGCCGGGGACAGATAGGCGTTGCGGCTGGACATGGCCAGACCATCGACCTCTCGGACGGTTTCGCAAACCACCACCTCAAGGGGCATGTCCAGGTCACGGACCAGCTTGCGGATGACGGCGCACTGCTGGGCGTCCTTCTGCCCGAAATAGGCTCGGGTCGGCTGAAAGATGTTGAACAGTTTCGCCACCACGGTGGCGACCCCGGTAAAGTGCCCCGGACGAACTGCACCCTCCAGGCCCTCGGTAACGCCACCGATGTCGATCCTGGCATCGAAGCCCGCCGGATAGATTTCGGTCACGTCCGGGGTGAAAACCAGGTCGCAATCTTCGGCCTCCAGAAGGGCAAGATCACGCTCGCGGGCCCGGGGATAGCGGCCAAAGTCTTCGTTGGGCCCAAACTGTGTGGGGTTGACGAAAATACTTGCCGCCACAAGACCACACTCCGATTTCGCCCGTTTAACGAGGCTGAGATGTCCAGGGTGCAGGAAACCCATGGTCGGAACCAGACCGAGCATGGGCATGGCCATACGGGCGGCGCGAACCTCGGCTATGGTGGAGATGACCCTCAAGACCCCACCTGATCCAGGATGTCAGCCTCAATGCGTGAGGTGTTCTGATCGGTCGGGAAAGTCATGGCTCGGACCTCAGAAACATAGGCTTTCAGCGCCGTGTCGATAACCGGGCCAAGGTCGGCAAAACGTTTGGCATGTCGAGGTGGCTTATCACCATAGAGCCCAAGAATATCGTGCCAGACCTGCACCTGCCCGTCGCAGTCCGCGCCTGCGCCTATGCCGATGACGGGAATGGTCAAGTTGGCGCTGACCTTGGCTGCCAGGGCACCGGGTACCAGTTCCAGTACAATGGCGAAGGCACCCGCCGCTTCCAGAGCCAGCGCCTCGGCCAGTAGAGCCTTCGCGCCTGCCAAGTCCTTACCCTGCACCTGCAATCCGATCTGGTGCTGGGATTGCGGTCGAAAGCCCAAATGCCCCATCACCGGGACCCCCAGGTCGGTCAGCCGCCTCACGGTCTCAAGAACTGGCTTACCGCCTTCCAGTTTGACCGCCTGGGCGCCACCAACCGCCATGAGCTTGCGGCTGTTTGCGATGGCCTCCTCCAGGGTGGCGTAGCTCATAAAGGGCATGTCGGCGACGATCAGGGCGCTGGGTGCCCCCCGCGCTACAAACTGGGTGTGACGGACAATGTCATCCACCGTGACGGGCAGGGTGGTATCATGGCCCTGAATCACCATGCCGAGGCTATCGCCCACCAGCAGCATGGGCAGGCCAGCACGGTCCGCCATCAGGGCTGAGGTGTAGTCGTAAGCGGTCAGCATCGGGATTTTCTGACCCCTCCGCTTCATGGCTTGCAGGTCGGCGACCGTGGTGCGCATACCAAACTCCATCCGCCGGGCTCCAAGCCGCGCAAATAAGGGTTCGGGTGCGGCGCAGCAAGAAGAACATGCCCGCGTCTCCGGCAAATCTCGATCCTCACCGGTAGCGGGTTGAGTTTTCCCCCGTCTCGTGTACAAGCCGCCGCTTCTATAGTTTCGCCTCCTCCGCCAAGGGGAGGCGGGTTCGGGGGTTCGCCCTCGATCCTGTCCATGAACTGCGAGGTTTCCGGGGTCGCCGGGGACCGTAATCGGCGGAAGAGCCCTTCCGTGATCGCGGGGAGACGGGGAGATGAGGTTTCCATTGGCTCGACGTGTAAGCGTCCGGGTGTCGGGGACTGCGGCTTCTCAAGGACAGGCTGATCTTAGAGTCCGGTTTTCCGGGCCTTGAGATCTTATTGCGGCTTCGGGAATTGTCCCGAGGTCGGACCTGAGTATGGAGACCGCAATGGACCGCGCTCAAAAGCAGGTTTCGATCGAGACGCTCAAGGGCGTTTTCGAAGGGGCCGGTGCCGTGGTCGTGACCCACAATCTGGGTCTGACTGTTGCGGAAATGACTGATCTTCGGGGCCGCCTCCGTAAGGAAGGTGCCCATCTGAAGGTGGTGAAGAACACCCTGGCTCAAAAGGCTTTGGACGGCGTGATCGGCGAGGCGGGTGACGCCCTCTTTACCGGCCCTGTCGCGATTGCCTATGCACCAGATCCCGTCTCCGCCGCCAAGGTCGCAACCCAGTTCGCGAAAGAGAACGATAAGCTTGCCATCATCGGCGGCTTTATGGGTAAGGACGTTTTGGACTCCAAGGGCATTGGGGCGCTCGCCACCCTGCCTTCCCTGGACGAACTTCGCGGCAAGCTCATCGGCCTGCTTCAAGCGCCTGCGACCAAGATCGCCGGTGTTCTGCAAGCCCCCGGGGCGCAGATCGCGCGCGTGCTGTCGCTTACGCCACCAAAGACGCCGCCTGATCAGTATTTCCCAGATAACCAACCTCATCACCTTAAGGATCAAACCCTATGTCTAAGCTCGAAAAGCTGGTCGAAGACCTCTCCGCCCTGACCGTTCTGGAAGCCTCTGAGCTCTCGAAGCTCCTTGAAGATAAGTGGGGCGTTTCCGCTGCCGCGCCGGTCGCCGTGGCTGCCGCTGCCGCCGCTGCCCCGGTTGAAGCTGCGGAAGAGCAGACCGAGTTCACCGTTGTCCTCACCGATGGTGGCGACAAGAAGATCAACGTGATCAAGGAAGTCCGCGGCGTCCGTCCGGACCTCGGCCTGAAGGAAGCCAAGGACCTGGTCGAAGGCGTGCCGCAAAACGTCGTCGAAAACGTCTCCAAGCAACAAGCCGACGAAGTGGCCAAGAAGCTCACCGAAGCCGGTGCCAAGGTCACCATTAAGTAAGACAGACGCTCCCACGTCGTGTTTTTGGACGGGCCTGGAGGGAAACTTCCGGGCCCGTTTCAATTTGAGCGGAGCCGTACCGTAAAGACTCCTACTTTCCCGTGAGGCCTGAATTGAGCGCACCTGGACGGAGCTTTCAAAAAATCGGTCCAAGGGGCTTTTCTTCCGGGCGCAAACCCCCTAAGGAGTCGGCTCCGCAAAAGTCGATTTCGCATTAGACACGATTCTGCGTGAGCCTTTGTTCTGAGGCATGGCCTGTTGCCCTCCGGCCATGCGAGGGAACGCCCCTGGCGTTATTAGGGGCTTCCGGTGTCCGGCTCCCATCTGGGGGTTGAGGGTGGACACAGGATTTGAACACGACCTGACGCGCGGAAACCGTTCCGGGTGTCACTCAAGGGAAAAAATGGCGCAGTCCTTTACCGGCAAGAAGCGGATCCGTCACTCATTCGGCCGCATCCCCGAAGCCGTGCAAATGCCGAACCTGATTGAGGTTCAGCGGTCTTCCTATGAACAGTTCCTGCAGAGAGAGACCCGTGTGGCAGACCGCCGCATTGAGGGCATCGAAGCGGTCTTCCGGTCGGTCTTCCCGATCAAAGACTTCAACGAGCGCGCTGTGCTGGAATATGTCTCCTACGAATTCGAGGAGCCCAAATACGACGTCGAGGAGTGCGTCCAGCGCGACATGACCTATGCAGCGCCGCTGAAGGTCAAGCTTCGCCTGATCGTGTTCGAAACTGATGAAGAAACCGGTGCCCGCTCCGTGAAGGACATTAAGGAGCAGGACGTCTATATGGGCGACATTCCGCTGATGACGGAGAAGGGCACCTTCATCGTCAATGGCACTCAGCGGGTTATCGTTTCACAGATGCACCGCTCGCCCGGCGTGTTCTTCGACCACGACAAGGGCAAGACCCACTCGTCCGGCAAGTTGCTGTTCGCCGCCCGGATCATTCCTTATCGCGGTTCGTGGCTGGACTTTGAGTTCGACGCCAAGGACATCGTCTTTGTCCGCATTGACCGCCGCCGCAAACTGCCCGCCACCACCTTCTTGATGGCGCTCGGCATGGATGGCGAAGAAATTCTCTCGACCTTTTATGAAAGCGTACCCTTCGAGAAGCGCGAAGGCGGCTGGGCCACCCCTTACAAGCCCGATCGCTGGCGCGGCGTGAAGCCGGAATATCCCCTGGTCAATGCCGAGACGGGCGAGGAAATCGCCCCGGCTGGTCAGAAGGTCTCGGCCCGGAACGCTAAGAAATTCGCCGATGGGGGCCTGTCGACCCTGCTCCTGCCGCCGGAGGCCCTGACCGGTCGCTATATGGCCCGTGACCTGGTCAATATGGAAACCGGTGAAATCTACGCCGAAGCCGGCGATGAACTGGACGTTGCCCTGATCCAGGCCCTGGCCGATCAGGGCTTCACACCCTAGATGTGCTGGACGTCGATGACGTCACCATGGGTGCCTACATGCGCAACACCTTGCGCGTGGACAAGAACTCGTCTCGGGAAGACGCTCTGTTCGACATTTATCGTGTCATGCGTCCGGGCGAGCCGCCGACGGTGGAAGCTGCCGAGGCCATGTATAAATCGCTGTTCTTCGATGGTGAGCGCTATGACCTGTCATCGGTCGGTCGCGTGAAGATGAACATGCGCTTGGAGTTGGATTGCCCAGACGATGTCCGGGTTCTGCGTAAGGAAGATGTCCTGGCGGTTCTGCAAACCCTGGTGGGTTTGCGTGATGGTCGCGGCGAAATCGACGACATTGACAACCTCGGCAACCGCCGGGTCCGTTCGGTCGGTGAATTGCTGGAAAATCAATACCGGGTCGGTCTGCTGCGTATGGAGCGGGCGATCAAGGAGCGCATGAGTTCGGTCGATATCGACACGGTCATGCCCCACGACCTGATCAATGCTAAACCAGCCGCGGCCGCTGTCCGGGAGTTCTTCGGATCGTCTCAGCTGTCGCAGTTCATGGACCA
>NMUI01000143.1 GCA_002221445.1 Phenylobacterium zucineum | reverse complement strand
ATCTTGAATGAGAGCCTGTTTTATCCCCCTAGACGTGTCCGTCTAAAGGGAACAGGCTCTATCCGCAATCCCTCGCGCCGGACGGTCCGAAATTTACATTTTAGTCAACCATTCGGGATCGACGCTCACAGGAACACCTGACATCAAATCCCGATAAGCGGTGGTTGTTTTAACAACATTGTTTGTCCATCCCGGAAGGGCGGCAGGCGTTGCCGGAGGCTCCCAAGGCTGGGGCATGTAGCCGTCGTGCCCTTGTCCGGCGCGGCTGCTATAGGCATACCAACGGGTTTTAGATTTGGCGGCAGACTGCGCCGTGAAGGCGGGGCCGAACCGGCCTAACGCCCGACCGCTGCCCTGATAATTGTCCCACAAAGCGCCTTCCACAAGATCACCCAAGGTGAAGGCCTTTGCCAGAACGTCATCCTTCAGCGAACTCAGGACCACAATATCGTCTGGGCCCTCCGGAGACGATACATGCTTAAATTCGCGGGCATCGAGGGCCGTGTCATCAACGGCGGCAGCTGTCAGCAGAGCTTGGCGGAACCGAAATTTTAACGGTGCCTTAGCTTGTTCCAGGGTCCTATCAATTGTCTTAAGGACAACCCGCGCGCCGAGGCTATGAGAAAGAAAACTGACTTCCTGGGCATCAAAGTCAGGGTCCAGCAGAAAGGTTGCAAATTTCGTCGCCGTGTCGTTGGACTGACCAAATGCGGTAAAGTATGACCAAAGAATAAAGCCATCTCCGGGCCACAGGATCGGTATGATCATGTCCGGTTGAGACAAATTGATCTGTGGACTGAGATCTGGGGGACCATGCAGTTCTTGCGCGAGCGCGCCCCCCGAGCGCCACCCTCGTTTCCGATCGACATTGAATCCATGGACAACGAATCTGACATGACCCCTTCTCTGGTCGGGTAGATCGCGCCAATTGACCGCCATGGCTCCTGTAACCATGGCTTTATTCCAGTCCACTGGCCTTTTGGATGGCAGGTTGAATCGAAAAAGTTGAGGAGCCAACACCGCTAGGATGATGAGTTAATCTCCCGAAAGGACAGGAAATAAATATCGGCCATGATCTATTTCCTTCTCGGAATCAGGCTCCCGAGGGCGGCCGTTGAATCTGAAAGAGACGAAGCGATGTCCTTTGCCACCGGAGCAAGAGGCGCGGCTATGAGCCCGGCTGCGACGTAGATAAACAGTTGGGACATAGTCCCTTGAGCTTCGAACGCCCAATAGCCCAAGGAACACGTCAGCGCGGCCAGAGCGGCCCAGGATCGGACCTGGCTCTGATAGATTTCCTCCGCAGCATCAAATGCCGCCTTAACCCGGGCGTCAAGGACCGTTGCGAAGCGTCCCGCAAGAGCCTGGCCGTCTGATATTTCGTCTTCGCTGAGGTCTTCTGAGCCTGAGGTCTTCTCTTTCAGGAGGGCGGTAACGAATGTCGTTACCCGCTGTTCATCCAGTCCGCCAATCGCTTTGACTATATCAGTGGCCGCGTCCTGTGCCATGAAGGGTAGAGCTAGCCTTACCCCCTGTCGCAACATTGTCGGCGCGTCTCCCGCCGCGCGTGCCGCCCGATATTGTTGCCAGAGCAATTGTTCAAAGTCTTTGCCGTAAGCGATCAGCAGGGCTGGTTTCAACACCTTCACCAGGGCATGTACCTTGCCATAACCGGCATAAGGCAATCCTATGCGTCGCCCGAACCAAGTGCCCAGAAATAGGGTCTTGCCCACCGACTCCACAAGACCATAGGCCGCCGTCCCAAGGGCACCTACCGAAAGAATGTAACTAGGCAGCTTGTTAAAATCTGCCGGACTAAATCCTTCAACCATCTCGTTTCTCCCAGAGTTTTATTTACTCATGGGTGTATATCGCACCAACTTTCCCATTCTTGCAACAGAAAAATCGCTCAAAAGTTGAGTATATATGCTTTACCCGGCTCCGGATGGTGAACAATTTATTCCGATGTCTCGGACCTGGAATCATCATCCTGATTGGATGGGTTCCTTAGGCTAGGCCGCCAGCCTTGCCAGTTCGGCCAGCACTTTCTCGGCCGCGTTGAGCCGCTGTTCCGGGGTTTCCCATTCGCCCTTCACAACAACCTTCTGATCAGGACGAATGCGCCAAGCCGCCTGGTTCTTTTGTACGAATTGTACCAGGGCCATGGGATCCTTGTAGGTGTCATTACGGAAGCTGATGACGGCCCCCTTGGGACCCACATCAATCTTGGCCACATTGGCTTCTCGGCACAGGCCCTTGATCGCGACGACTTTCAGCAGTTGCGCGGCTTCCGCTGGCAGGGGACCGAACCGGTCGATGAGTTCTGCCGCCAGGGCCTCGCGGTCCCCGGACTTCTCGGCATCGGACAAGCGACGATAGAGGGCCAAGCGAACATTGAGGTCCGGGACGTAAGCCTCGGGAATAAGCACGGCCGCCCCGGTATTGATCTGTGGCGACCACCCGCGATCTGAGGCTGTGGCCTCTTTACCGATCCGTGCCTGAAGTTCACCTACGGCGTCCTCAAGCATTTGTTGGTAGAGTTCGACGCCGATTTCGCGAATATGGCCTGACTGTTCCTCACCCAGCAAATTGCCGCCGCCCCGTTGATCAAGGTCATGACTGGCCAACTGGAATCCAGCACCCAGGCTGTCGAGGGACTGGAGCACCTTCAACCGACGCTCCGCTGACAGGGTGATCTGTTTCTCCGCCGGGGTGGTCATATAGGCATAGGCCCGGGCCTTGGCCCGCCCGACCCGGCCTCGTAGTTGGTAGAGCTGAGCCAGACCAAACATGTCGGCCCGGTGAATGATCAAGGTATTTGCTGTGGGAATATCCAGTCCGCTCTCGACAATTGTGGTCGATAACAGGACGTCATACTGACCGTCATAGAAGGCGGTCATAACCTCTTCCAGTTGGGTCGGGGCCATCTGCCCATGGCCGACTACGAAGCGTACTTCCGGCACCTGCTCGCGCAGGAACCTTTCAATATCTGTCAAGTCGGAGATGCGCGGCACCACATAATAAGCCTGCCCGCCCCGGTATTTTTCACGCAGTAGGGCTTCGCGGATCACAATGGGGTCGAAGGGCGTGATATAGGTGCGCACCGCAAGGCGATCCACAGGTGGTGTCGCGATAATCGACATTTCCCGGATACCCGACAGAGCCATTTGCAGAGTACGCGGAATAGGTGTGGCTGTCAGGGTCAGCATGTGGACATCGGCCCGAAGCTCTTTCAGCTTTTCCTTATGCTTGACCCCGAAGTGCTGCTCTTCATCGACAATGACCAGGCCGAGATTGTGAAACGCCACCTGCTTGGACAGCACCGCGTGGGTTCCGATCACAACTTCGATCTCACCTTTTCCCAGGCGTTCGCGGGTCTCAGCGGCCTCCTTGGCCGGGACCATGCGCGATAGTCGTGCGATCTTGATGGGCCATCCCTGAAAACGCTCTGAGAAGGTCTTAAAATGCTGCCGGGCCAGGAGGGTGGTCGGGGCGACAATCGCCACCTGCATCCCGCTCATGGCCGCGACAAACGCCGCCCGCAGGGCAACCTCCGTTTTACCGAAACCGACATCCCCACAGATTAACCGATCCATGGGTTTGCCGCAGGTCAGATCCTCAAGAATGTCGCCGATTGCCGAAAGTTGGTCGTCTGTTTCCTCATAGGGGAAGCGCGCGCAAAACTCGTCAAATACACCGTGCGGAGGATCGACCGAATCGGTCGCTTTCATGGCCCGTTCCGCCGCAATGCGGATCAGACCTTCAGCCATATCGCGCAGCCGGGCCTTAGCCTTAGCCTTGCGGGCCTGCCAGGCTGCGCCGCCCAGCCGGTCCAGCTGGACACCGTCGCCCTCAGCCCCATAGCGGGTCAGCAGATCGATATTCTCCACGGGCAGATACAGTTTTGCATCCCCACCGTAGTGCAATTCCAGACAGTCATGGGGCGCACCTTGAACCTCAAGGGTCTTCAACCCCGCATAGCGACCAATTCCATGATCAATATGAACCACCAGATCGCCTTGGGTCAGGGACGAGGCTTCGGCCAGGAAGTTCGATGCTCGACGCTTACGGCGCGGCCGCGCCAGACGGTCCCCGAGAATATCGGTCTCTGAAATCACCGCCAGGGTGTCGGTTTCGAAGCCCGCCTCGAGAGGAAGGACAACGCGCTGCGGCCGCTTCGGGTCCGCCGCCTTGGCCGCATCCCAGTAGGCTGCATAACTGATCCCTGCCAGCCCATGATCGGCCAGCATGATCCCCAGGCGTTCGGAGGAGCCCTCTGACCAGGACGCGAAAAGCACCCGCTTGCCAGCCAAGGTCAGGCGGTTGGCATGGTCCGCTGTGGCTTGAAAGAGATTCACCGAATCCTGTTGCCGTTCGGCGACAAAGGTTCGCCCCAGGCGAGTACCCAAGTTTATAACCGTTTCACCTTCAGCGGTTTGAAAGCCCGAGAACCGCCGTGTGGCCCGCACAGACAGGGCTCCAGCCCATTCTGCATCGGTCAGATAAAGAGCTTCGGGTGGTAAGGGGTGATAATGTACCTTTCGGTCGGCTTGGGCGCGGGCCTCATAGGCATCAGCTATCATCGCCATCCGCTCATCCCGGGCCTCGCCCGCTAGATGATCCAGGGCGATCAGCGTGTCGGCGGGCAGATAGTCAAACAAGGTCGCCATCTGCGCATAGAACAGGGGAAGCCAGTGCTCCATCCCTGCCCGCCGCCCGCCGCCGGTCACGGTTTCATAGAGCGGATCGCCACCGGGCGCACCGAAGGCTTCAACATAACCCCTGCGAAACCGGGAAATGGAGTCCGCGTCCAGCAGAGCCTCGCTCACCGGCAGCAGGCTGACCTCTTTCAGTTGCTTGGTGGACCGTTGAGTCTCAGGGTCAAAGGCCCGGATGGAGTCCAGCGTGTCACCGAACAGGTCAAGCCGGACGGGTTCCTCAGCATTGGGAGGAAAGACGTCAATGACACCGCCCCGGATCGCAAATTCACCGCGCTCGGACACGGTGGAGGCTCTTTGATAGCCGTTAATCGCAAAATACCGCTCAAGACTTTTGATTTCGACCACGTGTCCGACCTTGGCGGAATAGGTCGCATCCCGTACCGCGCTGAGGGGCGGTGTACGCTGGATCATGGCCGGGATGGTGGTCACCAATAGGGTCGGGCGCGGTCCGGATATGCCTTGCCCAAGACGCGCCAGGGTCGTCATCCGTTCAGCCGCGACTCCAGCTGAAGGGCCGATGCGGTCATAGGGAAGGCAGTCCCATGATGGAAAGACAACAATTTCAAGACCTGGGGAGAAAAAGCTCATAGCATCGACAAAGGCCGACAACCGTGATCCATCCCGAGCTACGAAAACGCTTAGGCCACCTCGCGCCTTGATGATGTCCGCCATGACGAGGGCGTCATATCCCTCCGGCGCGCCGGATAGATCCAGGCGGCCCGGATCTTGGGTAACCCGGCGCATATCTGCCGCGCTAACCCCGCTGATGCGGTCAGCCGCCATGATCTTCGCCTAGACTGACGTAAACATTATCACGAAACTCACGGATTTTTCTCAGAATTTCTCCAGTTACCTCAGGTGGTTCAACCGTCTTTTCCACAATCCATTCATAGAGATCCTGGTCCGGAAATTCCAACAGGGCTTCAAGTTCATCGAGTTGGGTCGCATCGAAATCCGACGCATAGAGATCCACAAACGGCCCCAATATGAGGTCCGCTTCCCGAAAGCCCCGACGCCAGGCCCGGAACTTCAATCGCTTTCGTCGTGTCTCGAGATTGTTCATCATGAGGAAGGGGCGGATATAGAGGGGGTCGCCCTCTAACACCAGAGCCTCTCGTCAACCTTCATGCGTCCGCCCGTTCTCTTTCCGCTCTATGCGCCGATTACCAGCCTGAAAGGTGTGGGTACCCGGATTGCACCCCTGCTAAAAAACTGGCCGGTCCCCTCGTGCGCGATGTGCTTTTTCTGAAACCCCACAGCCTGATCCGCCGCCGCCGGACCACGGTCATTGAGGCTCTGGAGGGGGAGGTTGAAACCCTGCTGGTGGAGATCGATGCCTATGTGCGACCGCGCAGTCCCCAACAGCCCTGGCGCATTAAAGCCTATGACGGCAGCGGGACCATCGACCTCGTATTTTTGGCGCTTATGCGGCTCAGCTGGAGATTAAACATCCGGTGGGGGCACAGCGCTGGGTGTCGGGCCGGATTGAACGCTACGGCCTGACCCTGCAAATGTCTCATCCAGACTACATGGTCCCTCCTGGAAAAGTCGGCGATATTCCTGATATTGAGACCGTCTATCCCGCCACCGCTGGCCTGCCGGCGCGAACGGTACGCAAATTCGTTCAGGAGAGTCTCAGCAAGGCTCCGGACCTGCCCGAATGGCTCGACCCTGCTTGGAAGGCGCGGGAAGGTCTGCCGAGCTGGAAAGAGGCCCTGACGCGCCTTCATGCGCCACAGTCGGAAACCGATCTTGCAAATCAGACGCCCTCCGCGCGACGCCTAGCCTATGACGAACTTCTGGCCCATCAACTGGCCATGGCCCAGCGCAAGCTGATTCAGCGACGCGCAGCCGCAGCGGTGATCCCACCCAGTGCGCAGACTGACCGTATCGAATCCGCCCTACCCTTCCGACTGACCGGGGCTCAAATCCGGGTGCTCTCCGAACTACGGGGCGATCTTCAGTCGGGGGAAAGAATGAGCCGGTTGCTGCAAGGTGATGTGGGCTCGGGTAAAACCGTGGTGGCCATGCTGGCCATGGCCGACGTGGCGAGAGCGGGGGCAGTCAGCTGATGGCCCCTACGGAAATCCTCGCCCGCCAGCACTTCGAAACCCTGGCGGGGTCCTTGGCAGCCGAGGATATTAAAGCAGTCCTGCTGACCGGACGAGACAAGGGTGCCTTGCGTGAGGAAAAGCTCACCGATCTTGCCTCAGGGGCGGCCCAGATCGCCGTGGGCACCCACGCTCTCTTTCAGAATGACGTGATATTCCAGAGCCTGCGGCTGGCCGTGGTGGACGAGCAGCACAGATTCGGCGTGGCCGAGCGTCAACGTCTGCAAGCCAAGGGCGAAGCCGTACACCTGCTGGCCATGTCGGCAACTCCGATACCTCGCACCCTGGAACTAACCCTTTATGGCGATCTTGATGTCAGCCGCATTGATGAAAAGCCGCCGGGACGGAGTCCGGTTGTGACACGGGCCGTCCCGATGAACCGGGTCAACGAGGTCGAAACTCGTCTGCGTCAGGTGGTCCGGGACGGCGCGCAGGCTTTCTGGATTTGTCCACTGGTCTCCGATTCAGAACTGGTGGACCTGAAGGCGGCAGAAACCCGGGCAACGGAGTTGCGGGCCCTGATCGGTGAAGGCGTCGGACTGGTCCACGGAAAAATGCCGGGTCCGGAAAAAGACGCTGTCATGGCGGATTTCGCCGACGGAAAAATTCGTATTCTCGTTGCGACGACCGTGGTCGAGGTGGGTGTCAATGTGCCCAATGCGACGATTATGGTGATCGAACAGGCGGAACGGTTCGGTCTTGCCCAACTTCATCAACTCAGAGGGCGGGTTGGCCGGGGCCTTCGAGAAAGCGCCTGCATCCTGCTGTACGATCCCCCCCTCTCTGAAACGGCACAGCGGCGGCTCGATATATTGAGGCGAACCGATGACGGTTTCCTGATTGCCGAAACCGATCTGGAACTGCGGGGCGGCGGGGATTCCCTTGGCCTAAGGCAGTCAGGTTTCCCGGCCTATGTTTTGCAGATCCCATCGCCCATCGGGATTTGATCCTCACCGCAGGTGATGACGCGCGGTTGATCCTGGCCCGAGACCCGGCGCTGGTGGGTGAACGGGGCCAGGCCCTACAGGTCCTTCAGGAACTATTCGACTGGCGACCGGGCACGGTGTTCAAGGACGCGGGATAGGCGGATCATAACAGGCACTTGCCTGATAACCTTGCCGTCATGGTCAAATTCAAAGGTTTCGGCGACGGCTATTCCCCGGTGATTTGAATATCGCGAGGTCAAGGAATCATACCCAACCAGAATTTGCTCAAGTTTGAACTTCAATTTAGGTTGGGCTGCGAGACCTGCGTGCCAATAGGCCCGCAAAGCATCAAGCCCAACGATCCGACCGCTCCCAACTCGGGCAGCGGCCACCGGTGACAAAAAACAATGTCAGATCCATAGTGTCGCAGGATCTCGTCAAGGTCATGGTTGTTCCACGCTGAGATCCAGTGTGCGGCAAAGGCTTCAGGCTCAATCACGGCAAGGCCTTATTTGCCCACCAGATCCCAATGCGGGCCTTCGCATCAGCTTCAAGATCGGCATAGAAGAGATTGTATGCAGGAACCTTTTGCCGATCTGCCCAGGAGCCGGACGGACGGAGCATGGCCGACTTTGGGTGCTCGACCTTCAATATGCCATCCCGGCAAACCGCCGAAACCACCCGGCTGAGGAACGGGGGTCTGACCCCCCACTCTAACCCCGTGGCGTTAGCGGCTCCCAAAGACCGTCGCGCCTCCGCAACCAGATCGGTTGTCGCACCCAGGACCGGGTTAAAGCACAAGGGTTTGCGCCCCTTCAGCGTCTCCAAATCACCCCCTTCGGCCCAGACCAATGAGCGATTATGGATGTCTTGGGCTGTCCCTGGATCGGTCTCGAAAGCCGACGCCCAGGCCGCCAGACATCCTGCCTCCTGTCGTGAGCGGCAAGGCGTTATGGGGGAGAGTCGCCCGGGGTGACCGCCTCGATCATATAGGCGGCGGCCAGTCTGCGGCGGATCTCTGGTCGCATGGCAACCTGCTCGGCCAAAAGGCGGGCCGCCAGTGTCCCCCCTTGCTCAACACCCACAATCACAAAGGGGCGATTCTGGTTGTCGTGAGTCAGAAAATGGGCAAATGCCGCCGCCACATCGCCATAGGCAAACTTACGGGCTTCCCGGGCGTCTTCGCGCAGTGTGGTCAGGGTGTAGAGACTGGCTTGCCGGTAACGCGGGACATAGATCCTTCCCACCCGCTGAAACGGTCCCACATAATTTGGCATAACAACCCGTCGAAACCAACGGTCAGCCTGCTCGTTATCAATCGGTGCATTCCAGTGCCGCCCGCCGTCGAAAATCGTCGGGGATATGAAGAACACATCCGCCGTCCGGTCGTCCCGCCCCGGTGGAGAATCCGGCCGGATCGCCCAGGATGAAGCCTTGGCATAGTCCGGTGCCGGAGGCGGTCGATAGATTTGAAACGGTTCCTGCGGGTCCAGGGTCGCCCGCAAGATGTCATCACCCCAGATCATCCCACCCAGACAAAGTAAGGACCCGATCAGGAGAAAGGTGAGGACCAAGGTGCGCTTGGAGTTGGACTGGGGCATGATCTCAGCGATAGGGATCTTCAGTCGCGAGATAGGTTTGAACATAGTCCCGGATGCCGTGCTCCAACGGCGTGAAAGGCTGGTTGTAACCGGCCCCTGCTAAGCGGGTCATGCCCGCTTGTGTAAAATACTGATATTTGTCGCGGATCGACTCCGGCATGGGGACGTAGTCGATTTGCGGTGTCTGACCCGCTGCGTGGAAGACCGATGTGGCAAGATCAGCAAAAGTTCGGGCTTGGCCCGAGCCCAGATTGAAAACACCGTTCACCTGGGGGGTCGCCCCCAACCAGGCCACCACATCGGCAACATCCCGGACATAAACAAAGTCCCGTGCCTGACCACCGTGAGGAATGCCCTCGCGATGAGATTCAAACAACTGAACCCCCTGCCCGTCCTGAACCTTGGGCCAGATCTGGGCGGCCACGGATTTCATAACCCCCTTATGTCCTTCATTGGGGCCGTAGACGTTGAAGAATTTCAACCCCACCCACTGAGGTGGTGCATAGCCGCGCGAGGCTTGCCGCGCGGCAAAGTGGTCGAACAGCGCCTTCGACCAGCCATAGGGGTTCAGCGGTCGCAGAGCCGCCAGGGAGGCCAGATCGTCCTTATCCTCAAAACCAAGGCTCCCGTCGCCATAGGTGGCCGCTGAGGATGCGTAGATAAACCGCCGTTGACGGTCCGCGCACCAGCGAAAGAGATCACGGCTGAGGGTAAAATTGGAATGGATGATCTTGTCGGCATCAGGCTCCATGGTGGAAGAGACGGCCCCCATATGGATGACCAATTCTACATCCCGCCAACGCTGTTCCAGCCAGGTGAACATGGCCTCCGGGGCGACAAAATCACCTATGGGATGCTTGGCGATATTTCGCCATTTCCCCTGTTGGGCGTCATGGAGCCAATCACAGACCACCACGTCGAGGGCGGGATCCTCCGTGAGCTTGGCGACAATATTGGACCCGATAAAGCCGGCCCCGCCTGTGACGAAGACGATTCGACGGGTCATGACCTGCGACCTTCGGTCAGACGGGCAATGGCCGCCGTGGTGGAATATCCCTCAACAATCTGAGCCAGCCGGACCTCGCCACCCCAGGACTTCACTTCAGCCCCGCCAACTACATCGCTTTCCGCATAGTCAGCGCCTTTGATCAGGATGTCGGGACGCGCCTCAAGGATCAGCTTCAGAGGCGTATCTTCATCGAAGGGTACAACAAGATCCACGCATCCGAGTCCGGCCAGGACCAATGCGCGACTCTCAAGGTCATTGACCGGTCGTCCCTCACCCTTCAGCGTCCGTACCGAACGGTCTGAATTCAGACCGATTATCAGCTTGTCACACCAAGTCCGAGCCTGGTTCAGATAGGCCACATGACCACGATGGAGAATATCAAAACACCCATTTGTAAAGCCGATCCTTTGACCCTTGATCCTCCAACGGTTCACCTCTTCCGCCATGCGCTGAGGTGTAGCGATCTTGACCTCAGCCGTCGCCATGTGGACCGACAGGGAGGCTTCGATCATTTCATCAGGACTGACCGTCGCTGTTCCAACCTTGCCCACGGCTATGCCAGAGGCCAGCATGGCAAAGCTGATGGCCTCTTCCATGGTCGCCTGAGCAGCCAAGGCAAGCCCCAGGGCGGCAATGGTGGTATCGCCCGCGCCGGAGGCGTCAAAAACCTCTCGCGGGACTCCTGGGAAATGGCGGACAGGTTGACCCCGCACACCCAAGGAAATGCCCTTGGCGGCCCGTGTGACCAGAATGGCCTTGGCTTCACAGAGAGTCAGGGCGTGTTCAAGGGCGGCCTGAACTTCCTCATGGGTTCCGGTGGGCATACCTGTGGCATAGGCTAATTCAGCGGCATTCGGCTTGATAATATCAACGGGGCCGTAGCGCAGAAAACTGCGAGCCTTGGAGTCGACGATGACCATAGCGGCGGCTTCACGACAGGCCGAAATCACTGCGTCGGTAACGACGCCCTTGCCATAGTCGGAAATGATGATGACGCCCGCCCCCTGCGCCACATCGCGAACCGTCCGCACCAGACGCTGAGCCACGTCACCTTCCGCCGGATGAATGTCTTCGAGGTCCACTCTGAGCAGTTGTTGATTGCCGGATACAAAGCGAGTTTTGAGGGTTGTGGGCCGCGAGGGATCGGTGACGAGAAAGCCTTCAATGCCGGATTCCCCACCGATCAGCCGCATGGCCTCATGGCCTTCAGCGTCACCGCCGACCATGCCGATCAAGGCTACATCACCGCCCATGGCCGCTACATTTCGGGCCACATTGCCTGAAGCCCCCAGCATGACGAGGTCCCGAGTCCTGGCCAGAACGGGGATCGGTGCCTCAGCCGAGACCCGATGGACATCGCCATAAATGAACCGATCAACCATGATGTCGCCGACGCAGACCACGCGCACGCCGCGCAGGGTGGTCAGGAGGGTTTGTAGGGTGTTGAAATCCATAGGCATTAGGCCATCAGATCCGTATTAAGTCTTGCGGCAGGAGCCTTAGCGCACAGCATGTATGGCCTGCAAAGTCTTCAGGAGTCCGCGCGCGGACTCTAAAGGAAGGCAACTGGGGCCGTCACATAAGGCCCTATCCGGGTCAGGGTGAAATTCCAGGAAAACGCCGTCGACGCCTGCCGCAACGGCCGCCTTGGCCAGAATGGGTACACCAGACCTCCGCCCCCCTGTGGATGCCCCGTTGGACTTAGGATTAGCACCCGGCAGTTGAACCGCGTGCGTGGCATCCATGGTCACAGGTGCCCCCAGATTCTGCATGTCCTCAATGCCCAGCATGTCGACCACCAGATTGTTATAGCCGAAGGCGACACCGCGTTCACACAGGATGGTCATATCGACGCCGACAGCCTCCTTGATCTTATCGAGAATGTTGCGGCAGTCCCAGGGGGCCAGGAACTGACCTTTTTTGACGTGCAGTAGACCACCAGCGGCGTGGGTTGCTTTGGCAGCCGCCACAACCAAATCGGTCTGACGGCAAAGGAAGGCCGGAATCTGAACAATATCAGCAACCTGGGCGACAGCTTCAGCCTGATCGGCGTCGTGAATATCAGTGCAGATCGGCAGGTTAAACTCCGCCTTCACCGCCCCCAGGATTTCCAAACCTTTCTCAAGGCCGGGGCCGCGATAGCTGTTGATCGACGAGCGATTGGCCTTATCGAAACTGGCCTTGAAGACAAATGGCAATCCCAATTCCGTGGTGACCTCCTTAAGGGTCCGGGCGGTCAGCAGCGCCAGATCCAGGTCCTCAATGACATTGATACCGGCAATCACCACCAAGGGGCGGCCAGTTCCGATGGATATGTTCCAGTTGGGTAGGCTTAGGACAGCCATAAGTCAGGATCCTCTTACCGTCGTGCGGTAACCCTAAGTGACCCGCCCCCGGCTTGATCACAAGTCAGAATTCGCCTTGGGTGTCGTCGGCATATGCAACCCCCCTGTTCGCCGACCACAAGAGGCCTTAGATTACGGCGTATGACCATTGCTCACAGTGTCCTTGAGGCCATTGGCTCGACACCGCTTATCCGGCTCAACCGCGCCAGCGCGATGACCGGTTGCGAGATTCTGGGCAAGGCTGAGTTCATGAATCCCGGCGCATCAGTCAAGGATCGCGCTGCCCTTTATATTGTGCGGGATGCCGAGCAGGGCGGACGCCTTCGCCCCGGGGGTCGGATCGTAGAGGGTACAGCCGGCAATACAGGCATAGGGCTGGCCATGGTCGCAAAGGCTCTCGGCTATAAGACCACCATCGTCATTCCCCGGACCCAAAGTCAGGAAAAGAAGGACGCTATTCGCCTTCTCGGTGCTGATCTCGTGGAGGTGGATGCCCTGCCCTACTCGAACCCGGACAACTATGTCCGCTATTCTGGACGGCTGGCGGAATCCCTCAATGCCCAGGAGCCCGGCGGTGCTATCTGGGCCAATCAGTTCGACAATGTCGCCAACCGGCAGGCGCACCTGGAGACTACGGGCCCCGAAATCTGGACCCAAACCGGCGGCAGGGTCGATGGATTTATCTGTGCTGTGGGTTCGGGCGGAACCCTGGCGGGGGTCGCCCAGGCCCTGCGTGCCCGTAATCCGCAGGTCCGGATTGGCCTTGCTGACCCGATGGGTGCCGCTCTCTTCAATTATTATACCCACGGCGAGTTGAGGGTCGAAGGCAGCTCGATCAGCGAAGGCATAGGTCAAGGGCGGATCACCGCCAATCTCGAGGCCTGAGCGTTGATCATCCCTATCAGATAGACGACGAGGAAATGCTGAACGCCATCTACGACCTCATGGAACATGAAGGCTTGGCTATGGGCGGTTCGACCGGTGTGAATGTGGCCGGGGCCATTCGACTCGCGAAAGACCTAGGTCCTGGCCACACCATTGTGACCATTCTCTGCGACCAGGGCGCTCGCTATCAAAGCAAGATCTTTAATCCGCAATTCCTGAGGGAGCGGGGGCTTCCCACCCCGCCATGGCTATGACCGAACCGCTCGTCTCTACTGCCTGGCTCGCTGAGCATCTGGCAGACCCGGACCTGAAGATCGTCGATGGCAGTTGGTGGATGCCCGCCGAGGCCCGTTCCGGCAAGGCCGAGTTTCTGGAGCGGCATATTCCTGGTGCGGTGTTCTTCGATATTGACGCCATTGCCGACACCTCGGTTGATCTGCCGCACATGCTGCCCGATCCAAGCACCTTTGCCGAAGCTGTCGGGAAACTCGGTCTTGATCGAAATAGCTGCATCGTCTGTTACGACACCTTTGGTATCCGGGCTGCGGCCCGGGTGTGGTGGGAATTGCGGGTGAACGGGTTCGAAAAAGTTGCGGTGCTGGATGGGGGTTCAAAGCCTGGTTGGCGGAGGAGCGACCCTTGGCGTCAGGCACTGGGGTGTTGAAGCCCGTTTCTGTAGATCCGGCTTATAGGCCCGAGCTGGTTCGGACCTCCGGACAAGTACTGGAGGCCCTGACCTCAGGTCGAGAGCAGATTGTGGATGCCCGCGCCGCCGGGCGATTCCGCGGAGATGTGCCCGAACCCCGGGCAGGGCTTCGGTCCGGCCACATGCCCGGCGCTAAGAATACGCCTTTTGATAGCCTTCTGACCGCCGACGGCGCGTTGAAGTCGCGTGAAGCTCTGCGCGAGGTTTTCACCATCGCAGGCCTCGACCTGAACCGCCCGATCACCGCTACCTGCGGCTCGGGGGTTACGGCTTCGGTAATCGCCCTAGCTCTGGCGCACCTGGGTCTGGAAGCCCCCGTCTATGATGGGTCCTGGACGGAATGGGGCGGTCTTGCCGATATGCCGGTTGTTACCGGGGTCTAAGGCCGGATCGTGTTCCAATAAGTGAAAGCCGGTCATTGGACCGAAATACACTCTAACGAATTGGCGGGGCGTAAAGTATCCCAGGCGGGGAGGCATTCCAGAGGGCATTAACCCCACGCCCAAGCTTGAGTGCCGATCCTTCGCCAAGATTACGAGCGAAAATCTCGTCATAGGCCCCAACCTGGGTGACAATCTGCAAGGCCCAATCGGATTTCAGGCCGAGCATTGCCCCAAAATTTCCATCTGAACCCAGCAGCCGGCGAAGGCGCGGATCGGGACTGTTACGCGCCAGATCTCGAGCGGAGGCTTGAGTCACCTTGAGTTCCTCGGCGATCAGGGTCGCATTGATGGTCCACCGCACAATATCGGTCCAGACCGGGTCGGTCTGACGAACCACAGGCCCCAGTGGTTCCTTGGAAATCACATCGGGTAGAATTTCATAGGCCGCCGGATTATTCATAATCGACCTGGACGAGGCCAGGGCCGACACATCGGCGGTAAAGGCATCACAGCCGTCTGCCTGATACCGCGCCCGGGCGGCAGCATCGTCTTCCACCAGAACCTCGCGATAGGTCAGGCCCCGAGCCCGGAAATAGTCTGCCAGATTGGCCTGACTTGCCGTCCCGGCCTGAACACAGATCCGAGCCTGGCTCAGCTCACCTGCGCTGGTCAAATTGAGCGACTTCGCCACCAGAAAGCCCTGACCGTCATAATAGGTGGTCGCGGGAAAGTCGAAGCCGAGGCCAGCGTCCCGCTCCATGGTCCATGAAGTATTGCGCGCCAGAACGTCGATTTGCCCGGCGGCCAGGGCGCGAAAGCGATTTTCCACTGAGACCGGCAGGAAGCGCACAGCCGTTGCGTCACCAAGGGTCGCTGCCGCTATAGCCCGGCAAAAGTCTACATCAAAGCCACGCCAGTGCCCTCGGGTGTCAGGATAGCAAAACCCGCCAAGCCCGGATTTACGCCGCAGATAAGATAGCCCCGCTTACGGACCGACCGGAGGGTTGGGCTCAAACTCGGTTTACTGGTTTGAATCTCGGTCTTTCCCGGCGAGGGCGAAAGTGTTTCGATCGGATCGGGCCTACCGCAGGCGTTGAGGGCCAATGTCAGCCCCAAGAGCAGAACGGCCAGCTGGCGCATGTTTGCCTCCTTGATCCGGCCCCCCGCGAGGCTCTAAGTATCGGGGGCAGTTTCGCCCGTGTTTATTGCGACCCGTCAAGCGGCATGTCTGAAGAAACGCGACTGATCCACGCAGGCCTCCATGCCGATTCCGGCAAGCCGAAAGCGACAACCGTTGCACCCGTCATCCAGAAAGGCTCCACGGTCCTGCTGCCGAATGCCGCGGCGCTTTATGAGGACGATGTTTATATAACCTATGGTCGGCAGGGATTGGCGGCCCATGATGCGCTCAAGGATGCCCTGTGCTCTCTGGAAAACGCGATCAGGGTCGAACTTTACCCCTCCGGCGTAGCCGCCGTCGTCGGGGCTATGCTGGCGGTGCTGAAGGCCGGAGACGAAGTCTGGTAACGGACAATATCTATAAGCCGACCCGGCGATTTTGCGACAGGGTGCTCGCCAACTACGGCGTAACAACCCGTTATTTCAATCCCAGCCTGAACCCGGAAGACCTCGTCGCAGGTGCCGCATCGAATGTACGCCTGATTGTTATGGAAAGCCCAGGCTCTTTGAGTTTTGAAATGCAGGATATGGCGGCCGTGGCCGCCCTGGCCCGGTCTCGCGGTATCCTTACCCTGGCCGATAATACCTGGGGGGCAGGATATTATTACAAGCCCTTGGATCATGGCGTCGACATTTCGGTTCAGGCTCTCACGAAATATGTCGGCGGACATTCTGATGTTTTCATGGGCGCTGCGGCGGCGCGAGCTCCTGAGATTGCAAACCAGTTGAGCGACGGCGTGCTGAACCTGGGCTGGGCTGTCTCGCCGGAAGACGCCTATCAAATGCTGCGAGGGCTTAGAACCCTGCCGACCCGGCTGGCGCGACATGATGTCGCCGCCCGGCAGATTGCA
This sequence comes from Phenylobacterium zucineum, assembly GCA_002221445.1. GTDB lineage: Bacteria > Pseudomonadota > Alphaproteobacteria > Caulobacterales > Caulobacteraceae > Phenylobacterium > Phenylobacterium zucineum_B. The sequence goes on along the minus strand of NMUI01000143.1, from coordinate 2,049 downwards.
GCCTGGCTGGAACAGAGGCCGGAGATCCAGCGGGTCCTGCACCCGGCCCTGCCCGGCAGCCCTGGCCACGACCTTTGGGCCCGAGACTTCACCGGAGCCTGCGGCCTGTTTGGCTTTGTGCTGCACCCCTGTTCGACTAAGGCCGTGGAAGCCTTTCTCGACGCCCTGAAGGTCTTCGGACTTGGTTTTTCGTGGGGGGGATTTGAAAGCCTCGCTATCTCTTGTGACCCGCAACTGGAGCCAAGATCGTTTCTGAAGTCCTATGGCGGGCCGCTGGTTCGACTCCATATCGGACTTGAAGATCCGGTTGACTTGATTACCGACCTGGAAGCCGGTTTCGCCGCATGGCACGCGGCGGCTTGATTTCACCCAAACTGACCAAATCAACAAAACCAACCTATCGGGAGACGACCATGGGACCCTTTCATCTGTTGATCGACGGCAAGCTCGAAGCCGGGGACTCTGAAATGTCGGTGATCAATCCGGCTAATGAAGAGGTGTTGTCGGCCAGTCCGCGGGCCTCTATGGCCCAACTGGACAAGGCCGTTGCGGCGGCCAAACGTGCCTTCCCGGCTTGGCGTGCAACCTCTCTGGACGCGCGTCGCAAAGCCCTGCTGGCCATGGCTGACGCAATTCAGGGCGATGCACCCAATCTGGCCCGCCTTCTGACCCAGGAACAGGGCAAACCCATCGGTGACGCAACGGGGGAAGTCTATGGTTGCGCCGCCTTCTTCCGCTATTTCTCGAGCCTGGACCTGCCGGAAAAGGTGATCGAAGACTCAGCGACCCGCAAGGTGGTGTCCAGGCGACGGCCGCTGGGCGTCGTCGCGGCCATTGTGCCCTGGAACTTCCCGCTGATCCTGATGGCCTTCAAGGTTCCAGCCGCTCTTCTGGCCGGCAATACCGTGATCCTGAAACCTGCCGCAACCACCCCGCTATCGACCCTGCGGATCGCCGAACTGGTCAAGGATCTCCTACCTCCGGGCGTTTTAAACGTCATATCCGATGCCAATGATCTGGCGCCGCCATCACTGCGCACCCGGATATTCGCAAGGTCTCCTTCACCGGCTCTACCGAGACTGGCAAGAAGGTCATGGCCGGGGCTGCGGAGGCCCTGAAACGGGTGACCCTGGAGCTGGGTGGCAATGATGCCGCCATTGTCCTGGCCGGCAATGATCCCAAGGAAACCGCGCCCAAGATCTTTGCCGGGGCGTTTCAAAATTCAGGGCAGGTCTGTATCGCGATCAAGCGGGCCTATGTCCATGAGAGCATATATGACGCCATGTGCGACGAGTTGGCCAAGCTGGCTGATGCGGCTGTTCTGGGGGATGGCTTGCAACAGGGCGTGACCCTGGGGCCGCTTCAAAATAAGACTCAGTTTGAAAAAGTCCTGGGCCTGATCGAAGACGCCAAATCGGACGGCAAGATCATAGCTGGCGGCGGTCGGGCCGAGGGCAAGGGCTATTTCATCAGACCGACTATTGTCCGCGATATTACCGACGGCTCGCGTCTGGTTGACGAAGAGCAGTTCGGGCCTGTTCTGCCGGTTATTAAAATCAGGGACGGTGAGGATGCCCTCTCCCGGGCCAATGCCTCATCCTATGGCCTGGGTGGATCTATCTGGTCAAAGGATTTGGATGCTGCCATGGATCTGGCCGGTCGCATGGATACCGGAACGGTATGGATCAATAAACATGCCGAACTCGCCCCCAACATCCCGTTCGGCGGTGCGAAGCTTTCCGGGATCGGGAATGAGCTTGGGGAAGAGGGCCTGGCAGAATTCACGCAGATGCACGTGATAAATATGGCAAAGGCCTGAGATTATGTCGGGTTGGGCCCAGTTCGGGAAAAGGCTTGGCGCGCCCGGCAGGGCTCGAACCTGCAACCCCCTGCTTAGAAGGCAGGTGCTCTATCCAGTTGAGCTACGGGCACATGAAAACTATTGTCTCTTCGCTTCTGATAGACCCATCTAAAGAGATAAAATGGTATAATTCAAAAAGTTAGATCATGTTCCGATCCGATAACACCCTTAGAGTGCGTTCCGATAAG
>NMUI01000142.1 GCA_002221445.1 Phenylobacterium zucineum | reverse complement strand
GACATCCAAGTCCTCGGCACCTACCTCCCCTGCCCCAACTCGACCGGCAGCGAATCCCCAAACCGCCTATGGGACAAAACCCAGGCCTGGCTCCACACGCAGAACATCACCATGTGCCCCTCCGAGTACCTGCTCGACCAGATACGGACCCGGACACTGCGCCACCAGGGCAAAGGAGGACGGGGAGCCCCCCACGTCACAATCTCTCGATGGTGGCGGGGGACTTCAACGCCTCTTGGGACGGCGTCCACGGGCCTATCCGAGGACTGGGACGCTGGGCGGTAGGTTCCTCCCTTCTCTCGCCTATCGCCAGCCTTTCCTCCCCCGACGACCCGATCCACTCCTTCTACAGGGGGAACACCCCCACAAGTCTCATCGACCACATCCTACTCTCGCAGGCGTGCCTGGGTCATATCGTCCGGGCAGGCGTCTACACCGGGTCCTTCTTCAGCTCCATCTCAGACCATCGCCCCGTCGTCCTTGCGCTAAGCCTCTGGACGCACACACCCGCTCTTACCACAGAGGGACTCCTCCCACGGCCCCCCACACGGGCGCCGGACCTGGACGGACAAAACCCCGCCCTGGTAGCAGCATACCAGGCCCAGCTCCTGACTCACCTCCCCACCTTGGAAGCGGGGGACCCACACCACGCGGGGGCCGCCTTACTCACTCTCTCCACTCTCTCGGCGTCAATCACCAGGGACCTCCTCCGCCCTCCACGCCGCGCTTCACTCTCGCATGGACGGTCTCGATTCGACGGGTGGTCCCCGGTCGCCATCTCACTTAAGGCCAACCTGACGGCGCTGGTCAACATCGACGGACACCTCCGGGGCCACCGGTCCTATAGGCGGTGGACCACGCAGGACCTCATGGACGCTGATATCGCAGGCATAACCACCAACTGGGTCGAAACGGTCCGGTCCTTTACGTGGGACGACCCGTCGGTCCCCCACCAACTCATGGACATAACCGGCTACGGCCCCTCGTTCTGGCGCACTACCCCACTCCGCGCGATCCAACACCCTCGGTTCTGCCAGGACCTCATACGTCAAGTTCGCAAATGTCTGCACGGCAGACACCGTTGCACTCTACGCTCCTTCCTCTCGCTTAAGTCCGCGGAGATCGAACAATCCCGGTTGAAGGGAAAAATCGGAGCGGCCCTCCGCTCAGT
>NMUI01000141.1 GCA_002221445.1 Phenylobacterium zucineum | reverse complement strand
AGCCTGTTCCCTTTAGACGTTTCGGTCTAAAGGGAACAGGCTCTAAGTTGAACATGTCGCGCGATCTCAATTTCGGTAGCTAAAGCGCCCCCAAAAAACACTGCATTGACGTTCCAAGACAACCAGATCAGCAAGACAACGACAGCTGTGACCGACCCATAGGTCGCACCCAGATGGGCAATCTGTTCCACATAAAAGGCCGATGCCCACGACATGAACAAGCAAAGCCCAGCTGCAACGGACCCTCCCGCCATGGAGGCTATCCAGGCAACCGGTTTGCGCGACATAGCGTACCGATAGATCAATCCCATAGCCACAGTGATGCCGAGACTGGCCCAGGTCCATTCACTGAACAGCCAAGGAAGGCCTCGTAAGGGTCGTACATCAAAAGCCGCGGCCAGAAAGCGTAGGGACAGAAATGCGGCCGACAAGACGCTGAGCAGGAAAAACGCTGCTACCAAAACAATCAACGCCATCAGGTTAAACCCAAAAAAGCCGTGGGGCTGCTCTTCGCCGTGGATAAAGGATAGTCCGGCAAGAAGGGCCTTGAAACCACGATGGGCGGCGTATCCACCGATGATCACAGCCAGACCACTCTGGGTTGAAACCGCCTGGAGCGGTGTCCGTCCGAGACGAGACAATTCCTCTTGGAAAAGACCCCGGGTGACCTCCGGCATCAGCTTTGCCAATAGTGTTGCCTGTCGGGAGGCTTCACTGGGATCGGTCAATAGGCTGTAGACGCCAACCAGAATAGCAACGGCCGGGAAAACGGCCAGCATGATGAAGAATGATACACCGCCCACATAGAGCATGACATCTCGCCCCCACAGCCGGGTCAGAGCGCGTCCGAATATCTTGCCGCTCAATATCAGGACGGTGACGGGAGACCAAACACGGGCGTTTTCCGACCGAGACTCGGGGGGATGGTTCATAGGCGCAAGGTGCGCATGACTCCTTGACTTAACAAGCGGTCAAAAGCCGAAACAGTGTGTTGCCGTGGTTCAAACAGTAGCGTGTTCTTGCGAGCGACACGGCTCAGCAGAATACTGCCTCCAGATCCCTAAGCGAGCGCTCCAGAGTCCCTCAGCGCGTCAAGTTCGGAAGCGGAAAAACCCCAGTCTGAGAGAGCTTCGGTATCGTGCGCCCCGATGGCGGGCGGTGGACCTTGAATCTGCCCCGGAGTTGCAGAGAACCGTGGTACCGGTGCGGGCTGAACCACCCCTGACACTTCAACAAATGTTTGGCGGGCTTGGTTGTGGGCGTGTTTTGGGGCCTCATCCAGATCCAGGACCGGGGCGAAACAGACGTCTGTGGCCTCCATCAGCGCGCACCACTCATCACGGGTTTTCGTGGCGATGACAGCCCCCAGCTTGGCCCGGAGATCATCCCAACTGCTGCGATCCATCTGGGCGGCAAAGGCGGAGTCTTTGATCCCGGTTTTCTCCAACAGCAGAGCGTAAAATTGCGGCTCAATGGATCCGATGGAGACCCACTTCCCATCCGAACACTGATAGGTGTCGTAGAAGTGCGCGCCGCCATCCAGCAGATTGGCGCGGCGCTCCTCCTTCCACATGCCCGACGCCTTAAAGCCATAGAACATGGCCATCAATGAGGCCGCACCATCACTCATGGCGCAGTCGATAACCTGCCCCTGCCCCGTGGCTCGGGCATTGATCACCCCGGCCAGCAAACCGAAAGCCAGATAGAGAGCTCCACCGCCGAAATCGCCCACCAGGTTTAGTGGCGGGATCGGCTTATCTTTGGTCCCGATGGCGTGAAGCGCGCCTGTAATCGCAATATAGTTCATGTCGTGGCCGGCCGCATTGGCATAGGGGCCGGTCTGACCCCAGCCCGTCATACGGCCATAAACCAGCTTGGGATTGCGGGCCAAGGCAAGATCCGGCCCCAAGCCAAGGCGTTCCATTACCCCAGGGCGGAACCCCTCAAAGACCGCGTCAGCTGTCTCCATCAGTTTCAGGCAGGTCTCGATGGAGGCTGGATTTTTCAAATCCAACGCGACGGAGCGACGCCCCCGTGCGGTGATGTCCGCAGGACTTGCCCGGCCCGGCCCCTTGCGATCAATCCTCACCACATCCGCGCCGAGGTCTGACAGCAACATGCCACAGAACGGCCCCGGCCCAATGCCTGCGAATTCAATAACCTTCAAACCCGAAAGCGGACCCTGGCCCATCGTTATTCTCCCTGAATTTTGAAACAGACTAAGCCCCCTGCCCCTTGGTCAGGCAAGGCCCCAGCAAAAACACCCGATCAGTTAACCCCCACCGGGCAGGGTCTGACCGTCATCAACGGTTAGCAGGGTGCCTGAAATCGCCTTGGCCCGGGCCGCAGAGCAGATAAAAAGCCTCATTGAGCTCATCGGCTTGCATCAATCTGCGACGCGGAAAACCCTTCAGCTGTTTTTGACCGCCGTCGGTTTCCCACCAGCCGGCGTTTATGTCGGTGAGGATGTAGCCTGGAGCCAAGGCATTTACGGCAATCCCCTTGCGGGTCCATTCCCGCGCAAGACTCTTGGTCAACATAGCCACCGCGGCTTTTGAGGCATTGTATGCGCTGAGCCCCGGCAGCACCGTATGGCTTGCCACCGAGGCAATATTGACAATTCGCGCCTGACCTTGCGCTGCCGTGTCGTTGGCGAACATCAGACGCGCGGCGGCCTGTGCCGCAAAGAAAACTCCCCGGACATTGACGTCGAAAGTCCTGTCCCAGTCTTCAATGCTGAGATCAAGGGCAAGCCCTTCACCCCCAATGCCGGCGTTATTTACAAGGATGGAGATGGGTCCAAATCCCGCTTCGATCTCATCAAAGACCTGTGCAATTGATGCCGCATCGGCCACGCCTAAGCCAAGCGCCATAGCTCGACCGCCGGTGGCGGCAATCTCACCCGCCAGACGCTCGACCCTATCCAGCCGTCTGGCGGTCACGGCGACCTGGGCCCCGGCCTTGGCCAGAAGGCGGGCAAAGTGGGCACCAAGTCCGCCAGAGGCTCCGGTAATGACGGCGGTCTGACCCGAGAGAAACTGATCCATGGATGTAAACTCCAAGCCTGAGAATTGCCTCACTGTCGCAAGGCCTTTGGCCTGTATAGTGTGGATATGTCCTGATTCACGCTGTCTTCGCGCGGGACCCCAATATGTGTCGAGTCAAAGGATTTCTCAGGGATGGTGGCCGGAGTCCATGCGCGGGTTCTTATCGTTGCGCGGGATGACTCCCTGGCAGGTCCCCTGTCGGAGGGGCTCGACCGGTTAGGCTGGCGGACTGTGACGGCACGGGGCCCCTATGCTGCGATTGCAGCCTTGGGCGATCTTGGTGTGGAAGCGGCAATCGTCGATCTCAACAGCACCGGGGACGAGGGTTTTGCGCTTGCCCGGCGTTTGCGCGCAGCCTGTGCCCCGCGCCATTTGCCGGTCATTGCCATTGGCGATCCCCGACCGGAGAACCCCGCCCTTGGTTTTGATCTGACCCTGACGGCACCTGTACACCCTGCCCAGGCCGCCCTGCGCCTAGAAGCCGTGGTTCGCACAGCGATTTCCGAGGAAGAGTTCGACCTGCGTCGGGAGACCTTCGCCGATCACGGCAGGCCGCTTGATGATCCGGAGGCAGACACCAGCTTGTTTCGAGTCTTGGCCATTGGTGAGCCGACTCCACAGTTTCTGGCTCTGTCCAATGCCCTGTCACAGACGGGAGCTGAGGTTGTCGGGGCCTTTACAGCTTATACCGCCTTCGATTACCTGCATGAGCGCCCCTTTGACGCGGTTGTCCTGTGGGCGGGCGAAAACAGTCAGGAAGCCCTGTCTATTGCCGCAGGAATGCGCCGGAACACCCGTCTTTATCACACACCCGCCCTGCTCTACATGCGCAGTGAGAGCTATCTGACCCTAAGCGAAGCCTATCATCGCGGCGTTTCGGATATTGCCTCGCCTGAAACCCCTGAGATCGAAACGGCTAGGCGGGTTATTGAACTGGCGCGAAGTTTCCGCCGTCAGTCGGCGATTCGCAAAGCTTTGGAAAAAGCCCGTAGTTCAGGGCTCATGGATCCGGCGACTGGACTTTTCACCGCGACCCTGTTCGCACAACACCTCCAGCGGTTGGCACAAAGTGCGCGCCTTAGGAATCGGCCCTTGTCGGTATGTGTATTGAAAGTGGCGGATCGGCCTGAAATCGCTGAGGCGCGCAAGGCAATCTGGCTTGATCGGGCTATCCCGCAGATCGGGTCCATGATTAGTCGGTTGGTACGGGTTGAAGACACCGCCGCGCGGCTCTCCCATGAGGTCTTCGCCCTCGCCCTTCCCGCCACAACCTATGAGGCGGCAAAGGCTGCCGGCGAACGGATTGCGGCGGTCATCGGCTGCACGGCCTTCGAAGCTGGCGACGACAAGGCCCCGTTTGTGGTAGACTTTGACATCGGGGTTGCCGAAGTCCAGGTACCCGACGGCGTCGCTAAGGCCCTTGAGCAGGCGGCAGCACGGGCTCATCGGCAGGCCAGCTAGCGTGCATTCCGATAAGTGGGAACCGGTTA
>NMUI01000140.1 GCA_002221445.1 Phenylobacterium zucineum | reverse complement strand
TGCAGAAAGGTGGAATAGATCGCGGCAAAGGGTTTCATGCCATCGGCGGCCAGACCGGCGGCGAAGGTAACGGCGTGCTGCTCGGCAATGCCGACATCAAAGGTTCGGTCCGGAAAGGCCGCCCCGAACAAATCAAGGCCGGTGCCCGAGGGCATGGCGGCGGTCACGGCGACAATTTTCGAATCCCGCTCGGCTTGGCGTATCAATTCCTGGGCAAACACCCTGGTGTATTGCGGTGCAGCGGTCTGTCCCTTGGCCTGCTGGCCGGTGACCACATCGAACTTGGCTACGGCATGCAACTTGTCAGCAGCAGCTTCGGCGGGTTGATAGCCCTTGCCCTTCTGCGTCACCACGTGGACCAGGACCGGCTTGTCCTTCATGTCCCGCACATTCTTCAAGATCGCCACCAGAGCGTCCATGTCGTGGCCGTCAATCGGCCCCACATAATAGAAACCCAGCTCTTCAAAGAAGGTGCCACCGGTGACCATGCCCCGTGCAAATTCCTCGGCCTTGCGGGCAACCTCCATCAGCGGCTTGGGCAGGGCACCGGCCATGGAACGTCCGATTTTACGAATCTGACGATAACCGTCGCCGGACACGAGGCGAGCCATATAGGCGCTCATGCCGCCCACAGGCGGGGCAATAGACATATCATTGTCATTGAGGATGACCGTGAGCTGACCGGTGGTTTCGGCGGCATTGTTCATAGCCTCGTAGGCCATGCCCGAACTCATTGAACCATCACCGATAACGGCCACCACCGCGTTTGATCTTCCCGCCGCATCCCGGGCCGCGCAAAAGCCCAGGGCCGCTGAGATCGAGGTTCCGGCGTGCGCCGCGCCGAAGGGGTCGTATTCGCTTTCCGAGCGACGGGTAAAACCCGACAATCCGCCACCCTGACGAAGGGTCCGAATTCGATTGCGTCGTCCGGTGAGAATTTTATGAGGATAGGCCTGATGCCCGACATCCCAGATCAGAATGTCCTGCGGCGTCTTATAGACATGATGCAGGGCCACGGTCAGTTCGACCACGCCCAGACCCGCCCCCAGGTGTCCACCCGTCTGGGACACCGCATCAATCGTCTCGGCCCGCAACTCATCGGCCAGTTGCCGCAACTGGGGAAGGGTAAAGCTACGGGTGTCCGCCGGTAGGGCGACCGTATCAAGCAGGGGTGTGTGCGGAGGCATGATCCAGGCGAATTAAAAAACAAAGGCTTCAGGCGGTGCGATCTAACACGAAATCGACACTGTCCCTCAGGAAATCCGCGCTGTGTCCGAAGGGGTCCAGGTGAGCCTTGGTTTGCGCGATGAGCAATTGCAACCTTTGCCGCGCATCACTGATACCCAGCAAGGTTACATAATTGGCCTTGCCCTTTTCCGCGTCCTTACCCGCCTTCTTGCCGAGAACAAGGTCGTCACCCTCCGCGTCTAACAGATCATCGACAATCTGATAGGCAAGGCCCAGATCCTGGGCAAACCCCATAAGGGCGTGGCGCTCGGCCTCTGCCGCATGAGCCATGATCAAAGGCAGTTCGAATGAGACGGCGATGAGGGCACCGGTTTTAAGCCTCTGCATACGCGCCACCGCACCCAGGTCATCGCGCACCCCCAAAAGGTCGATCATCTGACCGCCGCACATGCCGCGCGCGCCGGCCGCAATGGCCAGCCGGACCACCAGATCGGCCCGAATCCTGCCGTCAGGATGAGTCTCCGGATCAGCCAGAATTTCAAAGGCGACGGCCTGTAGCCCATCGCCGACCAAGATGGCGGTCGCTTCATCATAGGCCTTGTGAACCGTCGGCTGACCATGGCGGACATCGTCATCGTCCATGGCCGGCAGATCATCGTGGACCAGACTATAGGCATGAACGCATTCCACCGCGCAGGCCGCGCGCAGGACGGACTTCGGGTCCAAGTCAAACAGCCGCCCGGTCTCGATCGCAAAAACGGCCGCAGCCGCTTACCGCCCCCCAAGACCGCATATCGCATGGCCTCGGTCAGCCGGGCCTCCGGCCCCTCAGCTCGGGGCAGCAACTGATCCAAGGCCACGGTAACCAGATCGGCGGTTTCGGCGATCCGCCGGGCGACCTCCGCCGACATCAGTTAAACTCGGCAGGCTCAATACCCGGAACGCCGCCGGTCCCGACAACGATTTTTCCACACGCAGCCGGGCGGCCTCCAGACGGCTCTCGCAGTGCGCCTTGAGCAGAGCGCCCCGTTCATAGAGGGTGATGGAAGCTTCCAAAGGCGCTTGTCCGGACTCCAACTGCCCGACAATGCGTTCCAGTTCGGCAAGGGCCTGCTCGAAGGATAGGCCGTCAATGTCCGTGGCGTCCGCCATGTGGATCCCCTGGTTTGATGAGGTAACCTAGAGCCTGTTCCCTTTAGACG